>NZ_JAXBLY010000010.1:0-160351 GCF_033963925.1 Rossellomorea sp. YZS02 | reverse complement strand
AATTTGAGCACGCTCAAATTCACCTTTTTTTCTATTAGAGACTAGTTTTGTCCCAGCCTCTTTGTTTTGGGACGGAGGGACAGGTTCCTCGTCCCACAATTGAACGAAAGACCAGCAACCTGGGACAACGTACCTGTCCCCCTGTCCCATAAAATATATTTTGACAAAATGTAGAAAATCCTCACTCTATGTAATATACTGAATGAAAATGACCAATTGAAAGTTTACTAGAGATCCTACTTTAACAAAGGAGCACCTATCGAAATGATTACATTATCCCTGATAATCGTTCTCTTAACGTCCATCGTGACGTACATAGGGGTCAAGTTCATTATCCCCTTCGCGATCAAGATCAATTTTGTCGATAATCCCAACAACCGAAAAGTGCACAAGAAACCTCTGCCTATGCTTGCAGGGGCCGTGTTTACCGTCGTTACCCTCATCGGCATTCTGGTACTACGCTGGTTTGATTATTTACCAACGAATCTAACCATAGCCTTACTACTGGCAGTCGTGATGCTAAGTACCATCGGATTCATCGACGATTACTATAAAACAAAATCAAAAGAATTCTCTCCATTCCCAAGGCTGCTGGTCCAGATCATTGCTGCGTTCCTGATCGTTCAATTCGGGGATTACGTATCGCAGATTGATATTCCTGTAGTAGGCTATATGGAGCTTTCACCGATTCTTGGTAAGCTGTTCACCATGGTCTGGATCATCTTCATCATCAATGTCATCAACTTCATGGATGGACTGGACGGATTGGCAGGCGGAATGGCCGGAATCTTCGCCTTCACGTTCCTGATCACGTCTTTCTTAATGAACCAACCGGTTTCCGCACTTCTCTCTGCACTCATGTTAGGAGTGGCGATCGGCTACTTACCTCATAACTTTTTCCCAGCGAAAATCATTATGGGGGATACGGGATCTACACTATTTGGATTCATGATTGGAGCCATTTCCATTATCGGGGCCATGAAGACCATCACGGTCATCACCATCAACATTCCTTTGTTGATATTGGCGATACCAATATTTGATACACTGTTTGTTTTCTTAAAACGAATCCAGCAGGGCCGGTCGATCTTTCATGCGGACAAGCTCCACTTGCACCATCGACTGCTGAGCTACGGTTTGTCGCAAGTCCAGGCAGTCATGATTATCTATCTACTATGTATCACAACCAGTGCTTCTGCTATCTTCATATTGATGTCAATTCATTTTTAAGAGCAGAGGGACAGGTCAACTTATATCAAAACGAGGGTATTCTTCCCCTCGTTTTTTTCACTTTGGTGCCAAGGAACACCTGCCCCCTTGGCCCACTTGACTCATGGTAAACTATTCAATAAAGAGCATTAGGAGGTGCATCCATGGACTACTCCGTAATCGGAACCAAAATAAAGGAAATGAGAAAAGTGGTAGGGATCACACAAGGAGAACTGGCAGAAGGGATCTGTACCCAGGCTCTCATCAGCCGAATTGAAAAGGGAGACATTTATCCAAGTGCCACCGCTCTTTATCAAATTGCCGTTAAGCTTGGGGTCGACATCAATTATTTCTTTGAAATCGGGACAACGCCCAGGCTGGACTATATTCGGGAAGTCGAGAGGCAATTGAAATACTTCAGAAACACATGGGATTATAAAGGAATGATGGAAGTAGTGAAAATGGAGGAAAAAAATCCTCTTTTCTATAAAGATAATGAGAAGCTTCAGTTACTCTACTGGCATAAAGCGATCTACCTACATGAAGAGAAAAAGGAATTCGAATCGGCCATTACCCTTTTACACAAAGCGTATCATCTGACCGCCAACACTAAGAAGGCCATGTCCGAAATAGAAATGCAAATCCTTTCATCTACTGGTACCATTCATGCTGTGCACGAGCAATATGACGAAGCACTCGATTATTATCACCAGGTAGAGAACGCCATGAAAACAACAGTACAATTACATGACAAGGTGATCAAAACAAAATTATTTTATATGATATCCAGGGTCTTGACTCGCTGTGGAAGGTTTGAAGAATCTATTGATTATTGCCTGAAAGCGATCAAGTGGTGTTTTGCAGAAGAACTTTTATGGGGAATCGGTGAGCTTCATTATCAAATCGGCTATAACTATGAACTGATGAATGACGTGGAAAATGCCCTTTTCTATATGCAACGGGCCTTTCATATGTTTGAACTTCGGAATCATACAGTGCATAGAGACATTGTTGGGAAGAAGATAGATGAGATGAGACGTCAGAAAGCATAGTTCGTTTTTTGTTGCCATATGAAAAGGAAATATTCCTAAAGTGGGACAGAGGGACAGGTTCCTTGTCCCACAAACATAAAAGAGACGAGGAGGAAATCCCCCCTCGTCTTTTTCATTTTTGGGACAGTGTACCTGTCCCCCCGTCCCTCTACAGCATCTTCAGCCGCCAATTGATCTCTTTGATATCTAATTCCTCGTACCCTTGCATTTCTCCCCATTCTTTCATTTCCGAATGTTCAGGATGTGAGGGGGCTTGGATGATGGAGAGGAATTGATCGAATCCCGGTTCTGCCCCCACATCTTCAGGTCCGGCATTCCCTTCCCTTCTATACAGATGGAGTAATTGGCAGTGGAGTCGTAGAGGAATTGATCGAGTTCGATGGGATGCACCCAATTATCGCCCAGAAGACGACTCCAGATAGTCTTCAATGATTTCTTCTTTGATAGATTCCGATCGAAACACTTCGCGAATGGCTTTCACAAACAGATCATCAATCTTCTTCCTATCCTTGGCTTTCACCCGTAAAGGACAGGGGAGTAACGGTTCTGATCGTTTACCAGCACCGTGAACGTATTCCTGTCGACTTTTAAAACATTGCCATGCCATGCTGCTTCCGGATTCCGTTCTCCAACCTCATTGACCGGAGCACCCTTCCATTCGTCAAGAAGCTTATTGGCACACCTGATCAGCATTGGAACTATCTTTTAATATTGTTGTTTTCTATAATCTTCTCATGAAATCGATAGACAGGGCCTTTGATCGCTGATGGCAAGTATCCTCCCACTATAACTCCCTCCGAACCCTCTTCATAAACTCCTTCACCCTTCGCGAAGGAACACTATCCTTCCTCCGGATCAATGCAAGATGAAGAGAATCTTTCCCTCCCCCTTCAATCTCAATTGGAATAATCGGTTGCGTTGCATACGGCGCACTGGCCCTGAACGAATAATCCATCCCCAGCGTCACCGCCACCCCACTTTGGACTGCCCTTTTAATGGCTTCTATATTATTGGTAGTAAAAAGGATATCAAGAGGCCCATAAGGTGATAACGTATCAAACGCAAATTGTTTAATATAGTCATCATTGTACAAGACCAGCGTTTCATTGATGATCTGCTGGGGTGTAAGCTGGTCGTATGAAGCTAGAGGAGAATGTTCGTGAACACCCACCACCATCTTTCCTTCCATGAGCTCCTCCGCAACCAGTTCATGATGCTGAACATCGAATGTCTCTGAGGTTAAAATCAAGCCAATGTCCAGCTCGTTGTTCTCTACTCCTTCAATAATCTTCACCGGCCCTATCTCATGAATCTCTACTTTCACGTTCGGATTATCCTTCTTATACGCAGACACCACATCAATCAGAAGGTTGATGGGACCGGGGATGATGCCAATCTTCAACTCCCCGCCAAGGGTATCCGTGCACCGGTTCGCTTCTTCCTTCAGTTCCCCAATGGCAGCCAAGACATTGTCCACTTTCTTCATAATATTCTTTCCATCAGCAGTCAACGCAGTCCCCTGACGATTACGGGTAAAGATCTGGACGCCCAGCTCCTGCTCAAGCTTACTGATGGACTGGCTCACGGCCGACGCACTCACATGCAAATGCTCCGCGGCCTTCGTGAGCGCCCCTGCCCTTGTCACCTCTGCCACATGCTCCAACTGTTCGATATTCAAGGTCCGTCCCTCCTTAAGCTACACTTAACTAAATGTTAGTTTTATTAAATTATAATAAATTTATGTGAATGATAAAATGAATTTAGATGTAAAAATAAGGAGGAAATACACATGACGAAAAGAGTAGCGGTCATTACAGGTGGAGCAAGCGGAATCGGGAGAGAAACTTCTCTGAAGTTTGCTAAAAAAGGAGACCGGGTTGTCGTTGCGGACTTCAATGAGGAGTTAGGAAATGAGGCGGTGGAGATGATCCATTCCAACGGCGGCGAAGCCATCTTCATTAAAACGGATGTTTCCAACCACGAAGACGTTACCAGCTTAGTCGAAAAAACAGTCGAAGAATTCGGAAGAATCGATATCATGTTCAACAATGCCGGAATCGGGTCACCTACACCTGTTCTAGACATGAACATGGACGCTTATCATAAAATCATCGATATCAACCAGCACGGCGTCGCGTACGGGATCTTCGCTGCAGCTAAAAAGATGAAGGAACTGAATATCAAAGGAGTCATAATCAATACGACTTCTGTATTCGGCGTCCTCGCATCACCGAACACGTTTGCCTACCATGCCACTAAAGGAGCCGTGAACATGATGACGAAATCAGCGGCATTGGAACTGGCACCTTACGGAATCCGAGTAGTCGGCATCGCACCTGGGGTCGTGGACACACCGATTATCCAGGGCTATAAAGACCACGGGATCATTGATTCGATGAAGGCGAAAGTGATGGGGAATAAACTGACTCAGCCTGAGCAACTGGCTAATGCCGTATACCTTCTTTCCTTGGAAGAAGCGGATGCGATCAATGGTAGTGTGGTGATGGCGGACGAAGGGTATGCTTCGTTTAAATAGAGAAACCACGGGTACAGGTCCCTTGGCCAAAATACCAAGTGGGACAAAAACAGGCACGGTCATACCGGAAAAGGAGCCAAGAGACCTGTCCCTCTGGCTCTTTTATTTCAATACCTTAATATCCTTTGCACCCATTATAGGAGGATCAGAAGCTGCAGTATCACTATTTTCCGAATACTCAACTTTAACTTCATCACCTATATTCAGGTTTTCGTATGTTTCCTTTTGAACTCCAAACCATATACCATCATGTTCTTGAGCTATTTTAATGATTTCTCCAATTTCTTTATCTTCTATCAAGCCATTAGAGACATTTTGTATGACTAATACCCTATGAAATTCATCATTCTTAGCCCCAATCACTCCATCATAGTGTGAATTGAAACAGCCTGACAATAAAAGTGTTACGATAGAAAGCAACAATACAAATAATGACTTTGATTTGTAGCTCATTGAACTCCTCCTATGTCCCTTGAGAAAATTAATCCATCTGCTAGTAGCTTCGAATATCCAAAGCCCATTGAATCTCTTAATCAGAGCTTCTAAATTTCATTATACCCGATTAACTAATTGAGATAGGTCGATCTAATTAGAATTGAGCCATTTAATTATTGGCAATGCAACAACCACGTAGATAAAGCTTGGGCACGAAACGTATGCAAAAATGCCCCAACTTATATCCAGATTAGGAATAAAACAAGTGATCGATATACTATAGAAAAATACTAAGATTATTAACTTACTGAACACATATTCAAAGTTCTTTTGCCTTACCATTATTATTGTTAGATAAACTGCAACCATAAATGTTATTAGTCCAAATATTTGAGTCGGAACGTAATTAATTAATGTGTACAAATACTTACTCCAATCAATTTTAAGGTCGGGGGCTGACCCAATGTAAAAAATCTTTCTACAGTAACAGGTGAAACTAGTGAATACTGATTAAGCTAATGATTATGGTAATCCTTACTTAAAACCCACAATTAGAATCTATCATTCTTATGGAAGGAAATGTACTCAAATTAACAAAATGAAGCTTTAGGTAGCGTGGGAGATTTATGATATAACTTTAATAATATCACTTATGAGTATCCTAATGATAAATAGGTTACAGGGTACAAAATTAGTAGCAAAGCTGAGCGGGGTCTGTCTCCAAAAATATCTCGAAAGAAGATGATTGGAAATGCTTCTTCATCTATTAGAATCCATTACTATAGCTATTTCTTTATATGTCATCATTGAAAAAAAGAGTAAAGGAAATGAGAAAATACTCTTTTACTTGATCATCGCCATTATGTTATTTCTCCTGACCCGAGGTTAGTTGAGACCCCCCTTCTTATATTAAAGGAGGGGGGATTTTTCTTTTTAAGAAAAGGTTAGTATCATCCATCAATAGGTCATTCCTATTCAAAAGGTCTTGCATTTGTCATAATGGACTTGTAATAAGATGGGAGAAGGAGAGATACATATGACACTAAACTTATTTGATCTTACTGGAAAAGTAGCGGCCATAACAGGCGCAACGCGGGGTATCGGCAAATCAATGGCATTAGCCCTCGCAGAAGCCGGAGCCGATATCGCCTTACTTCAACGGAATCCGGAACAGACTGGTGTAAAGGAAGAAATCGAACAGCTTGGTAGAAAATGTTCCATTATTCCTTGTGACCTTGAAAAGGTAGAAGAGGTCAAAGCAGCGATACCCCATGTAATTTCATCGTATGGAAAGATTGATATTTTAGTAAACAACGCAGGTATTCAACGTCGGTCTCCTTCCGTCGATTTCCCAGAATCCGATTGGGATGACGTGCTGAATATCAATCTAAAGGTGGTCTGGCTATTATGTCAGGAAGCAGGTCGTCACATGGTGGCGCAAGGAGGAGGTAAAATCATCAATACCGCCTCCCTTCTCTCTTACCAAGGAGGATTAACCGTCCCGGCTTATGCTGCAGCAAAGGGTGGAGTGGCACAACTCACGAAAGCCCTCTCCAATGAATGGGCAAAAGAGGGTGTGAATGTGAACGCAATTGTCCCAGGCTATATTGCTACAGATATGAATACCGCTCTCATTGAAGATCCGGTCAGAAGTAAACAGATTCTTGATCGAATTCCAGCCGATCGATGGGGTGAGCCGGATGATTTCAAGGGAACCGTCGTTTACTTGGCTTCCGCAGCTTCGAATTATGTTCATGGACATTTAGCTGCCGTTGATGGGGGATGGCTTGGGAGATAGTTTCATGATTCTAACGAGAACCTATAGAATGGTCACTGAAAGGTGATCATCCAATAGGTTTTTTTATTCATTCGAACAATACAAGACATCAGAACAGTCCCTATGCTTTCATAGACATACCATACTAAATTTCCCAGTGATTTTTTATCTTTAAAGTTATATTATGGTATTTTAGTAAACGGACGGTATCGTTCAATATTCAATTGAGGTGATGGACTTGAACCCTATTAAATCATTATTAAAGAAAGACAGGAGCAACGCGCTGCTTGATACGCTTGATATGAATAAAGACTATCTTCATGATGTGTTCATGGCGAATATAGATGCTACATTTCTATTAGATACTGAAGGGAATTTTTTAGCCGTAAACAAATCCGGTGAAAAATTATTAGGGGTGAAAGAAGAGGAGGTTCTACATAAATCCTTTATTCCCTATATTGATGAGGCATATTTAGAAGAAATGATGAAAAAATTCAATCAAACAACAAAAGGGAAGCATCAGGTCACAACCCTTTCATTGTTAAATAAGAAATCCCAAACCTTTAAGCTATACGTAACCGCCTCACCGTGTTTGGTTGAAAAGAAGGTTTGCGGTATTTTAGTCATTGCGAAAGACATGACGAATGAAGAGAAACTGAAAGAATCGATTAAATCTAAAAAGGAATTGTATAATCGTTATCCTGATGGGGTCTTTACGTTGTCATCCAATAGAGAGATCGTGGAAGCGAATGAGTCATTCATTACCTTAACCGGATATAAAGAAAAGGGATATGATTTCCCTTATGACCTCGTCCCTGAAGGATTTGCAGATGATTTCACCTCAAAACTGGATGCTGCTTTTTCGGGGGATCTGGTTCAATTCAATTCATTCATTTATAACGAAGACGGCATTCAAATCAAAGCTTTTGTTACGTTAATACCGAATGTATCTGAAGAAGACGTGGATAGTGTAACCATCATTCTTAAAGATATAACATTGTTGGAGAAATACGAGGATAGCATCCAACATGTTCAAAGAAGCTTCAATGAAGCACAGGAAATAGCGAATATCGGGAGCTGGGAATACAATTTAATAGAAGATGAAGGATTCTGGTCCAAGCAGTTGTTTCGAATATTTGGAATGGATGAAGAAACGGCAACCGCCCCTTCTTTTGAGGAATATCTGGAGCTGTTGCATCCGGAAGATGTGGAGGAATGTGTCGGTGCGATGACGAATACGATCGAGAACGGGAAGAACTTTTCCCACTTCTCCCGCATCTTTCGAATGGACGGAGAACAACGTATCGTTCAAATTACGGGAAAGCCGGTGTTTGGTGAAACTCAGCAGGTAGAGCGGATCATTGGAACGTTTTACGACGTCACCAATCTCTTTGAAGCGAAAGAAAAGCTGGCTCAAAAAGAGAAGCAAATTGAAACCATCTATAACAACCTTGAAGAAGTTATTTGGTCCATTGATGTCACGTCCAGAAACGTTTTATTCTGTTCGACAGGTTTTGAAGAGATCTATGGGTATACCCTGGATTTCGTCATCAACCATAAGGGATACTGGGAGAAACTGCTCTATCCTGAAGATCGAAACGAAGTCATTCAAGCCATCCAAGGTTTATTTAAGGGTAAGAAAGCCTTTATCCAACATCGGTTTGTCCACAGTTCTGGTGAAGTGCGCTGGGCTGACACGAAATGCTTCCCTGTTATAAACAAGGAGGGACAATTAATAAGAATTGACGGAATCATGTGGGATATCACCGAAGAAAAGAACGCCGAATGTCGAATTCAGCACCTAGCCTACCATGATTACCTAACAGACTTACCGAACAGAAGACAGTTCGACGTAAAAGTTCAACAGTTGATAAATCAGCAGGATTCTGATTTGAAATTCGCCATTTTGCTATTGGACCTTGATCGCTTCAAACATATAAACGACATGCTCGGCCATGACATTGGGGATGAATTATTGATCGCTGTTTCTAAGAGATTGAAAGAATGCATCCCCGATCAACACCTTGTTGCCAGAATGGGTGGAGATGAGTTCGCGATTATTTTATATGATGTAACGGTCGAGGAAGCCATCCGACTTTCAGATCTCATCACATCCAGAGTAAGAAATGTGTACAGTATCGGAGAATTTGAACTTCATGTCACCACCAGTATCGGAATAAGCATGTATCCTTTTGAGGAGAACGCTGACGTGAGCACCAAGTCTGTATTAAAAAATGCGGATACGGCATTATATAACGCAAAACACCTGGGACGGGATACATTTAAAATCTATACTCCTTCCATGAATATCAATTCGTATAAGGTGTATCATCTTGAAAAAGATATGAGACAGGCATTGACGAATAATGAATTTTATATCGAATACCAATCCAAGGTAGCGGCCGGTACTGGAGAAGTGATCGGAGCCGAAGCGTTAATCAGATGGCAGCATCCTGAGTGGGGAAAGGTGTCTCCCGGGGAATTTATTCCGATCGCCGAGGAAAGCGAGCTGATTTGTGAAATCGGTGAATGGCTCATTCATAAAGTATGCATTCAGATTCAAGAATGGAAATCACAAGGGGTAGCACCTGTACCGATATCCATCAACATTTCTCCCAAACAGTTATTGAAGAGAAATCTTATCGAAGTGATCGATTCTTCACTACAAGCCTATGGAATACAACCGGAACTTATTGAATTCGAGCTAACAGAAACATCTCTCATTCAATCATCAGACACCGTATTCTCGACAATCGATCTAATAAGAGCTAAAGGTATCAAAATCGCCCTCGATGACTTTGGTGTTGGATATTCATCTATCACTCATTTGAAAAAGTTTGATTTAAATACGATCAAAATAGACAAATCATTCATTGATCATATTATGGAAGATTCAGAGGATCAAATCATCATTTCAAGCTTAATTCAAATGGCCCACGGATTAGGACTCACCATCGTGGCAGAAGGTGTGGAGACACTGGAACAATTACAGTTCCTGAAACAAAAGGATTGCGATTTCATTCAGGGATATCTCTTCAGTAAGCCAGTTTCCCCTCAAGCATTTGTCGCATTGCTGAAAAAGAGGGTCATTGTACCGAGCCCATCAACCAAACAGAGTATCACTAAGAATAGAAGAAAATACTTCAGATTGAATTTCAAACAGCCACTGGAAGCGGATATGACCATATCCGAATTTAACGGGAAGAAAGTGAACCTCGGCAAGACAGAGATTCTAATAGAAGATATGAGCCTTGGAGGAATAAGGTTTTTATCACAGATTCATCTACCTGTCAGAAATGATGTAGTGATCAATATTGAAACAGACGTACTGGGTCACTCCCTGCTCTTCCATGGGCATGTCGTCTGGAAAAATGAATACACAAGCAATGTACATCAATATGGATTGCAGTTTACGATATCAGAACAAGAGACTCTCAAACTATCAAAAATCATGAATCAGTTACAATTAGAGCTCAAGGATAAGAATTCCGTTTCAGAAGGCAGATTCTTATCGGTTAGTCCTAAAGAGTATTTCAGATAAGTTGCCGGCGGACAGAGGGGGAAAGGCTTCCACCTCTGCCCGCTATCTTTTTAGAGCATCCTCAAGAACGCGCTCCCCCCTTCAGAAACAGCTTTATCCCAAAAAATAAGGTGTAAGCACAATGCCGTACTTTACTGGACATGCCCACAGTTTATGATTGATTCTGTTAAAATATAAAAATACCCAGGAGGTGACCCCATGGATTATTCAGTAATCGGAACAAAGATCAGAGAATTAAGGAAGGTTGTCGGTATCACTCAAGGAGATCTGGCAGAAGGAATCTGCACTCAGGCGCTGATCAGCCGAATAGAAAAAGGGGACATCTATCCAAGTGCCACCGCTTTATACCAAATCTCGGTCAAATTGGGAGTGGACGTCAACTATTTCTTTGAAATCGGGACCACGCCTCGTCTGGATTACATTATGGAAGTGGAGAAACAACTGAGGTATTTGAGAGTGTATCGAAAATATGAAGAGATGATGGAATTAGTCAGGATAGAAGAGAAAAATCCCCTTTTTTATAAAGACAATGATCTTCTCCAGCTTCTTTATTGGCACAAAGGAATCTTTCAGTTTGAGGTCAAGCGGGATGCCGAAGCCGCCTTTTCCCTCTTCGATCAAGCCTACCGACTGACCGCCAATCAGAAAAAGGCCATGTCCGAAAGAGAAATGGAAATCCTTTCAAGCAATGGAGCCATTCTTTACAATATGCAGCAATATGAAGAGGCTCTTACTTACTATAAAAAAGTCATAGCCGCCATGAATACAACCGGACAACTGCAGGATAAATCGATCAAAACCAAAATATATTACAGTACAGCCAGAGTCCTTACACGTTTAGGAGAACTTGAAGAGTCAACAGACTACTGTCTCAAAGCCATTAAATGGTGCTTTGAAGAAGAGCTTCTTTGGGGACTCGGTGAGCTTCATTATCAAATCGGCTACAACTTCGAGTTGAAAAAGGAATATGCGCAGGCACTTCCTTACTTTCGACATGCCCTGCATATGTTTGAAATACGAAAAGATGAGCCTTACGTTTCCTTTCTCATACCCAAAATTGAGGAAATAGCCAAGCAAATAGACCCTGCCTGATTCCATACCATTGCCTATTCTTCTTCAACAAAAAAGCTGATGGTGAGGGCAGCCTGAGTGAAAAAACAGACCCCTAAAGCTATACCAGCTATATCAGATTCTTCAAACAGAAAAAAAATAGCTGCACATAAAATGATGATGACACTACACGTATAAGTAAAATTCTTTTTCATTACTTCCACTCTTTCAGGATGAATTTTAACTGATGGGACATAGGGACAGGTACCCTGTCCCAGACAACCAAGAATGTGGGACAGGGTACCTGTCCCCGTGTCCCATCTCATATGCCTATATCCCTCTCGACCCTCATATAATAAAATATAAACTAAAAAAGGGGTGAAATATATGAAAAAAGTGATTTCACTGACGTATTTATTCGGGGTTGTGTTTGTACTGGCAAGTGCACTTTATTTTTTTGCTTCTAATTGGCAGGTGTTTTCCCGGCTTGAGAAGGTGGCTTTGGCGGGGATGTTGATTGTGTTGTTTTATGGGGCTGCTTTTGTGGTGGACCGTGTGGTAAAGGATGCCCATTTCTTATCGAACTGGCTCTTGGTTAGCGGGGTGATTTCCTTCGGCTTGTCCGTTGCGTTACTCGGACAGCTGTACAATTCCCATGCGGACAGTTATCTGCTATTTCTTGTCTGGTCCATTCCGGCATTCCTCTTTAGCTTGTACACAAGGTACAGTGGGTTCTACGCATTAACACATATCCTCCTCCATTTGACGATTTATTTCTACCTCTTCCCTTCAACTCCCTTTGGGCACTGGACACTCGCCCACACGTGGATGGCGTTTGGCGTAGGAATCGTGAACACTCTCTTATTTATCATCGTTAAAAAAGGCTACATCGCATCCAAGACGCTCCTGTACCTGAGCCTGATTTCAGCCAACCTTCTTTTCATGGTCACAGCATTTGATAACGAATATGCCGTTTTCTTCAGCCTGTTTTATATTGTCATTCTAGCAATGGGATTGTACAGATACTTTCATAAAGACACATCCATCTTCATCCTTCTTTCCATGTTCGGAACAGGCTTCATCATCATCAAAATGTTCGAACTGATGGCCCGGTATGTATCCAGCCTTTTCTTTGTCGGACTCCTGTTTGCCGCTGTTCTTTTGTTAACGGGGAGTGTTTTCCTAGTGAACTATTTACGTAAGCATGCCTCATCCCGTCACTGGACGAAGACTATCTTGGTCGCAAGCGTCACAACCATCGCCTCTGTTTTCATCGTGGCGTCCGTTTTCGGTCTGCTTTCTCTCTTAATGGTTGATGTCTCGATGGTCGGGTTATTCCTATTCGCCACGGTCCTGCTTGTTATTCCAAGTACGCTCACGAGCTGGCCGTCCCCCGCCAAGTATTCCCTCATGATGACCGGCATCGTCATCGGGATGATCGCCAGTAGCGTTGATGACTTTTCGTTTGTGATGTTCTTCGTTCTGGCCTTTGTGTTTTATTTGGAGAAGCGAGCCGCTGCGAAGCTTGTATTCTATGTTCTATTTCAATGTAACGTGGGGATCTTTCTTGGCGGGACGATGGAACTTAGCTTACATCCTCTTCTTTTGGTGATGGTACTCTTGAACACGACCGTGTACCTTGGTACTTATCAAAAGCATGTCCTCCAATATGGAGCATTCCTTATTGGGTTCCTTACGTTCTTCTGGCTAACGGCTATCGATCTTTCGACCATGCTTCATGTCGTCTATAATTCTCTGTTTTTCCTGATCACAACGGGGGCAGTCTACCTATTCAAAAAACAGGACCGTACCTTCTACTGGATTTCGTCCCTGATCTTCTGGTTCCTGCTACTCGTCCAGCTGTATTACGACCTGGCATGGAAGCTCGTCCACAAATCCCTACTCATGGCCGTATTGGGTGTCCTATTCCTTGCGGTGGCTGTTTACCTGGACAGAAAGACCGGACCTGAACAGTCCTCACACTCCATTCTTGCAGGAAAGAAGCTTAGGATCCTCCTCATCGTATTCCTTCAAGGGGGATGGATCGGGTATCAGGTCTATTCAAACGAATCTCTTTTGCAAAACGGGGAAACAATCATACTGGATCTTCAACCTGTCGATCCGAGATCTCTTCTGCAGGGTGACTATGTCGAGTTAAACTACGCGATTTCTCAGCTTGAAGACACGTCCATTGATGACAATGGGCCAATCACCATCGTGTTACGTAAAAATGAACAGGGTACCCATGAATATGCAGGTGTTTACCGATTTAACGGAAAATGGCATACGCCATATGAAACAAAATCCGGGGATGTCCTCCTGAACGGAAAAGTAACAAGCTCCTGGGACAATCACGTTCAGATCACCTATGGAATCGAACACTTCTTCATCCCTGAAGGAACGGGAATGGATGTGGAAGGGAAGTTAAAGGCTGCAGTGGTGAAGGTGAGTGATAAGGGGGATGGATTTTTTGTAAGGTTGCTGGATTAGAGCACAAGGGTAGAATGGGAAAGTTCCTATTCTACCCTTTTAATATCATTCCAATATAAAATTAAGAAGTTGAATGATACCCGGCCCCATGCTTCACTTTCTTAATCAAAACTTCCCTTTGCATGCTGTAATAATAACTCTATCACCTTATTACTACTTTGAGTATTATCTTTTTTTTCTGTTACTATCTCTTTTTCAGGAAACTCTTCCTTTTTATTTGAATGCATAACATTCCCTACCTTTCTACAAATATTTAAAATTCAGAAAAATCAATCTCTATTAAATGATGTTCAAAAAATGGGAAAGTAGATTAGATACATACTATTTAGATACACAACGATCCACTCTGTAGTATGAAAGGTGGCTTCCATGTTCGCGTTATTTAGATACTCTCATATAATATATTTTTTCACGCAATTTAAAAATGAGAAATGTTGAAAGAAACAAGAAAATTCCTGCTTCATTAAAGTTGAAATATACTTTTATTACATCTCCAAAGGAATTTAGTTGATAAAAACCACTTAATAATAAAATGGGAAAGACAGTAAAAAGCATTACAATATAATGAACAAATATTCGCTTTAAAAAACTCAATTGACTTATTTCATATACTACGCTTGATACACCTAAGAAAAACGCTATTAAACTATAAAAGAAAAAAATGTTTGAATATTCTACTACCCCATAGAACCTATTCCATAACGAAATTAATATTAAGATAGCAAATAGTATTATCCCTCTAATTAACCCTTTTAGAAAAAGATTCATTTAAATGCTCCCTTCATATCAGATACTGTCATTAATTTATCTAATTTCTATTAAAGTTTTATTCATAAATATATTAACGAGTTAAGCATTAAACATTTCCATACCTGTATATGGAAGTGGTAGCCAAGAACCCCAAACACCTTTTTTTACATCACTTAGAATTAATAATGCACCTGCTGCCCCTCCTGAAATATCCATTGAACATTTAAATCCATAGTCCCCTGGTAAAAGTATTTCATCCTTTCCTTTTCTAACAAAATAATTATTCAAATTATTTAAAAGGGATTTAATCATATTATTATCTCCAGATGAATGGCTTACAGCATTCGCTAATGGCAATAAACCCACATACCCATTCATAAATCCACCGTTTGCTGAGCAAAATAAAGAATTACTATCAATAAATCTATCTAGAATTTTTTTTCTGGAATCATTTAAATAGCTTTCATCTTCCTTTTGAAATTCTAACATAGTTAACGCTATACCACTCGACCCATTGCCGATATAGGGTATTAGCCTTTCAAAACCACGACTTTCATCAATAATAAATAAGTCATCGCTATTATGTTCATTTTCTATGGCAGGCTCAAAAGATTCATCCAATAGTTCAAATGCAATACTTCTTCCATTCCCTTCATCCAAAACCAAACTAGATTTAACTAAAAATAATGCTGCTCCAGACCAGCCTGTTAAAAGTCCAAAATCAGCTACAGACTTTACATCCTCTTTATTATTGCTATAAATAGATATTATCTTATTATAAATTAATCTAATACTTTTTAATAAAGTATTATTATCATCTAGAATTTTATAAAAAGATAGATAGAGTAAACCAATTCCTGACAATCCAGATAAGATTGAAATATCATCCATGGCATCAATTTTATCTTCATTGAAGTTCGTTAAGATATTCTCCAGTACTAACAATGCGCTCTCTTTATACCCTAGCTCGTAAAGAACTGTTATTATTCCAGAAAAACCATGAAAAAGACCAGGGTTGATTTCAGGATCTTCAGACTCCTTTTCAATATAGGGAATAATTAAATCAAACCAATCACTCAAATGTAATTTAATTGCTTCATTGAAATTTTCCCCAGAACGTATTAGAGATAGTATCACTCCAAATGAACCATATGCGATATTATATTTATTAATTGAATTATTATATTGTTCAATGTTACCTTTAATGAGTGAAATGGAATCAATTTCTAAATTATTTAAAATACCCTTTTGTAATCCGCTTATGAAATAATCAATATTATCAATACTAAGCTCTTTAGCTGGTGCACTTAATTTTTGATTCAAGAATGGAGATTGTGGTCGTAAGTTCGTATACTTTGATACTTTATTTTCAATTTGTTTCAAAAGTGTTATTATCTTTTCACCAAATTTGGCTTTGATTTGATTGTCATGAATGTGGATGATCTGTGGTGCGATGTCATGCACCGGGACAATAGGTAAAAAGAGCATTCTGGCTATTCGATAAACAGCAAACCAATCAGCTTCCATAAAGTTGTTGGCTTCACTAGAAATAAAACCAGGAGTAGCGATTGTTGGTATAAAGTTTCTTCCAAGTGATGTAGCGACTTCAAAATCTATTAATGTTACTTTCAAATCGTCTTCTGATAACATAATATTATTTAGGGAAAGATCTCCCATAGCAATACCCTTCTCATGTATCTCTTCAATTACCTTTTCTAATTGTTTAATAATATCAATACATTTATCTGCATATTCCATGGTCCTTTCCTTAGATTTAGTAAAAGGGAACTCTCGGGCTATAAATTCTCTTAAACTACCGCCTTCATGAAAATCCTCCGTAAAATAATTATGACGCCAAGCCGTAAAGTATTCGTGGGCATTTATCACTCCTTCTACACTTTCAAGGCGTTTTAAGTTATAATATTCATTTTTGTTTCTCTCAAACGCACATTTCCCATTCCCATCAGTACCAGCATTATGCCTTCCTTCTTTAAGAATAACCTTCTTCCCTTTAAATTCTGCTATATACACTCCACCGGCATTACTATGATGAATGACTTCAATAATATTAAAATCTTTTAATTTGTTAAATAAATCCTGTGAAGGAAATGTATTATTTTCCTTAAGAAAATCAGGTTCTTCCACGAAATCTGGTAAGTGATAATAAGGTAATCTCTCATCTGGAATATATGTGCCATCTGGTCTCTTAATAGCTAATACTTTTTCACCATTTAACTCAGTTGTTACTCTTTTTAACCCTCCGTACCTAAAAAATACATTACTCCCCTGCCACTGCTGATCATTTAGAATATAAGGGCCTAACTTATAAGATTCAGTTACTATTTTTAGATCATTCAAAAGTTTGTAGAATACCTCATTGTTTTCTGGATAGACTGTTATAAATTTACCTGAAGCGCCCCTATTAGCATATTTAACATTTTTACTACTTAGAGCTCTAAAATTAGGGACATACTTAAATGAAATTTCTTCTCTGAATAAATATTCAGCGACATCATACAACAAACGTGATGCTTCTTCCAGATCAGCTGTAATATGTATTTTCCATCCTTGATCAGGAAAATCTTTCTCTTTAAACATAAAATAGGACCAGTAGTCATCAGAATAAACCGCCCATTTCACTTTGTCAAACTTTGGAATTTCAAAGGGTTTTCTGGATTCTGTATTTTCAAGAGATTTAGAGTAAAATAATGATTCTTTATTAGCTGAATATCTAAGGTACTCTGTCATTTCATTTAACAATTTTTTCACCCTATTCGTTTTATATTATTTTGTGTCTGGTTCCATTTTCTAGACTAGTTTCTGTTTTTATTATTTGTTCTTCTACAAATTCCTTATATTTTGGAACTCTTTGTAGTAGTTCAAAATGAGTTCCAAAATCCTTAATTTTATTATTCTCTAAAAAATAAATTCTATCAGCGTCAACTATTGTGGAGAGTCGATGTGCTATTGAAATTAACGTTTTATTACCCAAGTAGTTTTTCAAGTTATCTGATATTATTTTTTCTGAATAAGAATCTAGACTAGAAGTTGCCTCATCTAAAATTAAAAAAGCAGCATCTTTTAAATATGCACGCGCAATTTGAAGTCTTTGTCTTTGCCCACCCGAAAGTTTCAATCCTCTTTCACCTATTAATGTTTGTACACCATTTGGTAAATTTGCAATATCTTCATATAGGTTTGCAACAGTTAGTGCTTCTTGAATTTTTTCTTCTGTAGGTAAATAATTCAAACCAAAAGTTAAATTATCCAAAATACTTCCAGTGAAAATTGTATTCTCTTGAGATACGACACCAAATAAACTTCTCCAATTATCTAATTTTATTTCTGTTGCATCTTGTTGATTTAAATCAAGCATTCCCTTTTTCAATGGATATAATCTAGTAATCAAATTTATAATGGTACTCTTCCCTGACCCAGTTGCCCCGACAATGGCTATTTTTTCTCCGGCATTAAAGGACATGTTTACATTTTTTAAAATTTCACGATCATTATATGCAAAGTTTGCATTCTTCAAGGACAAACTATATGGCTTTAAGATGGATTGTATTTTTAAGCTTGCTTTTTCATCATTTTCTACTCTTGTGTTAATAATCGAGAAAATCTTTTCAGTGGAGCCTTTTGCCTGCTTATAGTTATTATAAAAATCTGCTACACTATTTATTGGCCCAATAAGTTGAAACAAAAAAATCATAAAAGAGATTAGTGTTCCTGCTGTCAATGTCCCTTGACTAACTCTAAAACCTCCATAAAGAATTACTACTATTATTAGGGCAATAGCGAAAATTCTCTGAATAGGCTGAGTAATAGCAAAAACTCTGTCTGCCTTTACAGACAAGCTATATAAATTATTAATTTCTAATTTGAATTTATAATAAACACCCTTTTCGGCGTTATTTAATTTAATTGTTCTAATATTACTAAGGTTCTCTGATGTGTAACCTATTAATTTACTTATACTACCTTGTGTACGGTTTGCAATTTTTTCATTAATCTTTCCTATAGGGATTGCTATTAAAGCATGTAAAGGAAAAATCAAACATAATAAAATTGCCAGTTTCCAATCCAATAACATCAATATAATAAACGAAACAGATATTGTAATTACTCCGTTGACCATTTGAGGAATATGTAAAGTTAAAAAGCTTCTTAGAGAAGTGGTATCATTTATTACCCTACTTGAAATTTCGCCACTTTTAATATTGTCAAAAAAACTGGTTGGCAATTCTAAAAGATGTTCTTTTATTTTCAATCTAATATCTGCAATTTGCTTATCACCTTCCCGTGTGATCATAAACGTACCAATTGAAGTGAAAATTGCTTGCAATAATAGTAAAATGAAAATTATATATGACCAATTTAAATCTATATTTCCTTTAGAATTTTGGTCTATAAAGTTTTTAACTGCAAGCGGCACTAATGTATTGAAAACTATTCCTAAAATGTTAATACAAATTCCAAATATTATCTTAGAATTAATGGTGATTAAATCAAAAAGTTTATTCTTCATAATATTTTTATTTTCCCTTTTAATTTTTATTTAGATACTATTTTTATCCTATGTAATTAGCTCCCAAATAAATAATTTGGGGTGAATAAAATCTTTTAATAAGAAATTCACCCCAAAACTTTTGAAATTTTATAGTGATTACGTTAAAAACTAAATAATTTAGCCACTACATAAAATACTGAAACTGCTATGCTCTATACCAGAACTACTACTACCGCTACTGCTGCTAGTAGGAGGGCCACTCTTCGATTCCTTAATGGATAAACTTTGCAAATCAAGTGCAGGGTTTCTCATTTTCCCCCAGCCTCCTTTACGTTAAAAAGTCTTCAGAATTCCCAGATCTTAACCACATAAAATGCTTAAACTACTATTAACAAAACCAGAAGAACTACTACTACTGCTGCTGCTGCCGCCAGTAGGAGGGCCACTCTTTGCTTCCTTTATGGTTAAACTTTGCAAATCAAGTGCAGGGTTTCTCATTTTATCCAGCCTCCTTTACTCTATATGTCTCTCGAATTTGCAGATCTTATCCACATAGAATACTTAAACTGCTATTTTGAAAACCAGAAGAACTACTACTGCTGCTACTGCTGCCGCCAGTAGGCGGGCCACTCTTTGCTTCCTTTATGGTTAAACTTTGCAAATCAAGTGCAGGGTTTCTCATTTTATCCAGCCTCCTTTACTCTATATGTCTCTCGAATTTGCAGATCTTATCCACATAGAATACTTAAACTGCTATTTTGAAAACCAGAAGAACTACTGCTGCTGCTACTGCTGCCGCCAGTAGGCGGGCCACTCTTTGCTTCCTTAATAGTTAAACTTTGCAAATCAAGTGCGGGGTTTCTCATTTTAACCAGTCTCCTTTACTATATATATCTGGAATTTACAGATCTCATCCACATAGAATACTTAAACTACTATTAACAAAACCAGAAGAACTACTACTACTACTGCTGCCGCCAGTAGGGGGGCCGCTCTTCGCTTCCTTAATGGTTAAACTTTGTAAATCAAGTGCAGGGTTTTTCATTTTATCCAGCCTCCTTTTACTTAATATGTATTTTTGATCCAAGGCCTTGTTCAACGAAATAGTATCATAATTTAGAATTTACAAAAAATGGAGAATATTAGGATATAATACCTAATGAAGCAAATACTATGTCGAAAGAACTGTTTTACTGTAAAAATCTTCAAAATATATTCTTTTAAGCATATTTTTTATCATTTAGATGGGGTACAGAGGTAGGGATCAATTATTTGGTACTTCAAGGACCTAGGAAGAAGGTTATTAACATGCTTACACCTGTGGTAAACAAATCGATAATTCCAAGCAATTTTTATTAACGCAACATTCCCTTTTTTCAAAGGATGTTCTTCTATTGATTAATATATTAGCTTTTGACAATGATGAATAACTGTCAACAATGAAGGCGTTCTACTTTATTATGGATTTGGACAGGTTCTTTATATCGATTATTATGAAAAGAAGGAGAGAATGATGAAAAAAGGGTTAAAATTATTCCTTAGTCTTATTTTATTCGCGGGGTTATTCAGTGGATTTGCAGGATAAAAGGGTAGTCCTAAATAAGAGGGCTTTAAAAGGAACAACTTCTTAATAACCTGAATAAAAGCTTTGAACCTCTCATTTAGAACAGGTCATTACTGCCTAATGAATTACCACTTATTTTTCGTATTATATATATTTTATTCATTTAGCTAGAATCATATGGTAGAATTTAACTAGGGCTTGGAGGCCCACCTATAGGTAGGTCGTTTGTACCAGCTTACTACTTACTAAATAGGGGGAATTTGCGATGACAAATTTCAATGGGAAAATGATGTTAGGTTTCGGAATTTTAGTATTATGGGCTTTACTTTTCTTACTGCGGGGTTACATAACCTTAGTGTTTCACATCGATGTCGACTTTAACTTTCCGCAGGATTATGGCTTTGCCATGGCAGAGAATGTACTCGTTAGTGCTTCTTGGGGATTCCTTTTAGCGCTCGTGTTGAAGGGTTTCGGTCGCTGATGCGCCGAGACCCCAATCAGGGTACTATATTTTTTAAAATTATATATTCAATTTCCAAATGGAAGGAGGGCAACTGTTTATAAATGAAAAGAAATTGTTGAAAAAATCGCGATGTTTAATTTGAACTTAGATGTAATCACTTCTAGTAAATGATCAAATAACCATTGAAAGTAAAGCAAAGCATGCCCCCTAGTAAGTAGGGCCACCCTGAATGGGTGGCTTTTTTTACTTATATGAAACTAGGTACATAAATAATTTTGTCATTAACTAGACAAATTACAAACGTTTACTTAACTCCCAGGAGGTCCTTCCCCATCCCGATACGTCACCACAACCCCATCCTCAATATTCCGTATCAACCCATACCCCTCCAACCTCACGAGACAATCCCTGATCCACTCCCTCGAATACCAATCCAGCTTCTTCCCATTGTAATACCAAAGCGACTCACTCATGTCATGTAACATCCTGCTACTTCCGTGAATATACGTACCATCCTGTCCTGCATGAAGCAGAATCCACACATACACCCTTAAGTCCGCCGGGTTTCGATACACCTCATGATCCACCATATCTTCCTTTATCCACACTGTTTGATCCATGTTCATCTCCTCCTTCACCCCTTATATACAGAAATCTGGTTCAGGAGGACACCATCGAATACATTTTTTTCATTTATTTTCATTTCACATCACCCGATTCAGAATCAAGGGATGCTTCAAACTCGTCCCACCATCTTTCAAGCTCATCATTAGGACTTTTCTGTAATGGCTTTACTCTCTCTTCTGTAAACCATTTCCGTCTTGAACTTTTCTCAGCCATGAGCCGACTTTCTTTCTCCCTCGCATCCTGTACATCCTGTACGTGCAGCATTTCCCACTTCACAAGAATCGCTTCACAATAGCTCCAGTAATGCTTCCCCCGCTCTACCGCACGCTTCATGGCTTCGACCACAAGACTGTCGGAAAGCCTTTCACACCAGAATCTGATTTTCTCCTTCATATAAGACCCCGGCCTGCCGAATTCATTCTCTTTGAAAAAAGTGAAAGGACATTCGCCAGCGCCTTGTTCCTCTTCCTGATTTTCTGAAGAATTCTTTGAAGTACTCTCTGTATACGTCCCCACTCCCACCTCAGGAGACCCTTCCTCTTGAGGTGACAGACCTTCCATTGAAGTGGATGACGTGGTACGTTCCGGCGTAACAGATGGGCAAATGGAAACGAGGTCCGACACGTTACACCGTTGCTCCATCACCCGTTTCACATTCCCGGCGATCGGCTTCACATACATCACATTGTTTAAAATAAGGCTCGAAGACGAGATCGTTCGGAACTCCCGGACCAGCAAATGATGCTCCACCAGAAAGTCAATGGCATCCTTCACCTGACGTTTCGTGAATCCATATGTATCTGCAAACGCCTGATAGCTCTTCTGCAGCATATCCCCCTTGAATTTCGTCCTGGCCCCAACGATCATCCCGCTGTCATCCCTGATCATCGTCGGTCTGTACCAATACACGATATCTGCGAGTAACGTAATCGCCACAAAATGGGCTTTCCCGCTTGAAAACGTAATATTCTTGTACCATAGATGAGGAACGATATTCCCCACGATATCCATTTCCCCGATTTGATCCACTACCTGACATCCTGATTTCATCTTCTCTTCCACCCTTCTGATCTATTCATGGTTTATATAGGGAGTAAGTGTGAAATGGGACACCCTGGGAAGGGAATTCTTTTTAAAATAGTTACTCAATGAAAATTATTCGGGGGTCTGACCCCCAATGCCAGTGAAAAGTGTCTTCTGTGACTAGGAAGAAATTGATATAAATAATGGTGTTGTGGGGTTATAGGAAGGTGATAAACAAGAAGCTGAGAAGTTTAAAAAGGGTAGATTCATTCCACTGTACTTTCATTAAGAATGGAAACGACTTGTTACAAAATATCTACAAAAATGGTAATCTTATAGGTAATGATCAAAAAGGATGGTGTGATTATGTGGCTAATAGGTGTACTTGGTTTCTTTGGATTTGTGATCTACGCTATTATGTCTTTAGTATCGGCAATCAGAAAAACAGGTAAGTGGAAAAAGTACTTACTATTTTCTGGAGCTTCACTCTTAGTTATGTTTATTGTGGCAGCTATCGATGGTACTAATGATGTTCAAGCTGCGACAAAAAACGTTATGTTCCTATACCTTAAATGAGGAACGATATTCTCCACGATCTCCATTTCCCCGATGGGATCCACTTCCAGACACCTTGAGAAGAAAATTATTCTTAAAAGGTTACTTCATGAAAACAATCCCTTCAAAAAAAAATGCCATTGCTCTAACCCTTACTTTGTCATCAAGCTCGGTCCAATAAATTTGTACTCTTAGCTAGTCCAATAATTTTTTATTTCATTCTTATCGCTTCCTTCTCTGTCTCTGTGTAACTGATTGGGATCCAAACCAGGTTTCCAGCCTAAGTGATGATTTTCAACTCATTACCCACATACACAATATTTATAAAGAATACCCTTAAAATCTATAAGAAGCCAACCATCCCTGGGATTATAGTTATGTTATCCATGATAAGCATTTAAACAGCTCCCAGTATAAGGAATTATCATGCAAGGAGGCATTTTACGCCCGCATGCTTCCCATGCTTTTCAAGCATCTGTAAGTTCAATATAATAAGTAGCTAAGTGTCAATTATTAATATTAATCCTGTGTAAATTTACCAATACATTGATAATATAGTACTATAGAATAATCGTTTACTACCCTTAATTATAAATGTTAGAAAGGTTGAAACAGAATGAAGTTAATATATTGTTATATTGAAAATTTCAGAGGAATAAACAACTTAAAATTAAATTTATCTAGTACGCACGATGTGACTATTGAAGTTGTTAATGGGAAGATACACTTTCTTATTACAAAACAGCCCAAATGTGTTGTAATTCTTCCAGATTATATATCTGATGTTTCTTTGTTGATAGGAAAGAATGGGACAGGTAAAACGAGAATTTTGGACCTACTATCCATTAATAGAAAAAGCTTAGACGACGAAGATGAACGAAAATCTTCGTATTTTATGATCTATCATGTTGAAGATGATACATACTATATAGAAGGAAATAGCGAAGCATTAATGAATAAAGTGAACTTATTAGGAGATTTTGAAACAAGTGTGCAGCATGAGGATATTTATCTATCCTGTTTCTTTGAGAGAAATGGAAAAGATAACAAGCTATTATCGAATCGACCAAAAGAGGCATCCGAAACATCCATCATCTACTTAAAAAACACTTTTTATTCTAGCGCAATGGATTATGAGCAACCGAGTAATATTTTGGTGTCTAGAAAAATTGTTAATATCAACCGAATTGGTTACTACCATAAATATTCACTTATTAAATACCTAAAAAAGAGGGAAGGAGAGAGTAATAAACTATTTAATAATATCGAGAAAACTATGTTTTCCATACAAGATAACCTTGGATTTACAAAAGTATTTAAGGATCTGAGGCAAATTGTAGAGTTCCTACAGAATCCCAACATGATAAAAAGGATAGGAATTAAATATACATACTTAATTGGATATGTATTAAAAGTCTTGATTTTATATATTACAAGGGCATCCAATGAAAATAAGAGCTATAGGCAAACAAATACTAAGGAGAATAGCGGCCATTTCCTCTTGGAACATAAGGTGAAAAACATAGATACAAGCTTGTCTGGTGAAGAAATTTTGAGGTCATTAGTCGAACTTTTCAGGGAGTTATTTGTAGAACTTGATGTAGGAAAGAAGCTTAGTCTTTCTTCGAATTTCTTAGAAAAGTTTAACCATTATATATCTAATCTCATTACATTGAATGAAGAGTATTTCACTATGAAAGGAATAGAAATACCCATGTTTGCAGAAAACAAACCGTTCTCTTCATTTCTTCAATGGTTAGATAAACTTAACTCTAATTTTATAGATGACTTTAAAATAAGTATATCCACTGGACATCTGAGTGCAGGTGAAGAAACATTTTTAAATCTTTTTACATCCATTTATTCTACACAAGCAGATAGCGGGGATATGATCATTTTATTAGATGAACCGGATTCTTTTATGCA
Source organism: Rossellomorea sp. YZS02 (assembly GCF_033963925.1). Classification (NCBI taxonomy): domain Bacteria; kingdom Bacillati; phylum Bacillota; class Bacilli; order Caryophanales; family Bacillaceae; genus Rossellomorea; species Rossellomorea sp. YZS02. The sequence continues at coordinate 134,843 of NZ_JAXBLY010000010.1, read as the reverse complement.
TCCTGAATGGTGCAGGAGGCTCATGAATGAATTATTTCACTTTATAGAAGAGGTAACCCTGAACAAGAATCAACGTTATCAAATCATATTATCTACACACTCGCCTTTCTTATCATCAGACTTACCCAGTAAAAATGTCATTCCTTTGGATTACCACAATGGGGACATCATTGTAAAGGAAAATGGTGAGGAAACCTTCGCCAATAATATCCACAAACTTCTATTCAATAAATTCTTTTTAGAGTCAACCATTGGTGAATTCGCTTCTGAAATTATTGATAATAGGATTATTGAGAAACTTAATGGTGATAAGTTGGAGGAGCAGGAGATAAACGAAACTCTACATATAATTGAACTTATCGGCGAACCGGTCTTAAGGAAAAAATTACATGATATGTTAATACCACATTTAACAGAAGATCCGATAGAACAAGAAATATTGCGTTACGAAAAAAAATTAAAGGAGCTGAAAAAAAGAAGAAAATGATATCAATCAAAAATGAGGATTTAGACTCCATAGCCCATAAACATTACGAGGCAGTTAAAGAACACCTTAATAAAAAATACAAAGGAATAAATTATTATAAAGAAATTGATAATTGGTTTAAGAAAAACCATTTTAACATTAGCTTTAAAACAGTGTTATTAGCAGATGTTCCAACATTGAGAAAGATTAAGAATAAATACAAACAAAAAAAGTATCCTGATTTCTTATACAAGTTGGTACGAGTTTATAAAAACAATTTTTCACCTAAAGATAGCTACCTAGGGAGTAACCACTACAATTCTTTAGAATTAGCCAAAATTCTCGGGGTAAATACCTGTCCCTATTGTAATCGTAACTATATCAATTCAATTACATATGGAAGTAAAGGCCATCGTCGAACTTGTCAATTCGATCATTTTTTCCCGAAAGACAAATATCCTTTCTTAGCTCTATCTTTTTATAACCTTATACCCGTTTGTTATAGTTGTAATCATATAAAACATAATCAGGGCATTTCTGTATCGCCCTACGAAAATGATATAGATAATATGATAAAGTTTGAATATAAACTAAAGGCAGCACAAGGGATTTTTGATCCTGAATTTCTGGAAATCAATCTAAAGCCCCTGGATAAAAGAATGGAGAGGAATATTGATGTACTGAGATTAGATGATAAATATTCTTTTCACACTAAGGATGCACAAGATATACTATTAAAAGCCATCATGTTTAATGACAGTCAAATTGACGAGTACTTAGATAAATATGGAGATTTATTTAATAAAAATGAAATGATTGATTTAATTTACGGGACAGATCTCAACACAGGAAATTTTTCAGAAAAACCTATCTCAAAATTAAGAACAGATATTTTCTCTCAAAGAAGTTGGTGAATTTTTTATCGTTTTAAATCAATCAACTATGTATTGGGTATAATTAAATTCCCCCACTAGGAAGATAAATTCCTAGTGGGGAAGTCCTCACTATCTTTTAGGATATAATTCAAATTTACTTGTTAAATCCAACACACGCTTGCGTGCTTCCTCTAATTTCGCTTCATCTTCGTGGTTCTTAAGAGTCAACGCCATGATCGAAGCAATTTCGTTCATGTCCTCTAATCCGAATCCTCTGGAGGTCACAGCAGCTGTTCCGATACGAACTCCACTTGTAACAAATGGGCTTTCCGGATCGAATGGAGTCGTATTTTTATTAACGGTGATCCCGATTTCATCAAGGACTTTCTCCGCCACTTTACCAGTCAAGCCAAGTGAACGAGTGTCGATCAGTAATAGGTGGTTATCAGAACCTCCGGATACTAGGTCGATCCCTTCCTTCACAAGACCTTCTCCCAAGCGCTTCGCATTGTCGATGATGTTCTGAGCGTACTCTTTGAAGGAATCCTGCAGAGCTTCACCGAATGACACAGCTTTAGCTGAAATGACGTGCATGAGTGGCCCACCTTGAAGACCAGGGAAAATAGACTTGTCTATTTTCTTCGCAAATTCTTCTTTACAAAGAATCATACCGCCACGTGGTCCGCGGAGTGTTTTGTGTGTCGTTGTCGTCACGAAATCTGCGTAAGGAACCGGGTTTTGATGAAGACCAGCCGCTACGAGACCAGCGATGTGAGCCATGTCTACCATTAGGTATGCTCCCACTTCGTCAGCAATTTCACGGAATTTCGCGAAATCGATCGCTCTTGGATACGCACTTGCTCCCGCTACGATCAGCTTAGGTTTGTGCTCTAACGCTTTTTGTCTAACATCTTCGTAATTGATCAGGTGCTTTTCTTCATCCACACCATACTCTACGAAATTATATTGAATACCGCTGAAGTTGACCGCACTTCCGTGAGTCAGATGTCCCCCATGAGATAAGTTCATTCCAAGAACCGTGTCGCCCTGTTCAAGGATGGTGAAGTAGACTGCCATATTGGCTTGTGCTCCTGAGTGAGGCTGAACGTTGACGTGTTCTGCTCCAAACAGTTCTTTCGCACGGTCGCGGGCCAGATTTTCGGCTACGTCCACATGCTCACAGCCACCATAATAGCGACGACCTGGGTACCCCTCTGCATACTTATTTGTCAAAACGGAGCCTTGTGCTTCCATAACGGCTTCACTGACAAAGTTTTCAGACGCAATTAACTCGATCTTTGTTCGTTGACGCTCTAATTCATCTTGAATCGCTGCATAAATTTCCGGATCTTGTTGTATTATTTTGTTCATAGATGTCTCCTTCAATAAAATGTATAGATTAGTGGCTAACTACTTTAAGAGATTGCTTTTCTGCCGCCTCAACCGTGTGCTTAAGCAACATAGCAATTGTGACAGGTCCTACTCCTCCTGGAACAGGAGTAATCGCTTTGACTATCCCATCACAAGATTCAAAGTCTACATCCCCAATATTACCTTTGTTATAGCCGGCATCGATAACAATGGCATCTTTCTTTAACCAATCACCCTTAATAAAATTCGGCTTACCAACTGCTGCGATGACGATGTCAGCTTGTTTTAATATGCCTTCTAAATTATTTGTGTAAGAGTGACACGTGGTGACAGTAGCATTTCTATTTAATAGTAAACTGGAAACAGGCTTACCTAATATAGGACTCCTTCCAACCACTACCGCGTGTTTACCTTCTACATCTAAGTTATAATGGTTTATTAATTCCATAATAGCTGCTGGAGTACAGGAGGGATAGGTTTCAACTTCTAATGCAGCTCTTCCAAATCCACTACTTGTCACCCCATCGACATCTTTCTTAATATTTATTGAATCAAATGCCGCCCTTTCATCTATTTGTGAAGGGACAGGATGTTGTAGCAGTATGCCATGTATATTTTGGTCAGCATTTAACCTACCTATTAGATCAATTAATTCTTCTGTTGTTGATTCTTCTGGAAGATGATATTTATGCGATTTTATACCTATCTTCCTACAAGCATTACTTTTCATCTTGATGTAAGTTTCAGATGAGGGGTTATCCCCGACTAGGATAGTAGCTAGGCAAGGAGTTATCCCTTTACCAGTAAGTTCTTTTAATCTTGCTTCTACCCCTTTTTTAATTTCCCCAGAAACAACTCTTCCATTTATTATATAATTTTCTTTCATTATAAAACTTCCTTTTTTATTTGTTAAGTGATATATTGATTCTTTAACAATGTGTATTATGGTATTGAAGATAAGAAGCTTTCGAGCTCTGCTCTAATATGGTTACTGAGACTTGTTTGTTTTTAAGAACATAACAAAGTTAACACCATATTTAAAATTTTTGGTGTGTAAACACCGATAAGTCTGACTCCCATATTTGAAAATATTAGGAACAATAACGTGTTTGCAATCAATAGAGTTACCTTTGTAACTTAAAACAAGGTTATTATTTATAATAAATAAAATAAGCCCGCTAAGCCATAAGCATAGCGGGCTTATTTTATTAATCCCTACTAAACAAATCTCTTGTATAAACCTTATTCTCTACTTCACGTAAGTCTTTAGATAATCGATTTGCAACAATCACATCTGATGCCCTCTTGAATTCCTCAAAATCATTAATCACTCTTGAATTATAGAATGTTTCTTCTTGAAGGGCTGGCTCATACACAACGACCTCAATCCCCTTGGCTTTCAGACGTTTCATTACACCTTGTATTGCTGACTGCCTAAAATTATCAGAATCCATTTTCATGGTAAGACGGTAAATACCCACAACTTTAGGTTCCCTGCTTATAATCATTTCAGCAACATGATCTTTCCTTGTTCGGTTTGCATCTACTATTGCTGCCATGATATTATTCGGAACATCTTCATAATTAGCCAGTAGTTGTTTTGTATCTTTAGGAAGGCAATAACCGCCGTATCCAAATGAAGGATTATTATAATGTGTACCTATTCGTGGATCTAGACCAACACCATCGATAATCTGTTTCGTATCTAATCCTCTTACTTCTGCATAGGAGTCAAGCTCATTAAAAAATGCTACCCTCATAGCTAAGTAAGTATTTGCAAATAGTTTAATAGCTTCAGCTTCTGTTGAATTGGTAAATAGGACATCAATATCTTCTTTAACCGCACCTTCTGCTAGCAAATCAGCAAAAACTTTTGCTCTATCAGACTGTTCACCAACTATAATTCTTGAAGGGTACAAGTTATCATATAATGCTTTCCCTTCTCTTAAAAACTCAGGTGAAAAAATAATATTATCTGTCTCAAATTTTTCTCTCACTGCTTCTGTATAGCCTACCGGAACCGTTGATTTAATAACCATCACTGCATTAGGGTTAATAGATAAAACATTGGCAATAACCGCTTCAACAGTTCTCGTATTAAAGTAATTCTTATCAGGGTCATAATTGGTAGGTGTAGAAACAATTACATATTCGGCATCTTTAAATGCTTTATAATTGTCCGTGGTTGCAGTCAAGTTCAGTTCTTTTGTTGCTAGGAATTCTTCAATCTCATTATCTATTATTGGAGACCTTTTATTATTAATCATATCTACTTTTTCTTGAATAATATCTAATGCAATTACCTCGTTATGTTTAGCCAGTAAAACGGCATTTGATAAGCCTACATAACCTGTTCCAGCTATTGTAATTTTCATTCTGAGTACTTCCTTTTCAATTTATAGACTAAACATAAAGCTATGGAAAACAATAATCCCTCTAACAAATCCAGATGCAAAAATAACAAATTGAAATTTGTTGGGTAAAATAGAGATACATTTCCACTCAAATTTAACTTTTCTCCTAATCCCAATGGGAAGTTTATAATAGCATTAGAAATGTTCTAAATTGCATCAATTTTCATACCCTAATATTTACAATGTATATGAACCATGAAAAGTACAGATATTCTTAGTATCTAAGACTAGTTTATCTTTAATTAAATCCATATTACTTTTAAGATGGTCATGTCCAACCATAACAACAAGAATTTGTATTTCATCTAAAAAGTCATTAAAATTTAGAAACTGGTCATTTACTATCCTCTCTTTTACAAACGGGTCAAAAACTTTCACCCCAAAAGCTAGGTGCTCGTCCATTCTATTTAATAATTGAAGCGTGGGACTTTCTCTAGTATCGTCAACATTTTCTTTATATGCTAATCCATACAAACCAACCTTAGATATATCTCTAATGTTATGTTCTCTCATGATATCTCTGATTCTTCCTAGCACATGTCTCGGCATTGAATCATTTATTTTTCTGGCTGTCAGAATAAGGTTTGTTAAATCTGGATAATCTCCAACTAAAAACCAAGGGTCAACTGATATACAATGGCCTCCAACTCCTGGACCTGGCTGTAATATATTTACTCGTGGATGCTTATTTGCAATTTTAATTATTTCGTATACGTCCATGTTATCAGTACGACAAATTTTTGCTAATTCATTAGCAAATGCAATGTTTATATCTCGATAAGTGTTCTCAACCACTTTCGACATCTCTGCAGATCTAATATCAGTTACAACGATTTCCGCCTTACAAAACTTTGAATACAACCCATTTATTTTTCCACCAATTTCGCTATTATCAGCACCAATTGTTCTGGAATTATGTTCAAGTTCGTAGATCATATTTCCTGGGATAATTCTTTCTGGAGCATGTAATATATGAATATCTTCTCCAATTACAAACCCTCTGCTCTCAATTTCCGGGCGGATATATCTATCTGTTGTTCCGGGTGAAATAGTGGATTCAATTATTAGAGATGATCCTTTTTCACAAACATCAAGTACGCTATTGACAGCAGAAATTACATATTTAGGATCTAGCTTCTTACTGTCTTTTAAGTAAGGAGTTGGTACTGCAATAATGTAAGTATCTGATTTCTTATACTCAGTTGTAAATTCTATTCCATTATCTAAAGCTTCTTGGAATAATTGTTCTAATCCTTCTTCTTCAAAAGGGGGTTTACCTTCCGATAAAGTATTTACTAGTTTTATGTTAAGATCAGTGCCTACTACTTTCAAACCACTTTTTGCTAACATTAAAGCTGTAGGCAAGCCAATATAACCAAGACCTATCACATTAATAACTCTCATCAATTTCATCCTCTCACTTCATTTTAATTACTGTTTCTAAACATTCGCTATTCATAGTTATTTTTACTTTTTTTCCTATTTTAACCTCACCATATGACTTGGATATATATTGGTCTATTACCTTAATTGTCCCATTTTTAATAGATAAGATTATGTTTATTTCATTTTTCTTAATTTCAACATTTTTTTCATCTATTTTAGTTAAAGTGGCAGTTTCATCAAATATAAAATTAATAAAAGACTCTTCTAATAACTTACTAATATTATCTACTATTACAACATGATCGTTGTAAATGTTAATCTTTCTTGTATATTCAATTCCAAGTGAATCAAGATAACCGAAATGCCTTCCTTCGAATGAATCTTTGTTTACATGTATGACTTTTGATTTGGTCATCTCTTCCATTTTAAACATATCTATATCAATATCGTTTTGCTCATAATTACTAATAGATAATGTATTATGTGAATCTGTCGAGCGTAATAAACGTCTCAAATCATAATCTCCACTATAGTAGCCAGTGCCAGGATCTACTATAATCTGTTCTCCAAAAATATTTAGAACTAAGCTCAGTTGATCATTATGAGCGTGACCACCAAGCCCATTCATCCCTATTTTCCCACATTTTACAATAATATCGAATACATCATTAAAGATGCGGTATATACCACTGGCTTTTAACCCAATAGGAGATATTATTTCTTTATCTTCATTTAATAAACTCATTTCTTTGGCGATCATAATTAAATAGCTAAAATCAGTTTTGTCGTTAATGGATAAAACATCACATATAATTAATCTTCCATTATCCACATCACCTATTAATGGGATATGCTTATGATTAATCATAAGTTTCTGTAATGCTTTAACCATCTTGATTGCAATTTTCTCAATTGCAATAGGGTACTTGATATTATTTTTTTCAAAAATATTAATCGTTAATATTATCATTTCTGTATTTAAGCCATGATATGAAATAGAATCCTCATAACTAAAACCATCATCATATATTTGGTAATGCAGCTCATTGAGCAATTGTTCAATTGAGAAGTCTAAATATCTTTTAGACATATGTGACAAGTATGTACTTTTAGCACCTTTGAAATAAAGTCCTATCCAACTTAAACCAACTAAATTTGAGAGGTAATGGTTATTTGTATTCAAACCCTTCTCAAGATTATTCCATATATACACACCATGTAAGTATATTACTTCATTTAATTTTGCTCTAATTTTTATATTAAGTCTTTTTGATTGTTTCAATAAAGCAATTGCTTGAATTAAATTAACTACCCGTATAGAAACTTCCATTGAGACAGTCCAATTTACCGAATGGTTAATTGGGTTTTGCTCAATCCATGTAAAAACATCATCAATAATTTTATCAACATATTTTTCGTTAGCAGTAAGTTGGTACGCTTGAGCTAATATTACCAAGTGATAAAACCTAGAAAGTTCCCAAACATGTTTTATGTCCGTAGATACTTCTTTATCTTTTAAGGTGTATTTTGAGTAATGCTTCAATTCCCATTCATAGTTAAAAATATAATCTTTATTCCAATCTATCTTATCACCCACATTAACAGTATTTCCCGAAATGTCTCGGTATAAATTGTCCAAAACATTATCAGCATAATTTATAATTGCGTACTTATAGTCACTACTAAATGATTGTATAGTTTGCTCGGAAAAGAAAAACTGACTATTAGTAAAACCGTCATATTCTTTTGGTTTTACTCTAGAGTTTTTACTTGTTTTTGTATTTTTGACATACTTCTTTTTCCTAAGCCTATATATTATAATTCTTAATTTTTCAAGTTTACTTTTGTCAGAAGTCAAAAGATTTTTTAATATCATAAATTCTCCTTCTAAATAGACGCAAGTTAACTTCTATTTATATATTTTTTATATTGATATATAAACATAATATTGTTTACTATTAGTGCTAATATAGTGGCAATTATTGCTCCTAAAACTCCATAAATAGGTATAAATATAAAGTTAAAGGCCACATTACATGTTGCAAGAACAAGGGCATTAATAAATTTTTGTTTCCCTAAACCCTTAGCACTAAAAAAATGATTTATAGGAACATATATGGAACTTAATACTGCCAGAATCGGTAGTAAATAAATGTATTTCAGAATTTCATAATAAGCTTTGTCATAAAAGGAAATAATTAATATGTACCCCAATATTGATAATGCAATGGAAAATAAAAAGCTAATTACAAGATTTAGTATAAATATTTCTTTTTTAATTTTTGTCTGTTTTGCAAAATCCTTAAAAAGCATTTCAGAAATAGAGATGCTAAATAATTTCACTGGCATTATAAAAGTTAATGCCAAATTATATATCCCTACACTTGTAAAACCTAAAAAATGTTTGAGCATAAGTTTATCAAGATCATAAGTTCCCATTGCTATAAATTGTGAAAAATGAACTTTAATTCCATACCCTTTAATATTTTCTAATAAGTATTTTAAATTATTAGTTAAGTTTGAGAAGGTCGGTTTCAACCTAAAAATAAAGAATAAAGAAACTCCCAACATGCTTGACGAGTAGATATATATACTATCGTAAACATTATGAGCAAATATAATGATCAACAAGAAAGTAAGTAAATACATAAAAAATTCAAAATAATACATCGAAAATCTTTCATGAAGACCTACACTTATTTTTTTGACAAATAAATTTAACATGTATCCACATGACACAATACCTATTAGACCGTAATGTTTAAAATCATAATAATAAAGTGCAAGTGTTAACACTAATGAAAATAATATACTTATAAAAAATGTTAAAACAAACGTCGTACCACATAACTCTTTGTTGTTATCCCTTGATATAAGATACATTCCTGTATCAATCACACCAAACCCTACAAATAAATAAGCAAAATTTAAAATTATTAAAAATAAGCTAAACATACCAAATTCAGTTGGGTTTAAAAGTTGACTACTTAAGTACAGTATCAATAGATATTTAAGACCCATACTGATTATTTTAATATTAAAGAGCTTTATGATGTTTTTATATTTATTCTTCACTTTTATTTTACTCACCTGTCTTTTAATAAAATGAGCTATAATAATAATCAAAAATCACATATTAATTAATACTCTATCCGCTTAGTTTGAGACAATATTATGAATGCAATTAGTATGCCCCCTGTTAACAGTGCGGTTAAAATAGCTGTATTCCACAAAGCATAAATAGGCGTTAATAATGTTATTAGTACTATTTCATTACCCAACCTACCCGAAAACCTATCGAAGCTCTTAAAAAGTAAAATAATGATGAAGGTGGCTAACAATATTCCAATAAAGCCACCATTCATATATTCACTACCTAAATATCCCGTCACAGCATTAGTATTGACATCATTAAAGTATTCCCTTCCTATTATAAATGAAGGTACTACATTAAAGTCAGTACTCACTCCTAAAATCCTTCCGAACATGGTATAACTCCAATATTGAAAGCCTTCTACACTAAAATATTCATAATAATAGTAGCTTAACAATGCAGGTAGATATATAACTCTCCGGATAAAAATATCAATTATATAGCTGTTGTATAGTAATGTTGCTTCTAAGAAACTAATAATAAAAGTAAATGTTAACCCTTGTGTGAAAAATAAGTGTAAATTTCTTAGTTTACTAGAAAATTTGAAAATAATCAGAACTACAATTAATGTGAATAGAACCATTTTATTTCCAGTTAATATAAATAGCCATAACTGGAAACCAATATAAAACCACATCATACCCCGCTTATTATTTATATGACTCAAAGCAATCATGTAAGGATTTATTACTTTGGTTTGCCAGCTAAACAAATAATTCATACCCCAATTATAGGATATTAATTCTCTTACATCATAAACATTTACTAAACTAATTACTGCCCCAAAATTTAGATGGCCAATATTTTGTACGGTCATAGCAAAAAGAGTGTATATAGAAATAATAAAAATAATTGGATACCCTTTAAAGTATAGATTTTCATTAACAAGAATCAAACTTTTTTTCTGTTTACTATCTATATATAAAATAAAAAAAATAATAAATATGAATGATATACTAGCCATTACAAAGAAAGCCGTACTCTTATCCATTAATCCGTAAATCGAGCCTATCGGCATATATATAGTGAAAAAAATTACAATTGTTAAGAAATGCGAAAACTTCTCCCTATTATAATTCGTTAACAAAAAAAGCATAATTAATAAGGTTAAATACGAAAAAGATAATTTGTAATGGTTTATATCCAAAATGAAACCCTGATAGCCCCATTTAGTAGAAATGTATCTAATTAATATAACATCCATCAAAATCCTAATACTAATAGGTAGAAACAAAAAAATTAACTTATCTTTCGCTATTGTACCTTTAATTTTCTCCACCTACTTCTTTTTTAAGTTACGCCATTATATCTCATTATATATTTTAATTAATTTATCTTTCATCGTACTCCAAGAATATAACTTAAAAACTTCTTTTGATCTTTCTCCCATCTCATTTACTATTTGAGGGTTTCTAAGAAGATAATCTAAAGATTCTTTAAAATCTTTTTCCGAATAATTAATAGATATCCCAATCTTTTCTGATTGAACTATCTTGTCTATTCCAGTGCCCTTAGCCACTATTATTGGCTTCCCTAACATCATTGATTCATACACCTTATTAGGAGCTGAAAACTTATGATTAGGTATAGATGGATCATATATTGCAAACATTGCATCACACGTTGTATAGAGATCTAATGCCCTATTATAATCAACTTTCCCATGAAAATTCACATTAGAATATTGGTTAGAGGCTTCACTTACATAGTTCTCTAAATTACCCACTCCAGCTATTTCTAATTGAATTCTTTGATCCTGAGAAACAACATTAATTAGCGATTTAATAAACCTTTTTTCTTCAAGACTCCCAACATAACATAATCTGAAGCTTTCTGTGTGATTTAATTTTGTGTTCAGCTTGTTAGATCTAGCAGTTTCGGTTTCCTCTGGTCCAATATTAACCGGGGTATTATGAATTACCTCTAATTTTTTTGGGCTACTTCCTTTAATTTGATTTATTCTTTCTTCAGTACAAATAATTGTGACATTTGCTGAAGATATTATTTTATACTCTAATTTACGAATCCAACTTTTGATTTTTCGGGGAATACCTGGCCTACTATCTACATAAAAGTCTGCTATATGATAAACCAAAGGTTTTTTAAACAGTTTTGTAACTATTAATGAGGGTATACCTGCATCTAAATCAAATGCATGAATACTATCAAACTTTTTATTATTAGACAATAGCCAACAAAATACAATGAGTTGATAGACTAGCAGTTGGGAAATATTTGAGACTCCCCTACCAGTTTTACTTGGTATTTGAAATTCATAATTTTCAACCAACTTATCTTTAACATCATATTTGCTTTCCAATATCTTTCTTTCGCCCTTCTTTTGAGACCTATTCCTTGATAAAAAAAAAGGTTCGTACCCCCCATCTGTTAAGGCATCAACTACTCTCAACATACCTGCATTTGTTTTTGCTTCAGCATTTCTAATAATACATACTTTCACTATTTTCTCTCCTTATTAAATGCATTGACTCTTTTAAATTATTTCTGAAGCCTATATTTTTGGATTTTTTTGATATGGTTAAGTGTCTCTGCTATACAATCTATTGGAGATGCTAATAAAGATAGTATAAAGTGTTTAAACATAATCATTCTCTTATTACTTCTTTTCCCTACTATCATCATTACGGCATGATGTCTAAACTTTACATATCTTTGTTCCCTAGGAGTGAAATAGGAGAAATATTCCTTCTTTAAATTGAAGAGTTCTACCTCTTTAATAATTTTATTCTCACCTATTGATATTCGTTCTCCATCATGTATGTATTGAATTACGTATGCTCCTGGACTATACCCTATTCTTAAATCTTGTTGAATAGCTTTCAGCATTAGCATAAACTCTTGACCCATCTTAACATCGTCAAATCCACCTATGTTTAGAAGGGCTACCCTTTTAAACATATAAGTTGCAGTTGGTGTTAAATGATGCATTATGTGTAGCTTTAAAAGTTCTTCATTTGAATTTTCTTTCACATAATGATGATCTCTATAGTCCACTAATACATTTTCATTATTATGGAACCTTACATCAGTAAATGATAAATCAAATTGTTTTTCTAACATAAAATTAACTTGTAATAATACTTTTTCAGGAAGATAAATATCGTCGTCATCAAGAAAAGTAACAAAATCACCAGTAGATTGAAAGATACCTTCATTTCTTGCAAGCGCCCCACCTAAGTTTTTTTGATTCATAATGTATTTAACTTTATAATTTAAGCGGTATTTCTCCATTTTCCTCGCTGTTTCTATCCTGTAATTTGACTTTGGATCATTATCATCTACAACAATTATTTCAATATTTTCGTATGTTTGTTTTAATACTGATTCAATAGCTCTTTCCAAATATTCACTTCTCTTATATGTAGGAATAATTACACTCACTTTTTCATTCATTTCTTTATCTCAACACCTTATATTTTCATTAATAAACCATGCTACTGATGATTTTTTATTTCTCTGTAATTTTTACTGTCTCAATAAAGGGTTTTGTCTCATAATCAATAACTTCACAACTCATAATTGTTCCCTGACTCCCTTCCATTTCTTTGGAATAAACAAAAGAGCCAAAAACCTTCCTAAATGTATCAGAATATTTTAGTACCCAAGAAATAGCCCAACCTAATCCGCTCATAATTTTCACTTTCTTACCATGGACACTTGAAATAATTTTCACTAAGTCTGTTGTATTCACATAATCCTTATTTTGAGGAAAATACAAACCACTTTCGCACTCATTAATTAACAAACGAATGAATTCAGATAAATTATCAATGTATATCATACTACGTTGATTCTCTACATCAGGGAATAATGGTAGCTTCAAGGCCAATGAAGCAAGTCTACTATAATTACCCGGACAATCTTTTCCATACACAATTGGTGGCCTTAAAGTCGCAACACGAAAATCTTTACTACTTAGCTCAGTAATCAGCTGTTCAGCTTCATATTTCGAAAGTGCATAAGGTGTCTTCGGTGCAGGTATAGTTTCTTTTGTAATTACTTCGGTAGCTGTACCATAAACACCCATAGTACTTAAAAAAACAAATTGCTTTACACCTTCTTTTTTTGCTTTTCTAGCGACATCTACAGTGAGATCTCTATTCACTTTAAAGTATTGATCTCTATCTCGGTTATTGACATGAACAATAGCAGCAGTATGAAACACAACATCATAACTTTTAAAAGAATGATCCCTCCAAGATTCATCCCTCAAACTGATTATTTCAACTAAATATTTATCAGGGAATTGTGAAATCCAATCCTTGAAGGATTTTCCTATATAACTATTAGATCCCGTTATAAGTATCTTTTTCACTTTGAAACAGTCCCTTCTTTTGTAGCACCCGCTTCATTAATTCCTTTTTTAACTTCCACTAACCTTTTATCGACGTACCTGTCTTCACCAAATAAGACAACTCCTACAGTCCTAAAGATAATTTTCAAATCCAGAAAAAAGCTGAAATTCTCCACGTAATATACATCAAACCTATATCTATCCTGTAAAGAAAGATAAATGTTCCCGCTCACTTGAGCTAATCCCGTCAATCCAGGCTTCATATTCAGTCTTTTAGAAATTTCTCCTGTATAGTCTGCTAGGGATGAAACCCGTTCAGGTCTTGGTCCTACTAAACTCATTTCTCCTTTTAACACATTCAATACTTGAGGAATTTCATCTACTTTACTTCTCCTTAGAAATTTACCAATAGCCGTTATTCGATCATCATCTTTCATCACTTCTTGGCCTTTGACCATGTTTTCCGAGCCCGGTTTCATCGTTCTGAATTTGTACACTTGGAATATCTTTTTGTTAAGACCTGGTCTCTCTTGTAAAAACATTATGGGTCCTTTTGAAGTAACCTTGATTAAAAATGCAATGAATAGCCATAAAGGAAAGAAAGGAATAAGTACAATTAGCGACACCGCAATGTCTAATAGGCGTTTAAGTGTGTATTGAATTTTTTTATCCTTCATGACTTTTCCTCTACCTCATAATCAATAGGAGTTAGATATCCATCTTTCAGTACTATCTCACCGTTAGTTGCACTTGTTTTGGCTGACCAAATTCTTAATGTGTTTTCTTCAGAGTGATAAAAAGATCCTGGGTAAGGATGAGTGACAGCCCTGATTAATTTATCCGCTTCATCCATTGTCATGCTACTTAATATTTCACCGTCTTCAGGCTTTCTTCCAGGCCATTCAGTGGCATCCGCTTCATTCTGTTTTGTTAGGGTGATGTTGTTATTAACTATGCTGTTCCAGTACTTTTCAATCAGAGTGATATGCATCTGGTCTACTTTTTTATAAAGCTCCGTGGCAGTTGAATGTGTATTCAGGCTAATACTATCTTGACCAATAATATCACCGGTATCTACACCTTCATCAAGCTTAAACATCGTTACGCCTGTTTCTTGTAACCCTTTAATAATCGCCCATGGTATGGCGGCCCTTCCTCTACCCACTGGTAATAAGGTTGGATGCATACCTATACAACCATGGGTCGGTGCTTCCAGAACTTGTTTCCGTGCAATTTGGGACCATCCAATAATGAACAACCAATCTATTTGATGCTCTCTTAACGCATCAAGAACTTCCTGGTCGTTGATATTATCTATCTTTAATAAAGGGACTCTATGTTCATTTGCAATATCATCAAGATAAATTCTTCCTGACTTCTTCTTTGCTTTGTCGTCTTTAAGGGTAATAAGGAGATTCAAATTACCGCCGATTCGGTATATCTCTTCAATGCAACTTAAGCCCAATTGAACACAGGTTGCAAATGCTATCTTCTTTTTCACTTTTATCCGACCTCTCTATTAGAATCCACGTCTAAAGACACTTTCAAATGCTTCCGCATATACCATGCCGGCTTGTCCTCCACGGTAAGCAGCTAATCCTTTAATTGCTTCTTTACTTCTAGGGTGAGGATAATCTCTCATTACTCCACGATACTGAGCTAGAGCCTCAATCTTTTTATCCACGCTCTTTTCTCCAACTTCAATGAAAGTATTAGGAGAAAACTGATTCATCGTTTTATTCAATCCCCATTCAGTAGAAGATGGAACTTCCATAAAGAGCAGTTCTTTCAGAGGCTTCACATCACTTCTTCTTTGAAATAATCTAACAGCAGCTTGGCAAGCAAGTGATGTATGCAGATGATCATTATTTAAATCTGCTGGATGATGAGTAAATACCACATCAGCATTTGTTTCTATAATTGCCTTTTCAATGAACTGAACAAGCTTTAAATGTGGCACCATGTTAAATTCAATGTTAGGGAAATCCCCAGTAATGACTCTATCAACACCTATGATATTCAAAGAATTTGCTACATCTTCATTCAACTCTTCAGTGGTTGGTCTGAAATTCCTTGCGTTGACATCACCTGAAAGAATACAGACATTTACTGAGTGACCTTCCTGAGCAAGCTTGTACATGGTAGCTCCTGCTCCTAGTATTTCATCATCTGGGTGTGCTATTACGACTAAGTATGACATTTCTTTTACCTCACTTCTCTTTCTCTCTATGTTGTACTCTTTAGTAATTTAGTACTTAATTGAAAACTTAATTCTATTAACTACTAATGCACTAAATTGTTTGGTAGAAAATATTCATTATACTGATACAACAGCCAAGCCATGAAAGACATTAAATTAGGTACTGAACATAATAATTCAGCACCTAATAGTAGAATTACTGGGCAATCTTATTTTCATTTATTGTATCGTTTAAATACTTAAGAACTTGCTCTCTCAAATCCTCACGCTCCAAAGCAAATTCCACAGTAGCCTTTATAAATCCAAACTTATCCCCAACATCATGCCGTTCACCTTCAAACTCATATCCAACCACCATCTGTTGCTCATTCAACTTCTTTATCGCATCTGTCAGTTGGATTTCATTCCCCGCTCCCGGTGTCTGGTTTTCCAAAACCTCAAAAATTTCAGGACGCAACACATAACGCCCCATAATGGCATAATTAGATGGCGCCTCTTCCACCTTTGGCTTCTCAACCAAATCATTAATATGAAAAACACCATTATCCATCTCATGATTATTAATAGAAATGACACCATATTTAGAAACTTCCTGTTCAGGCACTTCTTGAACACCAATAACGGAAGAGTTATAGCTCTCGTAAACATCAATCAGTTGTTTCAAGCATGGTTTTTCAGGAGAGTGTACAATATCATCCCCAAGGAGAACGGCAAACGGCTCATCCCCAATAAACCGACTAGCACAAGAAATCGCATGCCCAAGTCCAAGCGGCTCCTTCTGACGGATATAATGAATATTAGCCAACTTCGAAATCCCCTGAACCTCTTCCAGAATGTCGTACTTTTCTTTCTTCGCCAGAGTCTCCTCCAACTCATACGACTTATCAAAATGATCCTCAATCGCTCTTTTCCCGCGACCCGTTACAATAATAATATCCTCAATCCCTGAAGCAACGGCTTCTTCAATGATGTACTGAATCGTAGGCTTGTCCACAATCGGTAGCATTTCCTTCGGCTGTGCCTTCGTCGCTGGAAGGAATCGTGTTCCAAGTCCTGCTGCCGGAATAATCGCTTTTCTCACTTTTTGCATTTCTTCTACCCCTTAGTTGGCATTTTGCACCAATACTTTCTCTTTCTTATTTGCTAACCCCAATACATAGTCAGCCAAATACTGAGGATCAAACTCCGTATGATTTTCAATCAAATTTGAAACCCTATCATATTCAAAATCCACCGTCTTTCCAATAAAAATCTTAGGGAAGATCGCGTCATTATGAACCTCATTCTCCCCAAGCAGTTCCTCATACATCTTCTCACCAGGACGAATCCCTGCAAATTTAATCCCGATTTCTTCTATAGTATAACCCGATAAGGTAATCAAGTTCTTCGCAAGATCCACGATTTTCACTGGCTCACCCATATCTAGGACGAAGATTTCTCCACCACGCGCCAACGCACCCGCCTGCATGACAAGTCGTGATGCTTCCGGTATGGTCATGAAGTATCGCGTCATATCAGGATGAGTGACCGTCACCGGACCTCCAGCCTGAATCTGCTGTTTGAATAATGGAATGACACTTCCACGACTGCCGAGTACGTTACCGAAACGGACGGCCACGAAGTTCGTCTGGCTGTGCTTATCCAGATTCTGAATCACCATTTCGGCAATCCTCTTCGTCGATCCCATCACGTTCGTCGGGTTCACGGCTTTATCCGTCGAAACAAGGACGAACGTTTTGACGCTAAATGTATCGGCGGCTTCCGCTACGTTCTTGGTCCCGATGACGTTGTTCTTCACCGCTTCTTTCGGGTTGTATTCCATCAGCGGCACATGCTTATGCGCTGCGGCATGATACACCACATCCGGCTTGTGCGTCTCCATCACTTCGAAGATACGGGAACGGTCCTGTACATCCGCAATGATCGGAACAATCTCAAACTCTGTTTTATATTTATTTCGAAGATACATATCAATTCCGTAAATGGAGTTTTCTCCGTGTCCCAATAAGAGAAGCTTTTTCGGTTTAAACTTACTCACCTGGCGGCAGATCTCGGATCCGATCGATCCCCCTGCACCCGTTACAAGAATCGTTTTCCCTGTCACTTTTTCCGAAATCGATTTCGTATCGAGTTCCACTGGGTCTCTTCCAAGCAAGTCTTCCACCTGTACGTCGCGGAACTGATTGACCGACACCTTACCTGAGACAATGTCTTCAAGCATAGGCATGATCTGAGTCTTGGCGTTGGTCTTGCTACATTCTTGATACACTTTTTGGATTTCCGTCTTACTCATGGATGGAATCGCAATGATGATGGTTTCCACGTTCAGTTTCTCCACAAGCTTTGGTATATCTTTTGTTCTGCCAACTACAGTGACACCATAAATTTGGAGCCTTTGTTTCTTTGGATCGTCATCGACGAATCCTACAGGCAGGATATCTGCATCATGGTTTTTCATGAACTGTCGAACCAGCATGGAACCGGCTGCCCCTGCCCCAATGATAAGGGCACGTGCCTTTTCCTGTTTCGTTTTTATGTAATAGTCTCTGTACATCCTCCAGGAGAAGCGTGATCCTCCGATCAGGATGACGTGAAGCATCCAGGTGATGCCGAGTACACGGACATAGACGTTTCCATTCACAAGGAATTGAATGACTGCCGCAGTCGCGATCGACCAGGTAACGGCACGCACGATGGCGAGCATCTCTCCCACACTCGCGTATTCCCATGCCTTGTGATACAGACGGTAAATGAAAGCAAATAGATGGTGACTGACCAGTAACGCGATGGAGCTCACGATGAGGGTGGGTAGAGTATAAATGCTGAAGTATGGATTAAGAGTATAATATCCAATATAAATAGCGGTTAACACAATGATTGAATCCAGTAGCATCAGCAGTGATACTCTCTTTGAATAGCTCATATAGTTTCCTCCTTTTTCATATGATTGAGTCTGAATCTCATGCTCTTTCTATTTTTGACAAAATAAATACCTAAGGGAAACATATAGTGGTATATCCTTTCCTTAGGGATTTATCTATCCTCGTATTCTATTCTCTTAAACAGTTGATAAATAATAGGTTTCTTTAAAATCTCTTCCAACAGAAGAAGGAATCACATAAAGCGTTTTCATTGTTTCACGTTACTTCTACCTATTAAAATAGTAAATGCGGGCATCTAACCCTCCCTCACATCCCACCACTGACGACGAGCGTCTAAGGCGAAGTCTCCTTCCCCCACGGCGTGACCGAGTGCCTCCATGGATAATGGCAAGGAGACATTCCCAAAATTCTACTGTTGTCTTTGTGCATCTTTTCATTTCTAATTTACGAACGACAATAGTACTTTAGGATTTACCCATATATTGATTTGGTTAGAAGAGTCCGAGGAACTTCTTCTTCTTAATCAACTCAGGTATTTCTTTATAGATTGTTTTTCCATCTACGAGCATCTCTGCATTTTCTGTAAAGTAATAGACCATGTCTATTCCATACTTTTTCTCTGTATAATCCATGGCTTCTTCCATCTTGAACGTGCGATTATGTATATTATGTGCATCGGATGCAATGAAGTGTGTCAGGTTGGCTTGGATCAGCTGCTGTGAAAATTTCTGGATGTTCTTGCCGAAGTAGCCGACGAGACTGGATGCGGTTAGCTGTGTAACGGCTCCGTTTTTGACCAGTTTGTAGAGTTTGTCCGGTCGTTCGATGAGTTCCGCGTTTCGTTCCGGGTGGACGATGACGGGTGTCAGGCCTTCTACTTGGATATCGTAGAGAAGGCGGTCTGCGTATCTTGGTACGGAACTGGACGGAAATTCTATGAATATGTATGGGCTAACTTGGTTTAAAGGTAAGATATCTCCCCGATGATAATCTCCTAGGATCTCTCCATATATTCGGCACTCCTGCCCAGGCAGGACAGCCAAATCAATCTTTTCACTTCTCAATCTCTCATTCAACGAATCTACTAAGTGAAGGATATCAGGCCTTCTATTCTCGTATGATCCGTTCATATGATGGGGAGTCGCGATGATCGTATGAATGCCTTCTGATACGGCTTTTTTTGCCATGTCGATACTGTCCTCGATCGTTTTCGCACCATCATCGATTCCAGGAAGGATATGGCTGTGTATATCGATCATGTTGACTCCTCCTTTAATAGGTCATTCGACTTATTTTTACTTCATCTATCATTTTACTCTACTGGGTATCGATGTAAAGGGGTGAAAATTGTCGAAACTCTACTATTTTTTCCCATAATAGTAATAATAGCTCGTATCTTTGAATTCACGGTTATTTAAAACGACGCCGAGCAGTTTTGCTTTGGCAGCATCCAAGGTTTCTTTCGCTTTCTGGGCACCTTCAATTTCAGTGGTACCTGAGCTGATCACAAGGATTGTACCATCACATTGATTCGCCAGAACCTGTCCATCGGATACGGCCAGGATCGGTGGGGTATCAAAGATGACCTTGCTGTAGTTCTTATATGCTTCTTCCAGGAAATGAACCATGGCTCTCGAGCTCAGAAGTTCAGCAGGATTCGGCGGAATCGGCCCACATGTGAGCACGTCCATATCAGATAAATCCGTTGTATTTGTTACGTCCATCAGCTCTTTTTGTCGTGTCAACACGTTGGTCAGTCCAAATGTGTTGTTCAATCCAAATGTATAATGAGCCGTTGGTTTACGCATATCCGCATCTACCAGCAGGACTTTCTTGCCTTCCTGGGCAAACACCACTGCCAAGTTAGCTGCCGTAGTTGACTTCCCTTCACCGGGACCAGCGGAGGAAACCATGAGGGAGCGAATTTCATCATCCACTGAAGAGAAATTAATATTCGTTCGGATCGTCTTATACTGCTCAGAAATAGGAGACTTCGGTTGTGTCTTGGTAATCAGTTTCCGTTGATTGTTTATCTGCTTCGTTTTCTTAGCCAATGGTCTCACCTCTTACGCTCGATTTCTGATTGCTTCGACGACTCTTCTTCTCATGCTGATCTTCTATCCGGGTAATGGAACCAAGAACCGGTACTCCCAATAGCTTTTCAACTTCCTGTTCTGTTTTAATCGTATTGTCAAGGAATTCGAGTAAAAATGCTAATCCGACACCCAACATTAATCCAACGACTGCAGCGATGGCAATGTTCAGTAAAGGCTTAGGCTTGATCGGAGACTGCTTCTCCCCAACTTCTGCTTTGGCTAGAATACTGACGTTATCAACATTCATAATATTCGGAATTTCTTTTTGAAAGACTGAGGCCGTTTTATTGGCTATTTCAGCGGCTACTTCAGGATCAGTATCCTGAACGGATAGATTAATAACCTGTGAGTCGCTTTCACTTCCAACCGTGATTTTTTCATTCAATTGAGAGGTGGTCATATCAAGATCTAAGTCCGATATGACTTTATCCAGAATGGTAGGACTTTTAATAATGACATTATACGTTTTCATCAATTGGAGATTCGCCTGGATTTCACCTTGATTCAGAATAGGTTGATCAGACTTCGCTTGGTTAACTAACAGCTGTGTTGAAGATTGGTAAACAGGGGTCAATAGAAAATAGCTTACCCCTCCGCTTACTAAGATGGCTGTCAGGGTAATCAGAATGATTAATTGCATTCGCTTCTTTAATGTATCCATCAACTCGCGTAAGCTTATTGTTTCTTCCATAATTTCCTCCTAAGGGCAAAAATATGTATTATTATATCATATCATGTTGTTTTTCTTGTGGAATCTTGTCATAATTTTAATATACTTGTAAAAATACTTTACTCTATTAAACTATAGAACCAAATAATTGAAAACCCCTTTGCCAAAACTGGCAATAATTACTTCTACGGGTATCGATACGGAGGACCAATCTATGAAGAACTTATCTCTATTTTTATTAGCCGCCCTTACCATCGCCTTTCTGATACTCGGGAATATGTACTGGCAGGATCGAACGAATATTTCTGCTGAAGCTCCTGACGATACAGAGGTGACAGATACTGAAACTGTTTCTAAAACAACTGCTAAAGACACGGATGCTGAACCGGTCTATGAAGAACTGACAAGTAAATGGCCTGAGAACGCCCGTGCACAGTTTCTGGAGGCTCTTAAGGCAAAGAAAGTCTATAAGGTTGCCGTTGTCGGCTCGCCGTCACTTGGTACCGAATCAGGTGGCTGGAGTGAACAGCTAAAACAGAACTTAATGGATACGTACGGAGATCACATCGAAGTGATGCTGTTTCAAACGGATACCACCTCCACTGAGTTTGTGACAGGATCTGTTGCTGAAGAAGTCACCGCTTATCAGCCTGACCTTGTTCTGTGGGAGCCTTTCACATTGAAAGACAATACAGTCGGTGTCTCTCCTGAAGACACAGCTTATAGTGTGAATGTGTTCCTTGCAGACTTACAGGAAGCAAATGAAGATGTCACGCTGATTCTGCAGCCGGGGCAGCCGCTGTTCGGTGCTGTCTACTACCCTCAGCAAGTAGGGGAATTGAAAGCTTTTGCGGAAGAGAATGGCTTGACCTACCTTGATCACTGGACTGCGTGGCCGAAGAGTGATGATGAAGACTTGCAGGGGTATTTGACTGAATCACGGGATGTGCCGAGTGAAAAGGGGCATGAAGTGTGGACCGGGTATTTGACGGACTATTTTATTTCTCAATAATTTATATTATGAAAGACCTGTGACGAATGTGGTTTAGTCGTTTCAGGTCTTTTCATGTTAGGAAGGGAATAGGTCCTTTTTCTCATTTGTAAATTCAACATTGTAATTGAAGAGTCATCATCCCAATTTCATCCAAAAAAGTACTATACTTGTATTATCACAGTTTAGGAGGGAATTTATGGGCAAGCTATCGAAAAAGAGTTTCATTATTATATTGGTTATGATGTCGCTCGCACTAACCGGTTTCTCATCCGGCGCATTGGCAGAAGAAACGACGTTTAAGGACGTAAAGGAGTACACGTCGTTTTATGAAGAAATTATGTTCCTTCACGGGGAAGAGATCATCTTTGGGTACGAGGATGACACGTTTCGCCCGACTGACGGGGTGACACGTGCTGCAGCAAGTGCGATGATCGGCCGTGCACTTGGATTGGACGGCACGAAGAGGGATTCATCATTTGAGGATGTGCCTGAGCAGAGCTTTGCTTCAGGTTATATCGCATCAGCCGTTGAAGAAGGAGTTATTAATGGGTACAATGACGGGACTTTCCGTCCGAATCAATTGGTGACTAGAGGCGAGATGGCCATCTTCATCTCACGCGCCTTTGAGTTGACGTCTGACACTGAGGCTGTCTTCCAGGATACGACTCCGAGCATGGCTTCGTTTGAAGCGATCCAAGC
Source organism: Rossellomorea sp. YZS02 (assembly GCF_033963925.1). Classification (NCBI taxonomy): domain Bacteria; kingdom Bacillati; phylum Bacillota; class Bacilli; order Caryophanales; family Bacillaceae; genus Rossellomorea; species Rossellomorea sp. YZS02. Next base: position 111,321 of record NZ_JAXBLY010000010.1, on the reverse strand, counting down.
CGTCTACGGCAACGGAATTGCCAAGGGATTCTCTGATTATCGCTTCTATCCTTATAAAACGATAACAAGGGGGGAATTCAGTGCCTTCCTGGCAAGAGGAGGCACAGTATCATTTCAACAGCCGGTTGAGGACGTGAAGGCAGTTGAAGTTAAGCTGGATGTGGATAAAGATTTCAACCTGACACTCACTTCTCACAAAAATGGTGAGGTGATTCATGCGAATCCCCTGCAACCTATTAAAATCGTGACATCGACTGAAAGCGATAAGCCAAGCTTTAAGTATCCTGGTGGTGTCTTAACGGAATTTGAATACGGTTCATACTACGCACCCCGGGCTTTAGGTGTGGGAGAAATCACTGCTGGCCTTGTCGGGGACCCCGTCACCATCCCAGTCACGTATATTCCAAAGACAGCTGAAAACCAAAAGCCCATCAACGGCTACGTGGCGGAACTGGCATCCCATAAAATCATGACAAGCTGCCCAATGTCCCTTAACGGAAGTACGGCACAGGATGTGATGGATTATTACGGAACAGAGCCGGACTCCGAAGGTTATTTAGGTGGAGGATATGGCAGAACATACGGCCAATGCACCTATTATTCCGAAAGTGATACAGATCTGACCAAGAAGATCGTCACGATTGATTTTACGAACGAAGATGATTCCGTTACTGCTCCTGCCTTCAAGAAGATCGTCGGCACTCCGGATTGGGAAGGAATCAGTGAACTGGACGGTTACTGGACTCAGCTTTATCGCCTGGATGGAATGGAGTTGTATGCTTCTTACTTTGATAAGGGCGCTCCGCTTCATACCTTGCGTTTGAAACATCAATAAATATGATCAAAGGGACGGACCTCGTGGAGGTCCGTCCCTTTTTATTGGGCCATGCATTAGTATTCACTTACATTTACGCCTTCCGCGTTCACTAACCGGGCTGTATCTCCTTCGTTGTTCCAGATATAGCCGCCAGTCCACTTTAAGTACGCAGGCGGGTTGTGGACTGCGTTTTGACCAGATGTTACATGAACGGTGCTGCCCGCTTTCAGGATAAAGTTAGCGGGGAAATCATACGTTTGATTCCCTTCTACGCTGACTAATTTCCAGCCGGTCATGTTCACATCATTGTTTCCGTTGTTCTTGATTTGAACCACTTCTGTGTCTAAATTGACGCTGGTAATGGTTAGATTTCCTGGTACGGGTACCGGGTCTTGCTTGAAACGGTCATCCAGTGCTCTTGCTAAGAAGGCAGAGAATTGATCACGTGTGACATCCTGGTTTGGTCTGTATGTACCATCGGTGTAACCGCTTGTGATTCTTTCAGCCAGGATTTGAAGGATCGAATCCGAAGCGGCCATGCTTGGAGAGACGTCACTGAAAGAAGTCTCCGCCTTGACGGTTAAATCAAAGGCTCTTGCAAGGAAAATCGCCATTTCCCCACGCGTGACGATTTTACCGGGCTTAAACGTCCCATCCGTGTATCCGGAAATAATCTTGGATTCCACCGCTGACTGGATATAGCCGGAAGCAAAGTTGGATTCACCTACATCATCAAATGTCGTGGCTCGTTGTTCTCCATCCAATCCAATCGCTCTTCCGATCATTGCAGCCGCAGCAGCCCGTGTGACCGGTTTGCCTGGCGCAAAGGTACCGTCATTGAAACCATTGATGATTTCTTGATCGGATAAGTATGTAATTTCATCAAAGAATGTGTGAGTGGTCGGAACGTCTGTAAAGCCTTTTGCAGAAGCAGAAAATGGCGTTATGATCCCAATCACCATTACAGCTGCTAATAAAGAAGTTGCCAATCGTTTCATATTCTTCTCTCCCTTCTATTCTTCTACACAAGTAAAGACACTTATCGTTAGGTGCCTTTGTCATAATTCTATAATACTATTAATGTCTTTGGTGGGACAAGGGACCTGTCCCTCTGTCCCACCTGGATTTAATTGGTTAAAGTTACCATTTGCATTAGTGGGTTATCATTCCAATTTTCTTTAAAAACATACTATACTTGTAATATCACAGTATAGGAGGGAATTTATGGGCAATCTACCAAAAAAGAGTTTTATCGTATTGGTTATGACGCTGCTCGCACTGACCGGTTTCTCGTCCGGTGCATTGGCAGAAGAAACGACGTTTAAAGATGTGAAGGAGTACACCTCGTTTTATGAAGAGATTATGTACCTTCATGGAGAAGAAATCATCTTTGGCTACGAGGACGACACGTTCCGCCCGACTGACGGTGTGACTCGCGCTGCAGCAAGTGCGATGATCGGCCGTGCGCTTGGATTGGATGGCACGAAGAGGGATTCCTCATTTAAGGATGTGCCTGAGCAGAGCTTTGCATCAGGTTATATCGCATCAGCTGTAGAAGCAGGCATTATCAATGGATATAATGACGGGACGTTCCGTCCGAATCAATTGGTGACCAGGGGCGAGATGGCCATCTTCATCTCACGTGCCTTTGAGTTGACGACTGACACGGAGGCAGCCTTCCTAGATACGGCTCCGAGCATGGCTTCGTTTGAAGCGATCCGGAAGGTGTATGGAAATGGGATTGCGAAAGGGTTCTCGGATTATCACTTCTATCCATATAAAACGATTACGCGTGGCGAATTCAGTGCCTTTCTTGCGAGAGGGGTAGAGGATTCGTTCAAGCAGCCGGTGGAGGACGTGAAAGCCATTGAGGTTACCCTTGCTGAGGAAGAAGACGGCAGCCTGACTCTTACCTCACATCTGAGGGGTGAGGTGATTCATGCGAACCCACTCCAGCCTGTGAAGGTGGATACTTCCACTCTGAGTGATGTGCCAAGCATACGCCATGCTGGCGGCATCTTCAGGACATTCGATTATGGATATTACGGACCGAGTGCTTTAGGTGCAGGGGAAATCAATGTATTCCTTGATGGAAACTCTATTACTATACCGGTCACCTATATTCCGAACACAGCTAGGAACCAGAAGCCGATCAATGGCTACGTGAAGGACTTGGCTTCCCATAAGATTATGACAAGCTGCCCGATGTCCCTTAATGGCAGTACCGTCCAGGATGTATTGGATTACTATGGGACAGAACCCGAATCGGAAGGTTACTTAGATGGGGGCTATGGAAGAACATTTGGTGACTGCACTTACTATGCTCAAGGAGAGACCGATGTCACGAAGGAAATCTTAACCATCGATTACAAAAATGAAGATACTTCCATCACACCATTTTCCTTCAGGAGTATAGTCGGCATACCAGACAGGGAGGGTGTCAGTGACGTAGATGACCGCTGGTTGCAATACTACCGAATAGGCGAAATGGAATTGTATGCCTCCTACCTTAAGCAAGATACACCACTTCTTTATTTACGTTTGAAGAGTCATTAATGAATGAATGGGACGGACCTTGCGAGGTCCGTCCCTCTTTTTTTGTGGGACAAGGGGACAGGCACCTTGTCCCACCTCGAAGACGGTTGGTCTTAGCTGGGACGAGGGACCTGTCCCTCCGTCCCAGCTTCTAATTGTTTGATTCTCGGGGCAATAAGGGGAAGGTATTTCTGATCTTCCATCAGCTCAAAGATGAGTTCTGATTTTTTAAAATAGCGGATGGCTTCCTGAATGTCTTTTTGCAGCTCCAGGATATACCCTTTTTGATAATGGAATTCTCCTAGCAGATACATATTTTCATGCTCTAGGCACCATTTGATTCCTTCATTGCAGTATGTCAGAGATTCTTCATCATTTCGGAGGCGGGTGTGTACCCTGGCAATGTTATAAAGAAGCTTCGTTTGAATGCGGATATCATTCAGATGAGGGTGGGTCTTCAAGCGATGTGCTACTCGATCATAGAGAGTCAATGCCTCTTCATACTGCTCCAAGGAGAACTTGATGACCCCCATGGAAAGGATGATTTCCATTTCTCTTTCTGATAAGACCTTTTTGTCATGGCCAGTTACATTCAGTGCATATATTAACGTGTTGAATGACTTCTCTCCTTGATTTTCCACTTCTTTTTCGTAGATTCCCTTATGCCAGTAGAGAAGCTGAAGGTGAGTAGGATTCGTATGAAAGAGTGGGTTCTTCTCCTCTACTCTTACAATGTCCATCATCTCTTCATACTCCATCGCCTTTCTCAGGCGGGTCAGCTGCTTTTCTACTTCTTCGATATAATCAATCCTTGGAGTGGACCCCACTTCCAGGAAGTAATTAAGATTCACGCCCAGTTTATTGGCTATTTCATACAACGTCGAGGCATTCGGATAAATGTCACCCTTCTCAATCCGGCTGATCAGGGCCTGTGTACAAATCCCCTTCGCGAGCTCTTTCTGCGTGAACCCAAGAGCTTTGCGCATCTGGACGATTTTCTTTCCAATCGCTTCATAATCCATGTGGTCATTCCTCCTTTGCGATGGGACAGGGGGACAGGTTCCTTGTCCCGGGTGTGTGGGAAGTGGGACGAGGGACCTGTCCCTATGTCCCACTAATCCTCCTTGGTGGTGAGTTCGCTGATTTTGTTTCGTAAGAGCTGTGCATATTTGTCGTCGTTTTGAAGTTCGAATACGATTAGTGCTTTATTGAGGTAGTCTTTGGTGAGATCGAGTTCTCCTTTGAGTTCATAGTTGTAACCGATGTGATAGTGGAGTTCTCCAAGGGCGAACATACTGTCTTTCTGGATACACCACTGGATACCCCGTTTACAGTACTGGATGGACTCATCGAATTTTTGGATTCTCGTCAGGACTCTGGCTATATGATAATGAAGCCTTGTGGTGATGGTTAAATCTATCAAGTGAGGCAATGCTTCTATATGAAGGTTCACTTCTTTAAAGATCTCCAGCGCTTTATGACTATCATCATTGATATAGAACGCTCCCATGGTCATCAGGATCTCGAGCTCTCTTTCTGACCATACCTTACTGGATACCTGCGTTAATTTGATTGCCTCTTCCATTGTAGCCGAGGCTTTAATATGATCCTTCTCCACTTCAAACTGATAAATCCCTTTGTGCCACAATAAAAGCTGTAAATTTTTCTTATTATGTGAGAAGAGCGGATTGCTCACCTCTATTCGAATGATATCCATCATTTCTTCATATTGAAGACTTCTGCGTAGAACCTTTAGCTGATTCTCCACTTCCTGTATATAATCGAGTCTCGGCGTCATTCCGATATCGAAGAAGTAGTTGACATCAACTCCCAGCTTCTGGGATATTTGATAAAGGGTCGATGCATACGGATATACAATCCCTTTCTCAATTTTACTGATCTGGGCTTGTGTGCATATACCTTCTGCAACATCTTCTTGAGATAGACCGATATTTTTACGCAATTCCCTTATTTTTTTTCCGATTGCTGAAAAGTCCAATAGTTTTCACTCCTAAAAATATTCCTAGAGTTATAATTCATGCAGAAAAGTATGTAAATTGCCTTTAAAATGGGGATTAAATAGGTTAAAAGACCTCTGACTGACTTTTTTAGATTTTTAAATTTATGGTTTAATATAGTTAACAATAGGTGTATGCTTATATGATACCGAAATTTCACATTTTTGAAAAAGGAGGAAAGTCCTATGAAAAGACGTATTCTTGCATTTTTAACAGCTTCTATCCTTGTTCTTAGCTTTGCTGGAGTCGGTTCTACAAGTGCTGCGGGAGTTGCTCCAACATCTGCTGAGCTACCTGCTCTATACTAATTTACCAAAATATATTGAACATTCATATAATAAAACATTCACAAAGGCATTTCCTCCACTGGAAATGTCTTTTTTCATTTATTTACCACTTTTATACTGTAATATTCCTATTACATAATTGTAACATTCGTTATATATTATTCTGGTAACTATTTTATATTTCGGAGGAAAAGAAATTGAAAAAAGGGTTTATATCTTTGTTTGTTGCTTTGATGGTTCTTGCTTCCACGAACTTGACCGCATTTGCTGCTTCTTTCACTGACATTGGCGGTACGTATGCCAAGCCTTATATTGAAGCACTATCCGCTAAGAACATTATCAGCGGTTATAACGATGGGACTTATCGTCCACAGGAGAAGGTCACTCGTGCACAGTTTGCCAAAATGCTCGCGCTTGCCCTTGAGCTTCCTGCAAATCCTGATTCAGCTAAAGGATTCAAGGATGTAAAAGATTGGGCAGACCCGTATGTTGGAGCCCTCGTGGATTCTGAAATCACTAAAGGGATTCGTCCGGACTTCTTCGGAGCGGATAACCCGATTACCCGTCAGGAAATGATCGTTATGTTCGTCCGTGCCATGGGTATGGAGGATTACGCACATTTAGTTAACCTTTGGTCTGAATTTGAAGATGAAACTAAAATCTCACAATTCGCCTATACACACGTAGCTTTCGCTGAGCAGATCGGATTCGCTGAAGGAAACAAAAATTTCTTCATGCCGACTCAAACGGCAGACCGTGCCGCAGCAGCGAAGTGGATCTATAATTTCACGATCGATTCAGATAAATACTTTGAAAATTCATTGAATGTCATTGCCTTCAATACGGTCACTCTTGAACACCTGGAATCAGTCAAGGTGATCGACGATACCACCGTCCAACTCCAAAATTTTGACGGAAGTACTGAGAACCGTGAATTGGCTCCATTTATGGATGAGTTGATGGTTCGCTTGAATTATGAATATCTGTACTTCCTTGACGGATATTTCTGGAACGATTCCAACAGCTCAGTAAAAGATAGTATCGTTCAAACAACGGTATCTTTCTGGGAGTCTGAATACAGCAGCTATACGCTGAAGGTAACTTCTGCGGATGCCAAGTCCCAGCTGAAAGCCTATTTGAATACGTTCTACTCAAATGAAAGAAATATCCAAATCTCCATTTTGGAAGATATGGAGTCATTTGCTCAGAAAAAAGGCATCATTGTTCAGAAATAATCTTCAAATCCCACTGATTTCGGTGGGGTTTTTTATTCAGGAAAATAATATTAATATTGGAAATTACTTCTTGTTAATAGATAATAAAGTAGATTCGTATCTTTTTAAGGAGTGATGGATGGTTGAAAAGAGTACTCATTTTGTTTTTGTTCTTATTTATTTATCTTTCTGCCACAGCTTTTGCTGATGATAGTGGCATGTATGTGAAAACAGTCATCAGCACCGAACTTGTGACCCCTGAGAAAACGGTGACTGTGGAGACAGGTACGATTCTTGAAGTGACGAGTCGATCTGGTGATAAAACATATATAAGGTGGAACGATCTTGAAGGATATGTTCCTTCATCTGCCGTCACGGGTGTCACAGATTGGGAAGCTCATCCAGACATAAAGCGTTTTGTTACAACAACAGATGCTCCTTTGTTCTACAAAGAAGGAAATGCCTTCGTTAAGAAAGCCAGGCTGTTAAAGGGGGAGGTCTTTGAAGGGGGCGGGAAAGAGGGCGATTACCACCTTATCAAGCTCGGCACTCACACAGCTTATATCAGACTGAATGACACTTCCCCTCTTTTAACAGGAAACCTTCCTTCAGGTGTTGCGGAAGGAAAGCCTCATAAACGGTTTCGGGTGGTCAGTCATTACACGGCAACATTGTACTACGAAAAGGACGGGAAGCTCACCGCCTTTTCCCGTATCGTACCCGGTGTAAAGCTCCCTCTCCTTGCCCAGCATGAGAACTTTTTCATTGTGGAAATTGGCGGCCGAAAAGCCTACGTGAAGAATTCAGATGTTTCGGTCTACACAGGAGATTATGTCAATCCCCACAAGACTTATACATATGAACAAATGGTCACAGACCTGGTAGAGCTGCAGCTGTGGTATCCTGAATTTGCTTCACTTGAACGAATTGGCACTTCAGTCGATGGGCGTTATCTATATGCCTTTCGACTTGGTACAGGTAAAGAAGAAATCCTGGTAGACGCCTCCCACCATGCACGGGAGCACCTAACAACCAATCTCGTAATGGAAATGATCGATAAGTACTCTTATGCCTACCAGCAAAACCAGAAGATTGGCGGCTATTCCATAAGAGATCTTCTTTCTCAAACCACCATCTGGTTCGTACCCATGGTGAATCCAGATGGCGTGACGTTAGTTCAGCGAGGCCATTCGAGTGCCAAAAATCCGGCTCAGGTTCTTCGTTTAAATAATGGAAAGACAGACTTCTCGGCATGGAAAGCCAATATCCGCGGGGTGGACCTGAACCGTCAGTACCCTGCCGATTGGGAAAACATCTGCTGCAACCCAGGTAAACCCGATCCACAAAACTACAAAGGAACCAAACCATTAACCGAACCTGAAGCACGTGCTTTATATGATTTCACCAATGCCCATACATTCAAAGGGGCTCTCACTTACCATAGCTCTGGAGAAATTCTTTATTGGTATTTCCACCAGGATGCCAAACGGAAAGCAAGAGATCTGGCGATTGCAAAGAAAATCTCCCATAAGACAGGCTATCGACTTGTGAAACCTACGAAAAACCCAAGTGGTGGAGGATTCTCCGACTGGTTTACCATCTCTCAGAAAAAGCCTGGATTCACTCCGGAAATTTCCCCTTATGTAGGGAATAAACCCGTTCCGGTTTCGAGCTTCGATTCGATTTGGAGGGAAAATTACACAGTACCATTGCTTTTGGCGAATGAGAAAATAGATTAATAGAATGAAGCTTAGATCACAGTGCCCCGCACTGTGATCTTTTCTTCTAGTTCACGACACAAAATTGGGACTCCTTATTCATTTTAACTCCGATAAATTTACAAGATTTTTAAATCATTAACAATTTTTATTATTCTTGGACTATTTTATTTATTTTTCCTATGCTATTATTAATCTGTTTGACACTACACAATTAAGGGGAGATTTTTTTTGAAAAAGAAAACACTAGCAGGTGCTGCTCTCGCTTTAGGTTTAATTGTTCCTCAGGTCACACCTTCCATTACATACGCAGAAGTCATGGACAAAGACATTGTTAATCTTCGCATTCTCGAAACAACCGACATCCACGTTAACCTCGTAAACTATGATTACTATCAGGATACAGCGACAGATAAATATGGACTGGCTAAAACGGCTACCTTGATCAAACAAGCCCGTGCTGAATCTCAGAACTCTTTGTTATTTGATAACGGAGATTTGATCCAGGGAAATCCGCTTGGGGATTACGTAGCAAAGGAAGATCCGCTTCAGGATGGGGAAACTCACCCGGTCTACAAAGCCATGAATCTACTAAACTATGATGCTGGGAATGTTGGGAACCATGAATTCAACTATGGTCTTGATTTCCTCGGTACTTCATTGAAAGGATCCAACTTCCCATACGTAAATGCCAACGTGTACGTAGATGATAAAGACGGTAACCCAGACAATGACAAAAACTACTTCACACCATATGAAATCCTTGATCGCACTGTAGTCGATGAAGATGGTGAATCTCATTCCATTAAAGTCGGAGTGATCGGATTCGTTCCTCCACAGATCATGCAGTGGGATAAAGCGAATCTTGAAGGAAAAGTCATCGCCAAAGACATCATTGAAACAGCGAACAAATTCGTTCCTCAAATGAAAGCTGAAGGTGCAGACATCATCGTCGCGATTCCTCACTCCGGTATCGGTAACGTGACACAGGAAGGCATGGAAGAGAATGCAACCTATGACCTTTCTAAAGTAGAAGGAATCAACGCAATCCTGTTTGGTCACTCCCATGGCGTGTTCCCTTCCGCTACATATGACGGAATCGAAGGCGTCGATGTGACAAAAGGAACGATCAACGGCGTGCCTTCTGTTATGCCTGGGTCTTGGGGAGACCATCTTGGACTGGTTGACCTTGAACTCGAATTAAAAGACGGAAAATGGAATGTGACGAATACACAAGCTTCTACTCGTTCCATCCTGAACCCAGACGGGACTCCTGCTGTTGAAGCTGACCAGGCCATCCTTGATGCCGTAAAAGAAGAGCATGACGCTACAATTGAATGGGTACGAAGTGCAGTAGGAGAAACCACTGCTCCAATCAATAGCTATTTCGCTCTTGTAAGTGACGATCCATCCGTCCAAATCGTGACGAACGCACAGAAATGGTATGTAGAAAAGTACATCAAAGGAACGGAATACGACGGAATTCCTGTCTTGTCTGCTGGAGCTCCATTTAAAGCAGGTACCCGCTCTAACCCGGATTACTATACAGACATCCCTGCAGGAGAACTCGCGATCAAGAACGTATCCGACTTGTATCTCTATCCAAATACACTTCAAGCCGTCCTTCTTACAGGTGCTGATGTGAAAGAATGGCTCGAAATGTCTGCAGGTCAGTTCAATCAAATCGATCCTTCTAAATCTGAAGAACAAAACCTTGTGAACGGCAACTATCGTTCTTACAACTTTGACGTAATCGATGGAGTTTCCTATGAAATCGATGTCACCGAGCCTTCTAAATATGATGCTGAAGGCGTATTGGTGAATGAAAACTCCAGCCGTATCAAGAATCTTACTTTCAATGGCAAAGCGATTGATCCGAATCAGAAGTTTATCGTTGCGACCAATAACTATCGTGCAAGCGGTAAATTCCCTGGCGTGAAGAACTCAGAAATCATCGTGAAATCACCAGATGAGAACCGTAACGTAATCATCGACTACATCATGGAGAAAAAGACCATCGATCCAGAAGCTGATGGAAACTGGTCATTTGCCCCTGTGAAAGGAAATGCAAATATCGTATTTGAAACTTCCTTAAAAGCTCAGGATTATATCAAGGATTCCAGCACGTATAAATTCCTTGGTAAACAGGACAGCGGCTTTGGTAAATACTCCATCAAGCTGAAAGAAAGTGACACTCCAACTCCTGGTAAGAGCTTCAAAGATGTAAAGGACGGCCACTGGGCTAAAGACTACATTACGAGCTTAGTTGAAAAAGGAATCGTTAAAGGTAAGACCGATACCACATTCGAGCCGGAAGGAAACATCACTCGTGGAGAATTCGTTTCTTTACTTGCTCGTACTTTAGACTTGAAATCCTCTGGCAAGAATCACTTTAAAGACGTTGCTGGTGTATTACAAGAAGACATCAACGCAGCTTATGAAGCAGGTATCACAACTGGTATCAACAGCACTTCATTCGCTCCACACAGTCAAATCACAAGGGAACAAATGGCTGCGATGTTGGTACGTGCCTATAATACGAAGACAGGGAAAGAATTCAAACCATCCGTGAAAAACACCTATAAAGATGCGAAGAAAATCTCTCCTTCCTTCAAAGATGACGTGTTGGCTGCAATGGAACTTGAATTTATGAATGGTTATAAAAACGGTACTTTTGCCCCTAAACAACAAGCAAACCGTGCCCAGGCTGCGAAGACGATTTATATGTTTTTGAATAAATAATCTATACCATGAAGAAACCCCCGTTTTGTGAATCGGGGGTTTCTTCTATCTTTATCCTTAAAGACTTGCTGGCAGGATTGTATTTTTATTCATCATTATTTATTCTTATAGGAATATTCCTAGAGTTATATAAAACCGGAAAAACAGGCAGAAATGGCACTAATTTAATCTAATATTGTTCATATTGCTTAATAGCCCAAAATACCTCTTTTTTTTATTTCTGATAGGATAAAAGTACAATAACAGAAAGGGGGCTTTACGTTGATACACGAAATCAGCATGAAAGTAACTCCTATTTTTCAGGATAGTGATTTGTCGATCTCGTTCCATTTTGAATTCAAACAATCCAAAAATAAGATCGGTGAGGCCTTTGTTTCGACCTATCAAACCAAAGAGTCCACCGGAGAACTTCGCTCCTTCAAAAACGGAGCACGTATAAAGGAAAATAAAATTGCCATCATCAATCGATTTGAGGTGGTCGGGGGATTGAATGAGCCCTGCCTAAAAAAATTAAAACATTTCCTGGCCGTTATCGGAATCACTGAGATCATTGATGATTCTTCATTGGAGCTGGCTGTTAATTAATGAATAAAAGTGTGGGTTCTGTTGGAACCTGCGCTTTTTTATGTGGACTGAGGGTATTTACGAAGCATGATTGGTGGTTTTATATAAAGTAAACTATTACTGCCAAACTATATATTGAAATATAGACTACGAATCCTATTTTACCTATGATGGCAAATAAGCCTTCCTCCTTCCTAAATATAAACAGCCCCACGATACTTATACAAACAATGATCATAAACATCGGTGAAACTGCAAGCTGCGCTAACTGAGATGACATACTCCATTCTCCCCTCTTTTCATTAACTGGCTTCTGGTTCTTCTATCGGAACGGAAGTTTGAATATCTTCTTCAACAATGATAATGGTGTCTAATTTTTTTTCGGTTTCATGATCTACCTCTATTACAAATGTCTTTGGAGATGCATCCGCAGTACAAGGGCCATCTGGTTCACTTAACAAGATCGTCAAGGCATTTTCTTTTGAATTTTGTTCAATATCACTTAACTCAATGGGACAGCTACCTGACTCTGTAAGACCGATGAAAATGACACTATTTTCTTTAAAATTGACAGTTGGCTTTTCCTTCTCTAAGTTATATAAACTCCAATCATGTTCATATTTTGTCTGATTATCAGCTTTTGTGACTTCATATTGAGAAAAAGGTACTTCTTCTCTTTGATATGCCGTTTGATTAAAGTTTGATGGTAAGGTTTTTTCACTTGCAATTTATTTATATTGGACCATGTCATTGCTACAACTGACCAGCATCATAAGCAAAGCAATGAACAAAATAAATCGATTCATGATTAACCTCCATATTTCGCATCCTGTTTTTTCACCATAATGACTTGGTAGCAAATAATCCAGTTATTAAAACGATTGAGCCTCCTAAGATAATGAAAAGGAACGCTTTCTTCCCATTTACTCTCCATTCTTCGGCTCCGTTAACGATGAAACCCAATCCCATTAGAAGAAAGGCGATAAATCTGAGTATGTAAATATCAAATATTAATGAAATGAACATGGTCAAATAGCCTATATAAATCATTCCGCTCATTAGAATGGGAATAGGATGCTTGATCTCTTCCTTTAGTATTTCTTTCTCAGCTTCTGGTAGTTTTCTATACTCTCTTCTGGCTGTATGTGTTCCTATCATAACCAGTATGATCACCATGGATATAGTAAAAATAATCAAGGGTGTTCCTCCACTAGTTTTTAACTTGATTGATATTTCAGGCGTAAAACAAAAGGGTCGATTACATTTTTCTATTACCTACTATCGGTTCGGTTAAGAACATCGTTTTTATAGCATTCTTTTTAGAGGTAAAGTGATGAAGTGAGTGGAGCATATTGTTATTTCACTTTAATCACGAGGAATTTATAGACGGAGTTGCTGTTATAGTAAATAAGAGCCCGAAACAGATTCACTGGTTTAGCAGTGTTTCTGTTTCGGGCTTTTCCATTCTTACATTTCGTCTAACACGTTAAGCATTCTGTAAAGCATAACAGCTGTTTCGGCACGTGTTGTGTCAGCCTTCGGATCAAAGCTGTGGTCAGCACGTCCTTTGATGATTCCAAGTTCATTTGCCTGATAAACAGATTCTTTAGCAAATGCACTGATGCTGCTGTCATCTTTAAACTTGTTATCGGATTCAAGACCCTTCACAAGTGATGCGTCTTTGTACTTCACAGCACGGACAATCATCGTCGCCATTTCCTGACGGTTGATTTCAGCATCCGGATTGTAAGAACCATCTAGGGATCCTTTTACAATTCCTGCACGGTATGCCGCTTCAATCCCAGCATAAGCCCAAGCTTTGCTCTCTTTCACATCTTTAAAGACTCCTTCATATGAAGTCATCGGAAGGTTTAAAGATCTTGAAAGAAGAACCGCAAACTCTGCACGTGTCAGCTTCTGCTGAGGAGCAAACGTATCTTCTGTCTTACCACTCGTGATCATACGGGAAGCAAGAACTTCGATTTCGTCTTGTGCCCAGTGCTTTTGAATATCTTTGAACGTCTTATCACTTTCCATTACTGCATACGTAGAGAAATGATCTGTTTGGAAAACGAAATTATCTCCAACCACTTTTCCTCCAACATACTCCCATTTGTTCGACTCTTCATTTAAGTAGAACGCAGCTACTTTACGCTTGTCATCGAACGTTTTTCCTTTAACGGATAGCTCAACAGTGACTGGCTCTGTGAATGAGGAAACCTTCGTTTCTTCGCTTCCGTCCAGGAGTGAAATCGTGAAATCATATACGTTTGATTTTAGCATCTGTGAATCTTCTTTCGGAACACCGTTTGAATCTACTTGATTAACACTTACTTTCACTCCATCTTTTGCGTCCTTAGAAAGATCATTCATCACTTGTGATGGGATTTCGATATTTCCTGCTTTTGTCTTAAGGACAGTTGCTTTGTTCGTGTCAGCAAGGGCTTTGACTGCTTGTTTGTTCATAACAGCCGTTACCTTCGATTCCGAACCTTGTGTAAGTTCAACCTCTACCTTTGAATCAGCATTCTTGATCGCTTCTTCAATTACACTGTTATTTACAATGCTTTCGTCCCCACTTAGAATGGAGATTTCTTTTGTCACTTCATGACCTGCTAGATCGGTCGCTTTAAATGTGAATTTATTTTCACCTTCAACCAATTTCAACTTAAGATCAACCGACTTTTCATAGCCTTCCATTACATATGGTTCTACCAATTCGTTGTAGAACACTTCGCTTCCGTCTTGATATAATCGGATTTCATCAAAGTTATCTTTGACTTTTACCGTTACATCAACCGAATCTGTTGAACTTCCAACAGAGGAAGGTACATCCGATATTTCGAGAGTTGGTGCAGTTGAATCGACGAAGAATCTGCGTTGGAACTCAATCTTGTTGTTGTTGCCGTCTACTACAGATACGTCAACCATCTTGACGCCATCTGAATCAAACGTAAGTTTTGTTTCAAACTCATAACGTTGCTTTTCTTCGTTCCATTTTACTTCTACTTTCTTTCCGCCAATCATTAATTCTTTAATACCTGTTTTATCTGTTACATATCCCGTCACGACTGGCTCAAGTGTATCAACCACGCCAAGTGCTTCAGGAGTCATCCAGTGAATATCCGGAATCGTAGAATCCCCCAAACCAGGCACGCGGATCGTAGTCATGTTTCCAGCATAGTCCACTGCTACTACATCAACGAAGTCAATGTCTTTAGCTGCAGTTGTTAAAGAATAAGCTGTAGAGTCACCTGCAAGAGCTTCTTTCGACTCACCATTAACCTTCACATCCAGGTAAGCTACTCCAACACCTTTATCATTCACATCTGAGAATGATAAAGCATTTGAAGCTTTGTCATATTCCACATTAAACGTTGGAGCCGTTACGTCCACCTTCACAGGGAACTTGAATGACTGCCATTCAGCGCCAGGATAGTCAATGATGGCTCTCACTTCATAGAAATAGTCACCTTCTGCAACTGCATCCGACTTCACTTTTCCATCCCAGCTGCTTGCTGATTTGATTGTGTATTCCGTATTTGGCGTTCCATCATAATAATTCTTACGCACATGGTTTTCTGTTCGGAGAGTGCGTAGTTTATTCCCGTCTTTGTCCAGTACATTGTATTCAACCTTCTTTGCATTTCTCAGGAATGAAAGAATCGGCATTGTCGTGTCTGCCACTCCATCTCCATTTGGCGAGAAGGCAACAAGATCTTGACTATACTCCCCTTTTTCACCTGCAAATTGGTCGAATCCAAGGAAATCCAAACCTTCTGGAAGATTGGCTGCCAATCCAGTTAATCCATAGAATGTATTTTCTACATCAGTTAGAGGAGCATCCAGGATAGGTGCTTTTGACCAGTCTCCATTAAATCCTACATAAGGGATGGAAGCTGCGTGCTCCCCTTCACTTGATAGTGTCAGGTAACCTTCAACGAAGTAACCGTTTTTGAAGACTGAATTGATGTCGACAAGGGATTCAATATCATCTCCGTATACTTTCGCTTCAGAAAGATCAATTGCTACATTTACTTTTACCGTTGAATTTGCTGGTATTTCAAGCTTTTCGATTTGTTTGTCATTTGACGTAATAGTTACTTTAGTGTCTTGAATTTCTTGAGCTTCAAGAACGTTGGCTGCGTAACCTAAGAATCCTTCATTAGCAAAGTCTGTTTGAACGTTTGCTGATACATCATAGGTTACTGCTTCATCACTGAAATTCTCTACATCAACAGTGAAATTCACGTTGTTATCCACTTCTTTAAGAGCGACTTTAGCGATTCCACTTTCAGATTCCGTTACAACTACCGGCGTAGCCAGTGCTGAATGAAGTTGCATTACACCGGCACCCTGACGGCGAGGAGAATATGGATTACTCCATCCAAGGGCATTGTTCACTAAGCTCTTATCCATTACCGGCACAGAAGTGTTCATCATAATATTCTTTGCCATATTAACTCGATCTGCACCTGATAAGTTAAATTCCTCATCCACACGCTGAAGAACTAATGCTGCCCCACCGGCAACGTGAGGAGCTGCCATCGACGTTCCACTCATCATGCCATACTGGTCATCATTTAATGTAGAGTAGATTTTACCACCTGGTGCTGTGATTTCAGGCTTGAAATCCAGGTTAGGTGTGACTCCCCAAGAAGTGAATGTCGACATTGTATCGGCAGCTGGATTTACAGCAGCTACTTTTGATCCGTCGAACACTACCTCCATTTTCTTTCCTTCTTTTACTTGAGCTTCTAATTCATTTCCGGCAGAAACACTTAATGAAACCATTGGAAGTGTCTTTGCGTCAAGAGCCATATTTACATAATCACCGTGGCTTTCAGCCCCTCTGACAATGACACCTGCAGCGCCATGTCTAATAGCCGCTTCTTCAATTTTCGCATAGAAGAAACCACCTGTTCTTACAACAAAAACAATCTTCCCTGCAACATCCTTACCTTCATAGTACTGATCTTCTCCAGTACCAACATATACGACTTCTTTTTTCTCATCTTTAAATAAATCCAGGAAATTCGGTGTGTCCTGCTTTTGATATCCGACTGTTCCATGCAGTTCTCCATCAAAGTAAACCTTCATTCCTTCTACATTAATCGTAGAATTTTCTAATGAAGCTACCTGTAATGATTCACTGGAAATACCAGGGGAACCAGCTACCCCGATATCAGGATTAGATGCCATCGGATTATAATATCCATTACCAAAATGGGCAGAGTTACCAGCAGAAATGGACATTAATACTCCATTTTCAACCGCACGGGAGACCGCTTTTTGCTCAGGATCATCCGGTAATACGAAAGATGCCGTGGATCCTAAGCTCATGTTTAGAACATCTGCACCTAAAAGAATCGCGTCATCGATTGCTTTTACATAGATATCACTCCATGTAGATGGCATTTCCGGATCGTTACCAAATACTTTCAGCGCAAGGAGCTGTGCTTCAGGAGCTACCCCTTTGATGCCGCCATTTTCTTCATCACCATTGGCTCCGACTGTACCGGAAACGTGCATGCCGTGCATGGATGCGCCGGCACCAAGGTCACGAATTTCAGAATTTTGGTCCATATAGTTATAACCATACGGAACTTTTTCTGTATAAAATTTACCTGGCAGATCATTTTCAGATACCGAAGCTTTTACATCAGATTCTGTTAGTTTGACTTCTGTATCATCTGATAAAACCATGTCACGGTGACTAGGATCAATTCCTGTGTCAATGACTCCGACAACCATTCCTTGTCCTTTGAAACCGTAATCTCTCCAAGCTTCCTGGGCTTGAACCAGTTCCTTACTGTAGATCATCTCTGGTTGTTCAACGGGACGCTTGTATTCATTTACAATATGTACGTCTTGAACATCAGACAATTTTTCGATGAGTTTGATCTTTCCGTACTCAACCTCGGCACTAAATCCATTAATAACAGTTGTGAAGCTATTAAAATATTTTGCGCCAACACTTGCTTTATTCATTTGATTCTTAATTGTATCTTGAGCTTCTAACGCTTTACTTTGAAGTTTAGATTTAGTGGATCCCGCTAAATCCTTGTATCTTGTTTGCTTTTTGTTAGCATACTCAATGCCTGATTCCCCATCCAATTCTACTATGACACGCACTTTGTCTTTAGCGTCATAGTTTAAACCTTGTTCAGAGATCGTTTTAGGACCTGATGTACTTGGTTTTTGCTGCTTTGGACCAAGTGCCGCAAAAGCTGCATTTGATAGGGTCAGCAATAAAATTAATAGTATTGCAAAACTTTTCTTCGCCACTCTATTCCCTCCTGTTTGTTTTAGTACTATTAAGACCCAAAAATAAATCTTAATATTTAGAAATCTACCACAATTTTCATAGTTTGTATATTTAATATCCATAATTTGATTGATGTTTTTTGTCGTAATTTGGAATTTTAGACATTCATATGACCTATTTCGTGTATTAGAACGAGGAAAAATCTTATTTTAAGATATTAATCTGATAGGTTCAAATTGTTATGAATCTTCAAATTAATACTTTTAGATGCTTTCATAGAATAATTTTTGGTTTACTGAATAAATTGTCTTAAATTTTCTTAAGGTTCATTAAATATAAGTAATTAGAAAGGCCCAGAGTCCATCGGCTCTGGGCCTTTCTATGAAGTCATTCATTTTCCAAGGTTGCTAAGAGGAGCAGGCTTGCAATTCTACTTGTCATGTCTCTAACATCCAGGGTTGGGTCGATTTCTACGATGTCCATCGTACTGACTTTCGGGTGCTGCAGCGCGGTTTGGATCGCCTCTGTGAGGGTATCCGGGTGCATTCCCCCGGGACCGATCGCCGGGCAGCCGGGAGCATATGTCTGATCGAGGACATCCATGTCGACGGATAGGTAGATGGTGTCGACTTGCGATTCTAGTTGGGACAGGGATTTTTGGATGAGTTTCATCATGCGATGTTGTCTGACGTCCTTCATCGTGTAGACCGTCACGCCCTGCTCGATGGCATAGTTATGATAGGCTTTGGCATTGGCATAGTTTCGGATTCCGATTTGGATCAGGTGCTCACCTTGGAGATGGCCTTCTTCTATCAGTCTTCTGAATGGTGTGCCGTTGGTCGGCCCTCCATCCTCCGTGTTTCGGAGGTCGTGATGGGCGTCGAATTGTATGATCCCGACTGTGCCCTTCGTTTCTTTGATGGCTTTGACCGTTGATGTGGTGATAGAGTGGTCGCCTCCTAGGATGATGGTGAAGGGTGAGGCGTTTGCTTTGATAGCCGCTTTGGTTGATTCATAGATTCGTTGATGCGATTCTTCGATGGAGGTCGGGTGCATGATGATGTCCCCGAAATCTATGATCGTTTTCTTGTCTTCGTGGAGGTCCGTCCCTCTCTCGATGTTGTAGGTTGTGAATGAGTTCAGGCACCGCCTGATGGCGTCGGGTGCGAAGCTTGCTCCTGAGTGGGAGATGGAGGGTTTGGATAGGGGAGCGCCGATGATGGCGATATCCCCTTTCTTTCCTTCTTCCCATGGTGTCAGGAGTTCGGCCGCTTTCGTTGTGTAGCGGTCTTTGAACTGTGCCTTTCCTGCCGGTTTAATGTGTTGAAATGTGCTCATGAAGCTTCTCCTTGCGGTAGATAATCCGGCCGTCTTTCATGACGGTGTTGGTATGGTTGACTCCGTAGTGATATGGGACGTAGTGATAGTTCGGTACATCCCAAAGGACGATGTCCGCTTTTCTGCCTGTTACTAGTTTTCCTGCCGAGTCTCCCCTGTTGATCGCATAGGCTGAGTTGACGGTGACGGCGTTCCAGATTTCCTCCGGCGTCATTTTTAATTGTAATGATGCCAGGTTCATGATGAACTGCAGGTTCTCTGTCGGTGAGCTTCCCGGGTTGAAGTCCGTGGAAATGGCGACGGCCGCTCCCGCTTCCAGCATGCCTCTTGCGTTGGCGAATTTGCCTTTGTTCAGATAGAAGGACGTCCCTGGCAGGAGGACGGCGATCGTGTCGGTTTCGCCCAGTGCCTGAATGCCTTTATCGGACGCTCCCACTAAGTGGTCTCCGCTAGTGGCTCCGATTTCCGTTGCCATTTCTGTTCCTCCGAGTGGATCGATTTCGTCGGCGTGGATTTTGACGGAGAAGCCTTTTTCTTTGGCCGCTTTTAGAAACTCTCGGGACTGCTCGACGGTGAATACGCCTGTTTCGCAAAAGATGTCGACGAACTCGGCTAGTTGTTCTTTTTCGATGTCGGATAGCAGATCGAGCATTTCCTGTAGGAATTCATCGGAGCGGTCTTTGAATTCCGGCGGGATGGCGTGCGCTCCAAGGAATGTGGAGACGATTTCTGCTGGGTGCGTGTCGTTCAGTTGTTTAGCTACTTTTAATTGTTTTAATTCGGTTTGGCGATCGAGACCGTAGCCGCTCTTCGCTTCTACTGTTGTGACTCCGTAAGAAATCATTCTATTTAGATGGAATCGTGCTTTTGTAAGTAATTCCTCTTCTGATGCTTCGCGGGTGGCACCCACTGTCGATAGAATGCCGCCACCACGCTTCAGGATTTCTAAGTATGGGACCCCTTGCTGCTTGAGGGCCATTTCGTGTTCACGGGAGCCTCCGAAAACCAGGTGCGTGTGCGGGTCGACGAGACCTGGTGTGACGAGCTTCCCTTCTGCGTCGATTCGTTCCGTTGCTTTAAGGGATTGTGCTTCTTCGTGTGTGCCGATCCAGGCAACAAGGCCGTCCTTGATGGCAATGGCCGAATTTTCTAAGACAGGTAGACTGCTCATTGCCTCTCCTTTTAGAGGTCCGTCCCCATGATCCATTGTCAGGAGCTGGCCGATGTTGTCGATGATCGTGTCGAATTGTTGTGTTGTGGTCATCTTATTCTCCTCCTTTGTTCATTGGGATGTGGATGTTGTGCTTTTCGGCTGTTTTCTCAGCGATGTCGTAGCCTGCGTCGACGTGGCGGATGACGCCCATTCCAGGGTCTGTTGTCAGGACTCGTTCAAGGCGTTCCTGTGCAAGGTCCGTTCCGTCTGCGACAACGACCATTCCTGCGTGTAATGAATAACCCATTCCTACTCCACCGCCGTGGTGGAAGGAAATCCAAGAGCCGCCTGCCGCTGTGTTGATGAGGGCGTTCAGGATTGCCCAGTCACCCACTGCGTCACTTCCGTCCTTCATGCTTTCCGTTTCACGGTTTGGTGAGGCAACAGATCCGCAGTCCAGGTGGTCTCGACCGATGACAATCGGTGCTTTCAGTTCTCCGTTTTTGACCAGTTCATTGATGGCGAGACCCATCTTCACACGCTCGCCGTAGCCAAGCCAGCAGATGCGGGAAGGCAGTCCTTGGAATGCCACTTGCTCCTGCGCCATGTCGATCCAGCGGTTGAGGGCTTCGTTTTCTGGGAAAAGCTCTTTTATGAGACGATCTGTTCTATAGATATCTTCTGGATCACCTGACAGTGCCGCCCAGCGGAATGGTCCTTTTCCTTCGCAGAATAGTGGACGGATGTATGCCGGTACGAAGCCGGGGAAATCGAATGCATTGTCGACTCCTTCATCCTTCGCGACCTGACGGATATTGTTGCCGTAGTCGAATACGATGGAGCCTCTGTGCTGAAATTCGAGCATCGCTTCCACGTGTTTGGCCATGCTTTTTTGTGAAAGGGCTGTGTAGGCTTTCGGATCCTGCTTGCGAAGCTCCGCAGCCGCTTCAAGTGTATACCCTTCTGGTACATAGCCGTTTAATGGATCGTGAGCAGATGTCTGGTCGGTTACGATATCGATTTTGACGTCACGCTTGAGCAGCTCATGATGAACCTCTGCTGCGTTTCCAAGTAACGCGATGGAAAGAGGCTTGCCTTGGTCACGAGCTTCATATGCCATCATCAATGCTTCTTCGATGGAATCGGTTTTCACGTCACAGTATTTTGTGTCGAGGCGTTTTTGGATGCGCTCTGCGTCTACGTCTACAGCAATCACGACTCCTCCGTTCATTGTAACTGCGAGTGGTTGTGCTCCACCCATTCCGCCTAGGCCGGCTGTAAGGGTGATCGTTCCTTTAAGGGAGTTGTTGAAATGCTTCTTCGCCAGTGCCGCGAACGTTTCATATGTCCCTTGCAGGATTCCTTGTGTCCCGATATAGATCCAGCTTCCCGCCGTCATTTGGCCGTACATCATGAGGCCTTTTTGATCAAGTTCATGGAAGTGCTCCCAGTTCGCCCATTTCGGAACGAGGACTGAGTTGGAAAGCAAGACCCTCGGAGCTGCTTTATGAGTTTTGAAGACACCAACCGGTTTTCCGGATTGGACGAGCATGGTTTCATCGTTCTCTAAGTTTCTTAGCGTGTGGACGATGGCGTCAAAGGACTCCCAGTTACGAGCCGCTTTCCCGATTCCGCCGTAGACGACTAGCTCTTCAGGAATTTCTGCTACCTCGGGATCAAGGTTATTGTAGAGCATCCGGAGAACCGCTTCCTGCTCCCATCCTTTACATTCGAGGTCCGTCCCTCTTTTTACGTGTACGATTCGTTTGTCTGCCTTAACCATTTGTCGTTTCCTCCTTTGTTTTGGTTGTTTTGATGAGTGTGCTTAGGGTTGTTTGCTGCAGCCATTCGTTGGCTTTTTCTATGTCTTTCGAGAAGATCCGATCCTTTGTGATGGAAGGAATGACTTTTCTCGCTGCTTCGTAAAATTGTTTTGTCTTGCTTGCCATGAGGTCCGTCCCTCGATGTTCCGCTGCCTGCAAGTTGCAGATGAGCTCGACGGCGAGGACTCTTCTTGTGTTCTGCAAGATTTGATAGGCGTGGCGTGATCCGATCGTACCCATGCTGACGTGGTCTTCCTGGTTGGCTGATGATGGGATCGAGTCGACGCTCGCCGGATGGGCCAGGGTTTTATTTTCCGATACGAGTGATGCCGCGCAGTATTGCATGATCATGGCGCCTGACTGCAGTCCCGGCTGCGGGCTTAAGAAAGGCGGCAGGTCATTGAGCTGCGGGTTCACAAGACGCTCGATCCGGCGTTCTGAAATGTTGGCGAGCTCTGCCACAGCGATCTTCATGAAATCCATGGCAAATGCAATTGGCTGTCCGTGGAAGTTCCCTCCTGAGATGATCTTTTCTCCGTCGTCAAAAATAAGCGGGTTATCCGTCGCTGCGTTCATTTCGATTTCAAGCTTTTCTTTTACGTAGTCAAGAGCCTGCCATGATGCTCCGTGAACCTGAGGGATGCACCTTAGAGAGTAGGCGTCCTGCACTCGGAGCTCCCCTTGCTTCGTTGTAAGCTTGCTATCTTGTAAGTAGTCCCTGATTCTTTGAGCCGTTGCGACCTGTTGAGGATATCCCCTCACTAAATGAATATCTTCGTCGAAGGCATCCATGATTCCTCTTAATCCTTCCAAGGTCAGACTGGCGATCATTTCACTTTGGAAGGCGAGTTCCTCCGCTTCCAGGTATCCGATGACGCCCATTGCCGTCATCGCCTGGGTTCCGTTGATGAGTGCCAATCCTTCTTTCGCCTGTAGCTGGATTGGGAAGATGTTTTCTTTAGATAGGACTGGCAGGGTTTGATGTACTTCACCCTGATAATGGACCTCACCTTCTCCCATCAGTGCCAGTGCCAGGTGGGATAGCGGCGCTAAGTCCCCGCTTGCTCCTAATGAACCCTGCTGCGGGATCACCGGATGGATTCCTTTATTGAGGAATTCAGCTAATCTTTCTACGATGACCGGTCTAACACCGGAATACCCTTTTAACAAAGCGTTACATCTCAGAAGTAGCATCGCACGTGAAACGTTCTCAGGGAATGGATCACCCACTCCACACGCATGAGAATGAATCAGGTTCAACTGGAGCTCCTCCACATCTTCCGCATCGATCAACACATCACTGAACTTCCCAAAGCCCGTGTTGATCCCATACACCACACGCTTCTCCTTCACAATCCTCTCAACCGCCGCGCGACTCTTCCTCACCCGCTCCATACTCAGCGGCGAAAGCTCCACGTGCTCCTTCCCATAAATAACCCTCTTCGCCTCATCCAAACTCAAACTACAACCCGTCAACTCTACCATTTCGGCTCACTCCTTCTATATTAGGGACGGACCTCAGAAAACAAGCTATTTTCGGTTCATTCCCATTGTTATTTGCTTTTATTACTGGTTTTTTTTCTTTAACGCTTTAACTTGCCGAGGGACGGACCTCCCGGCCCACGTTCCCACACAAAAAGGAGACTCGACCAAAGACAGACTTCTGCCTTTGGTCGAGCCTCCTTTCAACTAATATCTCTAGGCTCTCATTATTTAAATATGATTGATTCCAAGTCCGATCGTTTCGTGCTCCAATCCCTTGATGGGCGCACCGATCGTCCCGTATAACGCTACGGCGATCCATTCGCCTTCCTCTTCACTTTCATATGGAGTGCCCCTTACAACAGAGAATCGCAATCCCACGGTTCGAAGGATCTCCCCAAGTTGCGTATGTCCCCGGGTGACTCCGGTCAAGGCTTCCATAATCGCGTGGTACAAAGCGTGCATCTCCCGGTAAAGATCTTCCCGGACAAGGTCACTCCGCTTCGCCGCCGTTTCAATCGCGGCCACGATCTTCTGACTGTCCATCGATCCAATCTTCCCGGTGCAGTAGCTCCAATTCAGTTCATTGAAATGACGGTTCCATTCGTCCTCTTCCCTGTCTACGAGGAGAAGAAGCATGGCATTCTTTCCGATACGAGTATGATCTGTCTTATCCAAGTGGCATTCGCACCTTACATGAAAATTCTAAAAATACTAATAACTACTTTCATTGTATGGTCTGATTCTTAAGAGGTCAACGAAAAAAGTGGTGATTTTAGAAACTTAGAGAGGTAGTTTGGTAGCGTGGTAAAGGGTTTTGTGGCGGAGCAGAAGAACGGGATGTGGAGGTCCGTCCCTCAAAAAAAGACGTACCTATTCAGATTAGGTTCGCCTGATCCTCCTTTACTCTTCTTGTTTTTTGCCTTTTCCTTTGAATATTTTAGGGTTGTTCATGAGGTAGGTGACGGTGCTGTCATCGGACTTCAGGCACAGGTAGGAGAGGATGTCCTGTGTGTCTTCTTGTGAAAGTGGCCCATCCACAGGATAGAGAGGCAGGATTTTCAATTGGTCGACGCCTTCTCGCCTTTCCAGTACAACTTTACAGTCCTTTGGTGTGTTATCCCCGATGCGGACAAACTTAAACGGGATCGAATGCTGTCGGTCGATGGGGACGGCAAACAATGTGGTGAACCCGACTGTTTCAAGAATCTTGTCCGAATACATGATGCTCTCGAGTGCATGGGAGAACCCCGGAGGCTGATTCACAACAACCAGCTTATTGTAATAATGCTGCCCCTGAAAGACGACTAGAGGCTTCTTTGATTTTTTGACACTTCTTTTGGTAACATGAAAATCCTCGAATACCAGAATATATTCTTTTTTCATTGTTTCCTCCCCTTGGAAATAGTTATTTTGTCCTACACAGTATAAATTTCGACATAATTATAGATAACCCTCTAAATTTTTCCAAAAATATTTACTTTTTTTCACTTTTTAATTGTATTTTTGTCGAGAGCTTCGTTCTGGACTTCTTTTACTACGTACTTCTTATAACGTTCGACCTGAGGTACCGGAAAGTAATTGAGAGTGCGTTCCTTTGAAAGAAGTGGGTGATCAATGGAGTGGATGTAGGAAGGATAACTGCTCCAAGGGTAAGACTCGGGGCGGATGGTGAGCTTGCCTTCTACGGGATTTTGATGAATATATCTGCTCGCTTTGATGAAATAGGATGGTGTATCGATTTTAGTGGACCCATACCGTCCTTGGAAAACATGTCCGACATAGTCATATTTTTTGTTGAAATACACGGCATAGCGGGTGTGGAGGCTGCGGATGATCTTCTCCAGCGGGACATCGTGGGTTTCGATCAGCAGATGAATGTGGTTGGGCATCAAACAGTATGCGTGGATCGTAAATGGATATTTGTCCTTCGTCTCTTGCAAATACAATAAATATTTCTTGCGGTCCTCATCATCATGGAACAGATCCTGCTTCCTGTTCCCTCTCGCGGTCACATGATAAGTCGTTCCCGGACTCCAATCCCGAGGGGTTCGAACCATAACATCACTCCTTCTCTAATTTTCATCATCGTACCCTTTAACTATTCGACACAACTTCCCAAAATCCTCTTTTTTGTTTGAGGGACGGACCTTTAAATTCATTCATTGAGCTGAATTCATGAATCGGGTAGAGGTCCGTCCCTCAAGATTTTAGTAGTTGTCCTTTTTGTAGTAGATTAATAGATGATTCCCACTATATTTTGTGCTGAGTACTAAGGATGAGTTTGATTTAAAACGGACCCATGTGACCTGTTTCTTTTCTCCCCTTATGGTCAGAAGTCCGATTCTCCCCTTTTTTCTTTCCCCCATTCCATCTCCACCTTTACCCCCAAATCGACAAAATTACAATTATATTTACATTTTAATACGATTTGCTGTAATTTTGTATACTTTTTCCAATTTATTTATATTCGTAATCAAAATAAGTATTTCAAAACGTGTAATTTTCTAATACCTGCACACAAAACCTTTATCTTGAAGAAAAAAGGGATAGTCGGTGAAAACAATGGATTTACATGTAGAGCTACAACATTACCGCAATGACGTACTAGAACTTACCCAGAGAGAAGCCGCCCTTCGTTTAAATATCAACCAAAGCACGCTATCAAATTATGAAAATGGCACAAGAGACATCCCCTACAAGATGCTCCTTACCTTTAAAGAAGTCTATAAAATCCCGACCCACGAAATGAACAGGATCATGTACGGTGAGAAGAGCGACAGCCTCGGACAAAGTCACGATCCCATGATCCTGCGTGAACACTTCGAAGACGATGAGACAAGAGAAATCATGAAAATCCTTCAAGATTACCCAAAACTCAAGCGAACCCTGTCATCCCTCTCCTACTTCACAGAAAAACGCAAAGAGAAATTCACTTCTCAGGTCTACCACCTCTACCAAACGATGAAGGACTGGTAGAGGGACGGACCTCCATTTCAGGAACCGAAGCCTTGTTAAATCAAGGATTTGGTTCCTTTTTAGCTTTGAGATAGAGGTCCGTCCCTCAAAAAAAGCGCTTAGATCCCTGATTTCGGGGTCTAGAGCGCTTTTTGGTTTGAATCTATGGTATATCCTGATTGTAGTTCTTGTTTGAGCCAGTGGATCATTGTGTTGGTGTCCATGTTTCCTTGTTGACCTTTGTCGAAAGCTTTTTGGATAAGGTTCAGAATATGCTGGTCATTGCTCTCATTTCTCTTCAAAAATGACAACCTCCTACATCATTAAACAGTTTATATCACTTTATTACACTATTAGACGGGTTTTCAAACATCAATTTTATGCTATATTACCAGAAAAACCCACTGATTGGAAGATAAAATTTATTAAGAATACTCTTGAAAAATGACTATTTACCTATTCAATCTCTCTCTACTCTTACCGATATAATAGTGGTATGGACTGATCAAAGGCAAAATCATCGAAAGGTGATGACGCAAAACTATAGGGGCTACTCATGCCAGCCAGTTGCCAAACCAAGGAGGGATTGTTTTGTCGTTTTTGACACCCGAAGAAATAGTAGAGAAAAAGAAAGCTCGTAAAATGTGGATGTACATAGGCTTATTTGTATTTACCATTGCACTAGTAGCAGGAACTACTTTCTTAACCTACAACATGTAAAAAGCGTCTTGTGACGCTTTTTTAATTTTATTAACTTTCATTCTACAATTTATGGAAAGTTTCGTGGTTTTTCGATAGAATAGGAGAAGGAATCTAAACTAGTTGGAGGCAACCATTTATGCATAAAGAAGTTAAACTCATCCGGGGATTGAGACAACCATCCTACTTCTTTTATCAATTGAAGGAAACGGAAGTATTAAAAGGATATAAGCAAAAAGTAATCCTGGTTTTCCTATTATCCACCATCGTCTTTGGACTCGTCTCCTCATTGGGAATCGGAATGGATCCTCTATCAAAGGAACTCACCACCCTCACACCAGTAACATACGAGATGGAGAAGTTCTTGTTTCTATTAGGAAGAATCATCTCGGGTCTATTATATGCGGCCATCATCCTTTTCGTACCGGCCCTGATTTTCTGGACCATTTCAGACGAAGGGGAATATCGTAAGCTTGTCATCACCCAATGTTTGGTCTTACTCATCTTATTAATTGAAAGACTAACCTACATTCCATTGTCACTTTTTCTTTCACTTGATTGGTTCTCGTCCCCTCTATCACTCGGAGTCATCACACAATACATAACAAGTAAACCGTTGTTCATCTATTTACTTGGCAGTTTCTCCTTGTTTAAGATATGGGTCTTTTATATCCAATATAAAGGAGTCAAACGACTTACCCTGCAAAAAAACTGGCTCATCTGGCTCGTTATTCTGTTAACGAATCTACTATTCTGGAGTGTTACTGCATTCCTGGCATACCTTGATTTATCTACATTAATCTAACTATCTAAAGGCTGTGAACAAACATGCATAAACGAACCCTATTCTATACCACCCTCACCGTGTCGCTCCTTTTTATAGGTGCCAATACATATCTCATCGAAAAGGCGGACAGCAAGGTCGACCGGGAAGTCCGCGTCGCCGAATGGGAACCCGTCAACAAAGGGGACCTGGCAAAAGAACTGCCAAAAGCAGGTGTGGTTGCATCAGAAGAAGAAAGCTACCTCTATTTCAATGACGAATTCGGTTCATTCAAAAAGTTCCTCGTCAAAGAAGGAGATCAAATTAAATCCGGGACCCCTCTTTATGAATATGAAGTAACCGATCAAACCCAGCAAAAAAGCGTCCTGGAATCAGAGGCCGATCAGCTGGAAGATGAAATTGAGAGCATCGAAGACAATATTTCAGATTTGAAACGACTGGAATCTTCCCTTCCATCGGACTCTAGCGACGACAAAGAAATTCCCATCGACGCTAGCGCCCTTCAATCGGAATATGACCTAAAGAAAGAGATTGCCGACAAGGAACTGGAAATCGACCGCCTGGAGAGTCAGATCGATAATCTGGAACGTCAAATTAAGGATATTGAATCCTACGAAACGACCCTGACCGTGCAAAGCAGCGTGGACGGAACCATCAAAGACCTTTCACATGCCGTCGAGAATCCTTTAATCACGATTGCATCTCAGTCCACCATCGTCACAACGGACCTTACGGAAAAAGAAATTACGACAGTCGATGAAAACATGAACGCAACCGTCCAATCGGATGTTGAGAAAAAGACCCAAAAAGGTACGGTCACCAAAGTGGCCACCCTGCCTAAAAATGATCCTCACATCCAAACAGACAGCATGTACCCTGTAGAAATCAAGCTTCAGGACACAGAGAACGAGTTGCTCCCAGGACATCACGTCTTCTTATCTATCATCACGGAAGAAGTAAAGGGTGCGTTTGTCGTTCCAGTAACGGCAGTTGAGAAAGATGGAAAATCAAAATATATGTGGATCCTGACTTCAAAAGGCACCGTCGAAAAACGCAAAGTGGAAACCGGACTTGCAGTCGACGGACAGCAGCAGATCACATCCGGAGTGAAGGCTGGGGAATACTATATCGTATATCCTGACGACATTCCCGCGTTACAAAAAGGCGCTGCGTTCATCACGGCCCTCGATTGGGATAAGGTGAAGCTGAGAGATTTGAAGAAATTTAATCGACCGACGATTCTTGAGAATTTATTGTTGGGGATTTTGGAACGGAAATAATACAAAAAACCAAGAATGAGCTGTCACTACATTCTTGGTTTTTTTGTATTTTCAATGATTTCTTCTAATTCTTTCATCCATTATAAAGAATAGGATCGAACAGCACACTGCAGCTGCAGAAATGCCGGGATGATAAAAATACGTCACTGCCCCAAATCCAATATGTATAAGACCAGACACCCAAAGTCGATTTCCCATAAACCTCATTGCTATCGCTTCCGCTACGATTGAAGCAGGTATACCATACAAAAAATTCCCCAGCAGACTAAATAGAAGGATCATCAGCATCGAAAGGAAATCGATACTATACCCATCTCCATCAAAAAGAGAAACGAAAAAGTAAAAGACGAATAATCCAATAGTAAAGCCGATCGATGTATAAAGCGCTGCCCTCACTTTACGGGGACCGTATTTTAATAATATATTCCTCATACCTGGGAGCACCAGGACTCCGAGCGCCAAGGCCACCAAGCCTAAGACCTCTAAAGGAGCTTGCGAGACCATTAAAATCGTCACGACAACCACCATCGAAAAAATAATCATGAAATTCTTTTTAAACACGTTCTTTCACAAACCTTTTTATTTTCATTGTACAACAGCTGAAAACACGCAGAAAACCCCTTTTACATACATACTCCTCCCCAACCAACAAATACTAACTTTTAACACTCAAAAAAAGGAGCGCTCAACCCGCCATGAAAACACTCAAACGCCTAACCACCCTAACCATCCTCCTATCCCTACTCTCCTTCACCCTGCCCTCCACCTGCATATTCGCCGCCCAACCCCACAAAAACGTCATCCTCCTTATCATGGACGGTACCAACTCCGACATCCTAACCCTCTCCCGCTGGTATCGAGGGACGGACCTCCAACTGGATAAGATTCTGACTGGCGGCGTCCGGACATACTCCGCCCAATCGGCAATCACTGATTCCGCTGCAGCCGGATCGGCCATGGCGACGGGTGTGAAAACCAAAGCGGATTTCATCGCAATGAACCCTGATGGACGCCCCGCTCTCACCGTCCTTGAAGGGGCAAAACTGTCAGGCTACCGGACCGGCATCGTGGCGACCTCCCCTGTCCAGCACGCCACCCCTGCCGCCTTCACCTCCCACACCTTGAACCGGGATGAATTCGGGGATATCGGTGAGCAGCAGGTGTACCAGGGTCTGGACGTGGTGTTGGGAGGCGGTGCTGCGTGGCTCAAACCACAATCCAAAGACCACGCAAAAGACGACGACGGCATGCTGAAAACGAAGGAAGTCAGCCGGGAAGACGGGGAAAACCTGGTTAAAGTGATCTCGTCGTCCGGCTATGACATGGCCCTGAGGAGGGACGGACTTCTTAGAAAAGCACAATCCTCTAAACTGTGGGGAGTCTTTGCGGACGAAGACATTTCTTATGAATTTGACCGTGAGACGTTAAAGCCTGATGAACCTTCTCTGGCGGAGATGACAAGCGTTGCCATTAACCGGCTTTCTCAAGGGGAAAAAGGGTTCTTCCTCATGGTCGAAGGAAGCAAGGTGGACTGGGCCGCTCATAAAAACGATCCTGTCGGGATGATCAGTGAGGTGTTGAGCTTTGACGATGCAGTGGGAGAAGCACTCGACTTTGCCCGTAAAGACCGGAATACCTTGGTCGTTGCCGTGACGGATCACGGAAACAGCGGTTTGACCCTCGGGAATCAGGGAACGAATGGGGATTATAAAAATCTGCCTGCCGAGAAGTTCATTGAGCCATTGAAGAAAGCCAAACTGACTGTTAAGGGCGCGACCTCCCAGCTTAAAAAGAATCGGACTAATTTAAAAGAGGTTCTTTCAAGCTATGGGTTGGGGAACCTGAGCAGCAAAGAGTATTGTGCGATGGAAGATGCCAAAAGTGTCGAGGATCTCGAGAGTGAAATGGTGAGGCTGATGGCAAAGCGGGCAAACCTCGGATTTACTACCCATGGTCACACCGGTGAAGATGTTTTCCTTTATGCTTATGGGCCGGGGAAACCGGTGGGGTTAATTGAGAATATAGACATTCCGAAGGTGATATCTTCGTATATGGGATTTTCATTAACGACTGGTAAGTTCGCTACCTGGTACGTGGACGGAAAGGAATATTATCGTGGTAAGGGATTTAAGGTGAAAATTGAGGGACGGACCTCCAAAAATCCAGTAATGGTGGCGACGCGTGATGACCAAGTGCTACGTTTTCCGGAAAATAAAGATTTTTATTGGAGAAACGGTGACAAAGTGGGGTTGAAGAGCGTGAATGTGTATGATGGTGAGACGTTTTATGTGCATGTGGAGGAGTAAGCTGGGGATTGTGTAGGTTTTGTTGTGGGGACATTAGGTTTATTTTCAATTCACCTCACAGCGTATGAAGGAAGATACGACACTTTTGCGTGATCAATACGATATTGATCAGCGACTAGCCGGATGTATTATCGACTCGCCCTCCCCTCCCCACGGTGCCTGGCACCAACATGACCAACCGTGCCAGGCACCACCTCCTCACACCATTCGACAAACTCCCCACCCTCCTTTCCACCACTTCCCCCACCACATGTTCCTTTTCCCCCTCCTTTTGCGTTATAATAAAAGAATGCGATTTTATAGATTGGAGAGGTTGGTTGATGTCGATTCGTATTCAGGAGTTGAAGGATAAGTTGCTTCCCATGAGTCAGTCGATACAGGGTGAGCTGGACCCGAATCTGGATGAGAGCAAAAACGTCGTGTCGAAGGGCCTTCTTTTGTTCCGTCAGAATCTGGTTTCGAATGTGAAGGTCCGGGATGATGAAGTGTCGGCGGAGGTGCAGGATGTGACGCCTGTGACCCTTGAGCTTAACTTGTTATTTCCCTTGTTAAGCAAGTGCTCGTGCCCACAGAATCAATGGTGCCGGCATCAGATGGCGACCTTCTTTATGCTCTATAACAAGGTCGGCCGGGTCAGTGAGTGGATACAGAATTGGCGGAGTCAGTCACAGCCTGCCACTCAACAGGAGCAATCACTGGATGATCTCATGAAGAAGCACGGCAACCTGAAGAAAGCCAGTGATCTATTAAATGAACGGAAAACACGGGGCAACACACCGGAAGAATGGTGGCAGTTCTTTGACTCCCTTTTGAAAAATGAAGATTTGGAGTTACTTGAAAGACAGCCCTATTTAATGGATGTCCTCGTGCAGAATATTACGAAGCGATTTATGAAGGAAGCTCCCTTCGAACGGGAATGGAAGCCCCTTTATCAGCTTTTCGCTACCCTTTATCTATCGATTCACATCGATCTTTATTTGAAAAAAAGGAACGTCGAGCTGAGCCGGGAACAATATAGCATGTATGATTTCCTGTTAGGCGAAATGGAAGATGCTGTGGAGAAGCTGTCCATCCACGCCATGCCGTTCAGCTTCGATCCGTATATTGCTTTTTTGAAAAAGAAGACGATCGAGATGAGCGATTCCACTGAGAACAGTACGATGATGAAGGCGGAAGTGTACCGCTTCCTCTGGTACTACCTGTTCAAGCAGAAATCGTGGCGCCGTGAAGAAGTGGCGCGATTGGAAGAGACGGACAATGAGGATACAACCTTTTACAACGTTGCCCTCCTACATCAATATCTCCTTCTGGAGGATCTGAATAAAGCAATTGAAGTGGTAGATGAGCTCGGGACAGAACTCGTTGCTTTTAGTGAATTCTGGCTCCGTAAATTTTTTGTCGGAAAGCGTTACGAAGTCGGCTTCTTCCTGGTCCGGAATATCCTCTCAAGGATGCCGGATCACCTCGGGACCCTGGATTATTATGAGGCAACCCGGTTCGTCCGCTGGTTCGTACGGATATTGCCGATGGATTGGCTCATGGAAAAGGACAGCGCCCTCGTGAATGAGCTCCTGCTCTCCATGTTGCCGTACAGCTTCTTTTCGTACAATGAGTACTTGATCAGCGCGAAGGCCTATCGTGAGTGGGTCGAGCTTCAGAGATATATGAACTATAGCATCGGTGAAATGGAAGGCATGGGCCTCCGCGACGTGACGAAGGAAGCGCCTGAATTAGCCCTTCCCATCTATTACACCGGCGTCATTACAGCAATCGACCAGAAAAACCGCGACAGCTACAAGCTGGCTGTCCGTTATATGAAGAAAATCCGGACGATTTATAAAAAAACGAAGAAAACGGATAAGTGGGACGTCTATCTCACCTATATCCTCGACAAATACAAGCGATTACGTGCGTTCCAGGAGGAGTGCAGAAAGGGTAAGTTAATCGATGCTTAAACTGTCTTCCGTCAAGATTAATGTCCATACAACTGAATACGAAGACCGTTTCTTCATCACTGCGGAAAACGACAAAGGAGAGCTTCTCCCTCCAAAGGATTGGAAGGGCCAGCTGTTTCTTTGGCATGAAGAAAGCTATTATGGGACCCTGCTTGAGGAAACTGATGGCGGGATTCCCGTCACCCAGTGGCAATTCCTGACCTTACTTGCAGGTGAGCACTTCAGCGGCATGATCCAGTGGGACTGGGATGAAACCGGGCAGGCGTGCATCGCCATCGCCCCGGTCATCTACGAATCGGTAGAAGCCGGACGCTGGCTCCCGCGATTCGAGGAATGGCAGGAAAAAGGACTGCAGTTCCATATTCCGGATGAAGTCTGGTCGAACTTTAACGACGAATTCTGGGAGGAAGAGCTCCCCGGTGGAGGTCCGTCCCTCAAATCATTGACCGAATCCTGGTTTCAGGGTGCGTTGAATGAGGCGATGGCGTCTGGCGGATCGAGTGCGATGAAGCGGATCCAGAAGCTGAAGGAGAGTACGCTGACTTCAGAGGAGTTGGATGCTTACTTTGATGAGAGACGGTGGAGTGAGTGGATTTCAGGCGGCGATGAAGAGCTGCCGTTCTCCATCGGGCTCCGCATAACGGAACCCCTCGACGAGGATCAGTCCTGGGAGCTTGAAACGGTATTGCGGGACAGAAAGAAAGCGAGTCGAATCATATCCCTGACTGAGGACACGGTCCCTCCTTCCTGGAAAAAGCATCTCTCCGACGTTTCGGAAGAACAGGAACGCTGGATGAAGATGATGCCGATTCTCCGTGACACGGACGGTTCCCTGCGGACGGCCCTCGGTGAGCACGATGCATGGGATTTTCTATCCGTTCTGAGCGAGAAGCTCATCGACCTGGATATCGAAATCCTCCTCCCATCCTGGTGGGAAGCGATGAAGGACGCACAGGTACTGGTGAAAGCCAAGCTCAAGAATACCGACACCAGCTACCGCCCTTCTTTCGTCGGATTGAACGCCATGCTCGATTTCGACTGGCGCTTGTCCATGAACGGCGTCAATTTATCGGAAGATGACTTTAATCAACTTGTGGACGATCAACGTCGCTTGGTGAAAATCCGAGGTCAGTGGATGAAGCTCGACCCTGCCATGATCCGCCGTATTCAGCAGATGATGACGAAAGCGAAGGCTGAAGGAATCTCAATTCAGGATATGCTGGAGCAGGAACTGGTCCCACGGGATGGAGATGAGTCAGAGTTGGATCCTGATGACGACGAGCATGATCCATATAAATACGCCCGCATTCAGCTGGAACTCAACCGATCGATGAAAAAAATGATCCATCAACTGACAAATGTGTCATCAATTCCGCTGACGGAAACGCCTGATGATTTTATCGGCGAGCTCCGTCCTTATCAGCAGCTTGGGATGAGCTGGATGCTCTTTTTACGGAAATTTGGATTCGGTGCATGTCTGGCCGATGACATGGGTCTCGGAAAAACGGTTCAGCTGATCACGTATCTGCAACATGTGAAGAAAACCGAGAAACCGGAGACACCTTCTCTGATCATCGCTCCAACCTCAGTGCTCGGAAACTGGCAGCGCGAGTTGGAGAAGTTCGCACCGGATTTGAAGGTTCACCTTCATTATGGACCGACCCGTGCGAAAGGCGAGGACTTCGCTTCTACTATTAAGGATGTCGATGTGGTGCTCACTTCATACGGCTTGTCTCATATTGATTTCGATGAGCTGTCGCTTGTCGAATGGACCTCGATTTCCCTTGATGAGGCGCAGAATATCAAGAATGCCAATACGAAGCAATCCCGGGCGATCCGCAAGCTGAAGGGTAAGCATCATATTGCGTTAACGGGGACCCCGATGGAAAACCGTCTATCGGAACTCTGGTCCATCTTTGACTTCCTGAACCACGGCTATCTCGGTGGTTTCACACAGTATCAGAAAAATTACATCGCTCCCATCGAAAAAGACGAGGACGAAGCAAAGGTCAAAGAGCTTCAGGCCAAGATTAAGCCTTTCTTATTGCGTCGAACGAAGAAAGACCCTGAAGTCGAGTTGAATCTTCCTGAAAAACTCGAGCAGAAAGAGTATTGTCATTTGACGGCTGAGCAGGCGGCACTTTATGAGCAGCTCGTGAAAGACACTCTTGCGAAAATCGAGACTTTGAGCGGATTTGAGCGCAAAGGTCTGATCCTGCAGATGCTGAATCAGCTGAAGCAATTATGCAATCACCCTGCTCTCTATCTGAAGGAACCGGATCCAAAATCGATCCTGTCCCGCTCTGAAAAAATGCAGAAGCTGAAGGATATTGTGGAAACCGCTCTTGAATCGGGAGAGGCCTGCCTGATCTTCACTCAATATATTTCCATGGGTGAAATGATTCAGGAAGTGATGAAGGAAGAGTTCAATGTGAAGGTGCCGTTCTTGAACGGTAGCATGGCGAAAGGTAAACGGGATGAACTTGTGGAGAAATTCCAGAACGGTGAGTTCCCTGTCTTCCTGCTATCACTGAAAGCCGGCGGTACCGGATTGAATTTGACTGCCGCCAATCACGTCGTCCACTACGACCGCTGGTGGAATCCCGCCGTTGAAAACCAGGCGACGGACCGTGCCTACAGGATCGGACAGAAACGATTCGTACACGTGCATAAGCTCGTATCATCAGGTACGCTTGAAGAAAAAATCGATGCCATGCTGATGAAAAAGCAGGCTCTGAACGATGAGATCATCCGCAGCGATCAGTGGGTGACGGAATTGTCGGATCAGGATTTGGAATCTTTGTTGGTGTTGGAGTAGTAGGATTTGCCTCTTTCCTTTTTGGGGAAGAGGTTTTTTGTTGGTTTCCGCTTGAGTAATGGATATATTTGGAGAAATACGCAATTAATAAATAAATGACGCAATTAATTTTAAAATGACGCAATCACCCTTTAAAATGACGCAATCACCCTTTAAAATGACGCAATTATTTTCAGAACGACCCCTTCCCTCACTCACACAGCCCAATCTGATCATAATATCCATGCATAAACCGGTTCAAACGGGGAATTCACTCTCCCAGCTGCCAAGTTTCTCTCAATTCTGTCTCATTTTACACCAAAACCTGTCCAAACCTACTTATTCTATTAATCTCACGTCATTTTACAAATATAATTGTAAAAACCACTCAACCTAAAAAAACACCAGCCTCCCCAAAAGGAAACCGGCTCAACATGAAGATAATAAGGGGAATAAATCACTTGCTCACTTGCTACACATGTTTATGTCTAATGAGGCACTACAGAGGCATCTTGCGGTGACCGTTGGAATTTGAGACATTGCTTATAGGTTGGATCATGCGTATGGAATGAATTCTGGGTTGAGGCTTAAGATGAGGTTTTCATCGTAGGGTATTCGTACCCTTGTTCAAGGGCTGTTACACGTTGTGATAGGTAGAAATGTTCGACATTGAGTTTTGCTACTTTTTTAATGAGATCCTCCGTCATTTTTTCCAATCGATCGATTCTTTGTTCAAGATCTTGCAGTGTGGTCACGACTCCCTCTCCTTTTTTATCATGTTAAAATGGTAATTCAATTGGCTCTTTCTTACTCGATTTTGAAGAAATTGTTGTGGACGACTTACTGTCCAGGAAGCGCACATTTTCAGCGATGACTTCCGTAATATACGTTCGTTTTCCCTGATCATTATCAAAATAGCGGGTCTGGATCCTCCCCGTCACTCCAACGACTGATCCTTTCCTGCAGTATTTTTCCGTGTTTTCGGCGGCACGATCCCATATCGTACAGAGCACGAAATCCGCGTCAACTTGCCCTTGCTGATTTTTAAATGGCCTTTTCATGGCGATCGTGACACTAAGTACAGATTTTCCTTCCATTGTTTTTCTTGCTTCGGGATCTTTGGTCAGCCTTCCCACCAGGGTCACTTGGTTGATCAATCTCACTCCTCCTTTCTCTTAAGCTGTTTTCATCTTACAACCACTATGCAAATCTTGTAAAATCGTGAATTTCCGAAATTCGAGGCAAAAAGGGCTTGAATTTCGGAAATTCCCCTAGGGAGATTTGGTGACATTTGATCAAAAACGAACAAAAATACACAAAATTACAACTTTCGTCCTTTTTTTCATCAGCGATTGTATTAGGGAAACATTTCGCCCTGTGATATAATTTGATAAAACCTTTAAATGGGAGATGTTCGTTCATGAAAACCTTTAAAGTGATTTCACTGCAAGTTGTGGAGAATGATGAACTGCGTGACTTTGAGCTTGTGGACGGTCTGATTATCAATAAAGAAGACGGACAAAAAACGTGGCTTGTCGAAACGTATTTGTCGAATGAATACATCGAGTTCTTTCAAAAGGCCCAGCAAAGTAAGGAAGATTTGGAGATTCAGGTCGTGATTTCCCATGAAGCCAATGATCCGGCCGCTTTCATGACATCCATCCGCTGTATTAAAGAAATGGATGAGCACATTAGCATTATGTTCGAGGGAAAATTGAAGAAACAGCGGAATGAGTATGCGGAAATATTGCTTGATGACTTAGTGCAAAAGGGATATTCCGGGGATGAATTGGTTCGAGAGTTCCGCGAAAAGATGGTGTCGAAGCCGAGGATTCCTGCTACGGCACGGCCAAGCGTTTAATGATGCAAGATGAAGGAATTTTCATTGTGAATTTTATGATATAATTGGAATTAATATGGTGACTTCTTATAAGAAGTTCAAGGTAGGTGTCCCAAATGATTGGAGAGAGAGTTAAAAAATACAGGCAAGAAAAAAGGATGTCGATGACCGAGCTTGCTGAAAAAGCAGGAGTGGCAAAGTCATACTTAAGTTCAATTGAACGTAACCTTCAACAAAACCCTTCTATTCAATTCCTTGAAAAGGTTTCTACTGCTTTAGGCATTCCTCTGGATGCACTATTATATGATCAACCTGAAGAACAGAATATAGATCATGAGTGGCTAAAGATCGCTGAAGAAGCAATGGATTCAGGTATTTCCAAGGAGCAATTCCGGGAGTTCATTGAGTTCAATAAATGGAAATTAGGCAATAAATAAAGTCTTGCGATAGAACTCGCAAGACTTTATTTATATTAAATCACTTTGTACTCGGCTTTCATTTCCTGGGATTGACTGTGAAGAAATTCCCTAATTTCTTTTTTAGAAATTCCAGCGTCCAGTGCTTGTTTAATAAGTTCCATCCATTCGAGATCAAGTTCACGATTTGTCAACATAAATTCCCTCCCAAAATACAGGTATGTATTCCAGGCAATCCAGCCATCTTAGTTTTCAAATAACCACACCTTCTTCATCCTTCAGTTTCTGTTCACCCTATTCAAGATGCTAATTAAGATATGCTTACTTTTAAACCTTAGACCTGTGACTTTGCGTCCTCATCTTTCAATAAGTTTGCCTTTATCTGACTCTTCCCTTCGAACTACTTCGATTATACTACCAAATCATATGACCACGTGTTGTTTTTTGTCTATTCTGTCAATTTAATATACACTATATTTTTACATATTATCCCATATTACAACAAATAGAGGTGTATTAGCTACTGGTTTATTAAAAATGCATGTTTGATTATGTCGAAAAAGCTATTAAATGATACTATTTTTATAGCTTTCTAGTTTTTTCTTAAGAGGCAGGACTTTTCCATTAATATTCTGGTAATTACTAGCATTATAGAACGGTTGGTTCGATAAATCATTCTTACAGGTTGGACATACCCATTCACCAGTTTCCGTGCTACTATAAGAAGGTCTTGTGCAACGTCTACAAACCTTTTTATACATTTCATCCCCCCTTCCTATATATTTATTATTCTTTTTTCCTTAATAGACGTTTATTTAGATAAATAATTATGAACCCCACTGTAGTTAAAAGTGAGCCCAACATTAATAAAAAGTAAAGATTTGTAGAGGTGTTAGGGAGCTTGGGTCCTTGAGATTCAACTGGTATTGATGGAATATTCTTAAGGTCAGAGTTCACAGGTGTAAGAGGATTGTTGATTGTATCTTTGGGGTCATCAGGTAGTGTATTTCCGTCTGAAGGCACTACTGTAATTATAATTTCAAAAAAAGCTGAGGTTCTTTGAAAATCATTTCCTAATTCATATGGCATTATCACTTTAAATTGGAGGGATTCAGTTTTTTCGCTTTCTAATTCTTTTGGCTTGAAACCTTTGAAATTCTTTAATTTATCATCAAAGATCTTTATAGAATTGTTTCCTGCGTAAACTTTCAATTCTAACTCGTTAAAAAGCTTCTTATCTGATTGTTTGTTATTGACTTTGATTGAATAATGAAAATCTTCTCCCCCTCCATTTTTTATTTTCAAACTTCTTTCAGCCCAGTCACCTGGCTTCATATTTGAAATTTTAAATAAATACTTTTCATTTGGAATTAAAATGAGGTTTTCTTCATCTGCATAAGTTTTATTTACCATGCTTGAGATCAAAAATAGGAATAAGAATATAATGACTACTTTTTTTAGATTCATCTTTTTTTCATCCCCTACACTCAACGAATGGTTTTTCATTGTTAAGTTGTTCTTTTTAATGAACTTAAAATCCATTATATGATCTTTTGTTTGAAATGAAAATCTTTAAATACATCTAAATTTCCTATAAAACAATACCAAGATCCCTCTTTCCTCTCAATATCTTCAAAAAACAACCTTTTCCTTACTTTATAAAAAACAAATCGTTCTATATAATGAATAGTAAAGGAGTGCGGGAGACATGGTAGGTGATAAAATTAAAAGCTTAAGGGAAGAAAAAGGGTATACAATAAATGAACTTGCTCATTACTCAAATGTATCAAAGTCTTATATTAGTTCTATAGAAAGAGGTATCCAAAAAAATCCTTCAATAAAAATTTTAAAAAAAATTGCCCTTACATTAGACACTTCTCTAGAAAATATTCTTTCATCGGATAAGAATAAAATACAATTAGACGAGGAATGGATTGAGCCTCTTAATAGAGCGATTTCCCAAGGTTTAACTAAAGAAGAATTTATTGAATTTCTTTCTTTTGTCCAATTTAAAAGGAGGAATCTCCATGATTAAAAGCTATTTTTTTGTAGGAGGAATGCTTATTTTAATTGCTGGTTTGACTTGTGTCTTTTATTCACTCTACCAAATAAATAGCCATGCGAGAGAAGAAAGTAGAGCAATGGATATAGCAAAGACATCTATTTTACAGCCCCCTCCAGAACGAATTCACCCCGTTTCGACTACTTCAGAAGTACCAATCGAATACAATTTTAAAAAAGGTGATGTGATTGGGCTATTATCCATTCCCCGTTTAGAAAGGGAGGTACCCATTATAGAAGGAACGGATGGGAAAGAACTTAAGAAGGGCGTCGGTCATTATTCTTCCACCTCTCTTCCACAAGAAAAAGATCAAATATTCCTGGCTGGTCATAGAGATACTGTCTTTAGGAATATAGGAGACCTCAAATCAGGAGACCTTCTTTCAATTAAGATGCACTCCGGAACTTACTCATATGAAATTTTCAACTCGTTTATTGTTGATGAACATGATACCACTGTTATCAGACATACCTCCCCTCAAGAAATCCTTACGCTTTCTACGTGTTATCCTTTTAACATTTATGGAAGTTCGAGTGAGAGATACATTATTGAAGCAAAAAGAATATACTAAAAACCCCTTTTTCCATAAGAGAAAGGGGTTTTCTTAATCATTGTATTTAAATAGCTTATTAATGATTTCCTTCTAATCGATCAATCAAATATTTAGCTTCCAACTTACAAGAATAATCATAGTCCGTACCAGATTGCTTCTGTAAGTTTTCCAGCATGTCAATTTGTTCTGATGTCGGTTCTTCCGATAGAATTTTTTCCATCGTTTCATTGATCTTTAGTGCTAATTCTTGATGGAATTCATCATCATTTTTAGTCTCATCACTGAGATTCTTGTACCAGGAAGCATGTTCATTTATGTATGTACGCCAACTAGAGATGAAGTCCTGGATATCGAATTTATCTTCCTGCCACTGAATCGAAGCCATGTATTGTTCGAATGAGGTTTTTATTGAACGGGTAATACTTATTTTTGTACCCGATGATAAGTTTTTTAACATGTATGTAAAGTACCCCCTAATCAGTATCCTATACGCGATATTATTTTTACTATAACATAACCATTTGATGATATGTAGAATATGAACACGAGAAAAATATGGTAAACCTTCTAAAATATATTATACTATTATATTTTACAGTAATGCGTAAACTACTGCAAATATCAGGAAAAAAGCAGAGGCGACCTTCCGTCACCTCTGCTTCCTATTCTTACTCGTCCTTATTATCTTTATCCTTCATATCAATATCATCTTCTACAGCGTCTTCCTCAGGCGTGTTTTTATCCTTCGCCGCATCTTTGTCGCCTTCGACGTTTTTGTCTTCAGACTCAGGGTAGTTCTCTTCATTCATGTCCCCGTTGTCGTTCATGTCGTCATTTTCATCCATGTTGTCGTTCTCTTCCATTGGCGCTTCGTCTTCCGGAGGAGGCTCCTGGTTGGCGTTACATCCTACAAGAAGGAAAGCAGCAAGTGCTGACCCACCAAGGATCGATAATAACTTTTTGCTCATGATGTATGACTCCTTTCTGTATGTTCAATTAGTGTAAGACCGTTACGTTGGTCTTTTGTTAGCTTTCCCGGAAATTGAATTTACTTGCATGGGGGAGAAATTATTTGGGATGTTAAAAATAGGGACTGTTAGAGTGGGATGGTTTTGAACATAAGAAAACCGGACCTTATCAGATCCGGTTTCGTAAGCATGATTCTATTCCTGCTTATCTCCAAGAGCAAACATCATCTCTAATTCACAAGCCACTTCGCCATCAACCGTTGCAACACCTTTTCCTTTGCCGATCGGCCCTTTAAAGCGGATCATTTCCACTTCCAAGCGGAGCTGGTCCCCTGGCTTCACTTGACGCTTGAAACGGCATTTGTCGATGCCAGTGAAGAAGGCCAGACGTCCGCGGTTATCCTCCACCTTCAGCATCGCTACAGCTCCGACCTGAGCCAGTGCCTCGACGATCAACACGCCGGGCATCACAGGATAACCCGGGAAGTGACCATTGAAAAATTCCTCATTCGCCGTCACATTCTTAATCCCGATCGCCTTCTTGCCTTCCTCCACCTCTAAAATCCGGTCAACCAGCAAAAACGGATAACGATGGGGAATAATCTCTTTAATCTCATTAATATCAAGCATCTATAACTCCTCCTACCAATATGTATGTACACCTTATTGTACAGAAACAAGGGTAAGAATAGCAAGGAGGGACGGACCTCGAAAACAGGCACAATACTCCAAGAGAATCCCTGTATATCAGTAATCTTCATCCAAAAAGGACTCAATCTCGAGGTCCGTCCCTCCCCACTGCTCTTCGCCGCAATGTCCACGATTAAAAAGAGGGACGGACCTCGAATTTCAAGCTCCCTCCACAGCAGAATCCCGTCATAGCAGGATTTCTTGCGAATAAAGCTAATTAATTCGAGGTCCGTCCCTCAAAATTATT
The DNA here is from genome assembly GCF_033963925.1 of Rossellomorea sp. YZS02. Classification (NCBI taxonomy): domain Bacteria; kingdom Bacillati; phylum Bacillota; class Bacilli; order Caryophanales; family Bacillaceae; genus Rossellomorea; species Rossellomorea sp. YZS02. Next base: position 67,807 of record NZ_JAXBLY010000010.1, on the reverse strand, counting down.
TCTTCACTACGATATCAATGATATGCTGCCAGGTTTCGGCTTTAAAGACGTCGGCTGCGTTGCCGTTGCCGATGCCTGCGAAGCCGATGACGGCACCCAGTGCGAGACTTCCTGCAAGTAGGAGGATGAACAGAAGGATTCTGAGCCAGATTGGGAGCATGCGAACTCGCACCCAGCGTGACGGCTTGGATTCGTCCTTTTGCTTTGCCTTCTTTTCTGCTTTTACTGATTCTCTTGTCGCTTTTTCTTGCAGTAGCTCTTTTTCACTCATAGCATTTAACTCCTTTTAGCGTATCCCATTTACAAGGCCCATCATCTGATCTGCAAGGGAGATCGAGCGCGCCTGAAATTGATATGATCGTTGGACATTCAGCATGTCCGTCATTTCCTTACTGATATCCACATTCGATCCTTCTAATGAATTCTGGACCATGGATATAGCAGTCCGTTCTCCTCCAGTTACGTTCGTCAGTACTTCATCTTCCGTCACGCCCAGTTCATTTAGGTTCTCGGCTAACCCTAACAGATTGCCTCCAAACTGCTGAAGGAACTGAGACTTTTCGATTGTCACAACGCCCAGATTGAACTGTTCTTCCGCTCCGCGGGAATCCCTGACTGTGAGAACCCCATTATCGCCCAATTCAAAGGCAGAAGCATCTTCTGAGAACGTCATAACGTTATCATTTTCATCCAGGATCGGCAAGCCGCTTCCGTTCACGAGGATCGATTCCCCATTCCCGGTCGGACTGACGAAGAATGCTCCGTCCCTCGTGTAGCGGACGGCACTCGAGCCGTCTTCCTGAGATAGGACTTTAAAAAACTGGCGATCACTGGTCAATGCAAAATCCAACGCACGGCCTGTCGCTTTCAACGATCCCTGATTCAAAATGAGTTGGGACTGCGATAGCTTGGCCCCGTTCCCTTCCCGGACTCCAAGAGGGGTGAGCCTGCCTGCTTCAAACTTATCTACACCCTGATTTTTCACCTGCTGGACGAGCATCTCGGAAAACGAGGCATCCCGGCGCTTATATCCGTTTGTATCTGCGTTCGAAAGATTATGACCAATCATATCCATTTGTTTCTGCAACTGGCCTAATGTGTTGGTTGCTGTAATCATCGTTCGATTCATGACACGTTCTCCCCTATTATAAGGTATTCAGTGGCGAAATTCATTTACAATACTTGCTATCCATTGACACGGCCGATTTCATTGGCCGCCTTTTCCATGCTGCGGTCATAGGCTTGAAGAACCTTCTGGTTGGCTTCAAATGCCCTGTAAGCCGACATCATGTCTGTCATCGTCCGTGAAGCGTCGACATTGGACCGCTCCAGAAAGCCCTGCTTCGTGTCAAAAGAAACGTTGTCCTCGTCATAGGCATCAGGTAGAGCCACATTGCCTTCTGTGGCAAACAGACCGTCTCCCTGCTTAACCAGCAGATTCGGATTATTCGAGTATCCCACTCCCAATGTAGCGACAGCGTTCCCGTCCACTACAATCTGACCGTTCTCTCCAACCGTGAACTGATCACTATCTAGTTGGATCCTGTCACCATTGTCATCCAAAATATAAAAACCGCTGTTCGTCGTGAGGAAGCCGTTTCCGTTCACCGTCAGATTTCCGTTACGCGTATAGCGGGGACTTCCATCCGGTCCTTCCACCGTCAGGAACACCGATCCCCGGATTCCTGTCTCTCTGTCCACCGGCATAGAACCATCCAACAGGGCCACATCCAAGCCGCGCCCGGTTTCCTGAAGGTCACCTTGAATAAAGGAAGGAATCGTTTCCTGCATGTAAACACCTGTATTCAGTTTCCCCACTCTTTGGTTAAACGGAAGAGTTAACGTTTTCTCAGTAGGAATCGAAGTTGAATCCACCCGGTCCATCAGCATTTCCGGAAACGCCCGCATCGAAGCCTGATCCGCCTTATAACCCGGTGTGTTGCTATTGGACATATTGTTCGTCAACATCTCGGTCTTCCTCTGTTGAGAAAGCATGCCGGATGCTACTGTATAAAATCCTCTAAACATCTACTTTCACCTCTTAACGGTTATATCGGATCAATGTTGCAATCGTTTTACCCGATTCTTCTTCTTGAAATTTTATCGATATTCTCGAGCATCAAACCAGTTCCCACGGCTACACAATCCATCGGGTTCTCCGCAATCAATACAGGGACTTTCAATTCTTCTGCAAGAAGGGTATCCATTCCATGAAGTAGCGCCCCACCGCCTGTTAAAATGACTCCGCGGTCAATGATATCCGCTGATAATTCAGGTGGAGTCTTCTCAAGTACATTCTTCGCTGCCTGTACGATGACCGCCACTGATTCACGAAGCGCCCCTTCGATTTCTTTGGACGTCACAGTGATGGTACGAGGCAGACCCGATACCATGTCACGGCCGCGGATGCTCATTTCCCTGCGGTCTTCATCAAGCGTCTCAGAGAATACCGTTCCGATGTTCACCTTGATATCTTCAGCCGTACGCTCCCCGATCAGAAGCTTGTACTCTTTTTTAATATAATTCAGAATTTCGTGATCAAATTTATCCCCGGCCATTTTGATGGACTGACTTGTTACGATGTCACCCATGGAAAGAACCGCTACATCCGTCGTTCCTCCACCGATGTCCACGACCATATTACCCGTTGGATTGAAGATATCCATGCCGGCACCGATTGCCGCTACTTTAGGCTCTTCTTCCAGGTAAATCTTCTTCCCGCCGCTCTTTTCAGCCGCTTCCCTGATCGCCTTTTGCTCAACGCTCGTGATGTTTGTAGGACAGCAGATCAAGATGCGTGGCTTCGAAAGGAAACCCTTTACATTTAACTTATTAATGAAATGCTTCAACATTGCTTCTGTTACATCAAAGTCGGCGATGACTCCGTCTTTTAACGGGCGGGTCGCCACGATATTCCCTGGAGTACGTCCGACCATGCGGCGCGCTTCTTCTCCAACAGCCAATACCTTACCAGTATTCTTATCCAGCGCCACAACCGATGGCTCATTCAAGACGATTCCCTTTCCTTTTACATGAATTAATACATTAGCCGTACCAAGGTCAATCCCAATATCTTTCGCAAACATCTTGTGTTTCTCCCTTCTTCTCCTACAAATTCATGAACTTCATTCATCTATGATTTCACTAGTATGTCATTACGTTTTAACGTTAAGGCAGAACTTTCACCTAATTAATTATTTTACCATAAATATGTCGAAGTGAGATGGTATTTGTCAAAAAAATGTATTGAGATTGTTATTTAATTGGAAATAGATAGGTGGTTTAGGTGGGGATGTTACAGGAGTGTTAATTTTTAATGGGGGATGTTGATGTTTTTATTCAGTTGCTGAATGTTTCGGGGAATTCAGCTGTTGAATATTAGCTGTTTTTTGACAGGTGAAATGCTTCGTGAAATTAGCTGCTGAATTTCAAAGGATATTCACCTGCTGATTTCCCCTCATTATTCTTCTGCTAAAAAAACGGGAATAATCAGCAGTCTAATTCCGTACAAATTTTAACAGCTGAACTTCACCAAAAATTCAGCAGGCAAACCAAACATCCACCCACAAACATAAAAACACACCAAGCATGACCCATCATTCTGGGGCTTGGCGTATTTTGGTTAGCTGTGGAGCTCTTCTTTTTTGTACTTTTGCTTGGTTGCCTCTCCACCTCGTAGATGCCGGATTGATTTATGGTAATCAAGTATGGTTTTGACTTCATTTGCGAGATCCGGATTAATTTCTGGCAGTCGTTCTGTTAAATCTTTATGGACAGTACTTTTGGACACGCCAAACTCCTTCGCAATTACACGAACAGTTTTCTTCGTCTCCACGATATACTTACCAATCTTGATTGTTCTCTCTTTGATGTAATCGTGCACACCACTCGACCTCCCTAAATTGGATGTGAGAAGTGTGAAATGAGACTCGCTTTCGCATCAATGAAATAGTACAGACCCTTTGCACATGGGCAAACGGCAGAAAGCCTTATTTAGGACGGCAGCTTCCTGATGTTACAACGTATAAACAAATATTCAGCTAATGATCAATGGTATAACGACGATTCCTCACCTCAAACACTCTCTATTTTGATAGGTTTGTTTCATTTTATTAGCTTGTGCCCACATATATGCACAAAAAACACAATAAGGACAAGGTTTCGCTTGAATTTTCTGAAAAATAATGGAGGGACGGACCTTCCCGGGGAAATTTCATACAGTCACAAATTATTCGACATCATGTGTTTATATTCTCTTTCTCTCCACTATTTCCTGAGAAATGAGTCGATGATTTCGGTAAATTGTCTGATAATTAATGATTTTCTTTATATGAAAGCCGTTAATCTAAAGAGTTCCACTTTCCGCGTGCATTGGAGTATCAAGGTTTTTGCAAAACCTATCATAGTTCAATAAGAATTGTACATTATCTCTCATATGCAATGCCGTTTCGATAACCATTTTATATGGATGCTATTGAATATCTTATCTAAATCTAAGGGGGCCGCACTGATCGGTTGGTTGGAGTCCAGGTTAATCCCCAGAGCTGATAAATAGGCGGAAGAATTCCGGTTAATTCATCGTTCTTATTAAAAAAACCTGAAATAGTCGGAGAAATTCCGCCTATTGACTTAAAAACAAAAAATTGGAGTTCCTTTTCAATGGATAAGCGGAAAAACTCCGCTTATTTCCCCCTAAACAAATTTCATTTTGAATATAAGCGGAAAATCTCCGCTAATTTTACTTATGCTGGCTCTTTAAGTACGATGAACCCCATCACACGTATATACCTAATAAAGAAACTCGCCGAATCGACTTCGACGAGTTCTGCTTTTTATATACCAAATATGATGCTACTACAACTGCCACCTCAAAACGGAACGGTTTAGTTTCACCCTCAGCAGAGCTATAACCATCACCCTTTAAACTCCACCTCATCATCCACCCAAACTTCCCCATCCTTGAACGTCATTTGTTCCGGATAACGTAGGTCCATGACTTCCTCCTGGATCTTCTGAGAAGGAGCTTTCGTCATAAGGGACACGACGATATTGGCAATCGCTGCTGACGTCGCCCCGAACACTCCCGCTCCTGTATCAATGATTCCAAAAAGGGTCACACCTGAACGTGCCAGGAAGATATACGTGAGTGTCACGGCGAGCCCAACAAGCATCCCTGCGATCACTCCCTGGGCGTTGGAGCGCTTCCACCAGACGCCGAGTAACAGGGCCGGGAAGAACGTTCCTGACGCCAGGGCGAACGCCCAGGCGACGATCTGGGTGATGACCCCTGGGGGATTCAGCGCAACCACTCCCGCCAGGACGGTTGCCACCACGATCGACCACCGTGCAACCGCAAGACGATTCCGCTCTGTCGCATTCGGTTTGAATACGCGGTAGTAAATATCATGTGCAAAGGAAGACGAAATAGCGATCATCAATCCACCGGCCGTCGATAATGCCGCTGCCATGGCGCCGGCCGCGACAAGCCCGATGACGAACACGCCGAGGTTCGCAATCTCAGGCGTCGCCATGACGACGATATCATTCGAGATGATGATCTCCTTCCATTGAAGAATTCCATCTCCATTCGCATCGGCCACCTGCAGTTTCCCCGTGTCCACCCATGAAGTGGTCCAGGCTGGCAGGTCACTGATTTTACTTCCCGCTACTTTGGTCATGAGAATAAAACGGGAGAACGCCGCATAAGCAGGAGCCGAAAGATAGAGAAGTCCGATGAAGAGAAGAGCCCACGCCCCTGACCAGCGGGCCGCCTTCATCGTCGATACCGTATAGAAACGGACGATGACGTGGGGAAGTCCCGCTGTCCCGGCCATCAAAGTGAACATGAGGGCCAGGAACTGCCACTTCGTCCCGTTCGTAAAAGGAGCGAAGTATTCCGACACGCCAAGCTCACGGTCAAGCTCCCCGATTTTACCGACCAGTTCCCCATAGGAAATCCACGGTGCAGGATTCCCCGTGATTTGGAGGGACATGAAAATGACGGGGATCAAGTACGCAATGATCAACACGATATACTGAGCCACTTGTGTCCACGTGATCCCCTTCATCCCGCCGAACGCCGCGTAGAAGGCGATGAGGACGACCCCGATCATCGTACCGACCTTGGCATCAATTTCGAAGAGACGGCCGATGACCACACCCGAGCCCGACAGCTGACCGATCGAATACGTGAAACTGATGATGATCGTACAAATGGCGGCAATGACCCGGGCGGTATGACTGTTATACCGGTCCCCGATGAACTCCGGTACCGTGTACCTCCCGTACTTCCTGAGCTGCGGTGCCAAGAGGAAGGTCAATAATAAATATCCTCCTGTCCACCCCATGATATAGGCAAGTCCATCATAACCAAGGATCATGACGGTACCTGCCAGTCCAATGAATGAAGCCGCACTCATCCAGTCGGCCCCGATCGCCATCCCATTAAAGACCGGTGGAACCCCGCGACCAGCTACATAGAAATCCGATGTCGCCTTCGCCTTGTTATAAACCGCGATGCCGATATATAACGCAAACGTCAACAGAATAATAGACGTCGATACGATAAACTGAGTATCCATTCATTCTTTCCCCCTGTTTCTTTTCTTTTTGATTTAATGGTCCAGCGTTTTCCCGTAGCTGATCTGTTCGTTCTTCCTTTCATCGAGTCCATATTTTTTATCGATTCCGTCACTCACCTTGGCATTGACGTAAAGGAGAATGATGAAAATGACGATTGACCCTTGTGCCCCCATGAAATAGTGAAACGGAAATCCGTTGATGGTGAACGAGGACAAACTTTCGGCGAACAGCACCACACCAAAGGAGGAAAGAAGCCAGATGACTAAGTACAGCGCCATATATCGATTTTTTTCTTTAAAATACTGATCGGCTTTCGCTCTATCAATCTTCTTCATGTATGTAACCCCTCTTCAAACTCATTATTTTAAACTGAAAATGAATTTCACGGTTTCAAAAAACGGTACCGGGACGATGGCGATCTGAACAATAAAATAGATGAATAAAGACAGAAATGGAATGGTCAGAAAAAATGCCCGTTTTTTCCTGAGGGCGAGGATGATGCATCCACCTGTGATAAGTAAAAATGCCATGAAGTAAATCAACGTTTCACCTCCTGTTAATTCTTAATTTTCTGAATTTTATTTATGGAATTATTATCTTCACTGGGAAATGCCTGGTCAATAAAGAAATAACGACATGTCCACGACACATTTTTATTTTTCATTTTACTAAAATAAGGATATTGGTGACTGAGACGCCAGATGTAAATGCAACCGCATTGAAAACGTTTTCTTAGCAAACTTTCCACCTTGTCGAATTTCCAAGGAAATTTTTTGGCATAAAAAAAAGACTGACCTGTATAACGGCCAGTCTTCATTTATTGGTTTATTCTTCGTCTTTAGCGTTGTCTTGGCTTTCTTGTTTCGGTTTAGCCTGGTCCTGCTTTTCTTCAGTGGACTCGTTTTCTTCAGCTGCATCTTTTTCTTCCGTAGCTTTGTCTTCTGTTGCTTTATCTTCAGTAGCTTTGTTCTCGCTAGCTTGATCTTCTACGGCATTTTCTTCCGCTGCTGCTGCATCCGGCTGTTCACCTGAAACTTTCTTGTCTTCAAGCTGTGCTTCTTGAAGAGTGGCAAGAGACTTATTGAAGTATTCCAGTGGATTCACGGCTACATCCGCTTTGCGGATTTCAAAGTGTACGTGAACGCCAGCTTCTTCATTGAATAAGCTCTTTCCTGCTTTGGCAATGGCTTGTCCTTGATCAACTACATCTCCAACCGCGACTTCAAAGTCTTTCACTGATTGATAACGAGTCACGATGCCTTTGCTGTGCTCGATCTCAATCGTGTTACCAAGTAGGGAATCTTCTTGAACCTTTGTGACCGTTCCGCTCATAGCAGCCAGCACATCGAATTCTTTTCCATCTTTAGAGATGTCGACTCCTTGGTTCGGGTAGTACATGTTTCCATACACGACTAGGGCAGCTTCCTGTTCTTCAGCTGATGCTTCAGTGTCGTAGAATTGTTTTTCGATCACTGTATCTTCAGGACTTGAAACAGGCATTACAAAGTTTTCCAATGAACGATTGACTTCTTCTGCAGGCTGGTTGAACTCATTATCAGTAGGAACTCCATCATAGCTGTAATCCTTGGCTTTCTCGTTAACATCATTTCCTGCCTGGTACCACAGAATCCCCGTGATAATGATTGCTGCACTTGCTAAATAGATTGCTGGGTATGCCCAACGTCTTTTCAAAAAGTTTTGAGAAGGGTGTTTCTTTTCTTCCTCTCTCATTTTCATCACCTCTGCAATCATTCTGAACAGAATTCTGAAAATATATACACAACGGAAAAAAAATTTTAATTTCTTATGTTTCGACAAAGTGGGAAGGATTATGTATGTTTTGATAAAAAAGATCGAAAACATGTGACAAACCTCGGAAATATGGGGTTTTGACATTCAAGTGATGCCCCTGCATGGTACAATGATAGAAACAGAAAGGACGACTAGTATATGAAAACGTTACTGAAAGTTGTGCTCTCAACTGCACCTTTTCTATATATGATTCTGATCTGGATCATGTCGGGCAATCCCGATGATGCCGTGCTGCGTATCCCGGATGAAGGCGTGGACCGGTTTGTGAAGGAGTCCCTTCACTTAGTCGAGTTCGGCATTTTGTATGGACTATTCGTGATCGCCCTGCTGGCACACGGAAAGCTTCGGTTCACATTGAATTTCGCGGTGGCACTGATTGCCATCTTCTACGGGTTTGTGGATGAAATCCATCAGTCCTTCGTTCCATATCGTTCTTCCACGATGATCGATGCGGCCAAAGATCTGATCGGGGTGACGGTCCTGTTCTGGATCGTGAACCGTACCTACTTCAGGAATCCTGATCACGGCCTGACGAAGACGATGAAGAGATTGGAAGACTATTTAAAAAAGGATTGAGTCTCGGTCACTAGACCTGACTCAATCCTTTTTCTTATCTTTGTGCCGTTACCTTCTGAAGGAGTTTAGTGGATTCTGTGATTTTGACATCTTTATAGTAATGGGTCACGATGTCTTGATAATCCTTGCCTTCCTTCGCCATTCCATTTGCTCCGTATTGACTCATGCCGACCCCGTGGCCGAACCCTTTTGTGGCGATGACGATGTGGTCGTCTTTTTTATACCAGGTGAAGTCGGATGATCGGAGTTCCAACTTTTCTCTTATATCACGGCCGGTGAATTTCTTGCCGTTTATTTCGACGCTCGCCACTCTCTTGCCTTCGGTTCTTGACGTAATCGTGCCGACGGATCCATCCTTTGGCAAGGTCACGCCAAGTTTCTGCTCGAATTGCTGGATCGGAATGATTTTCTGATCCTCGAATTTGGGTGATGCTTTATCCCAAGGACTCTCCACGCTGCGTAAATACGGAATATCATCTGCCCAATAGGCTTCTGAGTTTTCGGTATAGCCGTTGCTTGTCGAAAAGAAGGCGGCCGTTATCGGCTTATTGTCGTATGTCAGCACTTTGCCCTTCGTCTCAAGAACGGCTGCTGAGATCTTCTTGATCTTCCAATCGTAATCAGAGCCCCACAGGGTGGCCAATTCCTTTTGATTTTTATACACCTGATGGGAGACGGTATCCGTCACATCGGCTCCCTTTGGCACGGATGGATCTTCTGCGAGAAGCTGGTTCACGATATACGTCCTCGCGGCCAAAGCCTGTGCCTTTAAAGCTTCCTCTTCAAAATCCGCCGGCATTTCACCCGCCACCACACCTACAACATACTGCTCAAGGGGCAGCTTTTCGATGAGATCCTGACTGGAACGGTAGACCGCCACCTCGACCGAGTCTGCCAATTCTTCAACGGGCGGGTTTTTCAGCTTTTCGTCCAAATTGGCCGTTTCCTTATCTGATGAAAAGGGGAGTACCAGCAAAGTGGGTACAATAAAGATGATGCTGATAAAGATTGAGAAGATGATCACTACGGGTTTCAACTGCTTCATGTTCGCGGCCTCCAATGAAAGATTAAATAGGAGAATGTCCTAGCACACTTCTCCACTCTCTTTCATATGTATGGTAGTGGACAAGCAATTATGAGTGGGAGTTCGGAGAGTTTTTGGATAGGTTGGAAGTTGGGATTGATTTGGTGCAGGTTTATCGGGGCGAATGTCGGAATTTCTTTATTGGGGTGATTTCGGTTTTGAAAATATAATGGTGGAATTGAAAATAAAATCGGATTTTGAAAATAAGTTGGCCGGTTTTGAATATATCTTCTGTCTCTAAGGCCGTAGACCGGTACACTCCACGGCAATCCAGCCGGTTTCTTCAAAAATAGAGCCGAATCCAGACATAATCCAGCCAATTTCCTTAATAATCCGGCCGATCCACGTCAAAATTCAGCCGAAATGAACAATAATCCAGCCGAATTACTTTTTTTACCAAATACAATCAACCAAACCACCGCACCGCTAAACAAAAAAGGCAAGCTCCCCTAAAAGAGCTCACCTTTCATCTACCTATTTACGCATCCTTAATCATATCTTGCTCAGAAACAGGTGTTTCCTCAACTTCCTTCACACGCTCGATATCGGCACCAAGGCCAGCAAGCTTCTGATGGAAGTTCACATATCCACGATCTAAATGCTTTAGTTCTGTCACTCGAGTGTAACCGTCTGCTACTAGACCAGCGATGGAAAGTGCTGCTGCTGCACGTAGATCCGTTGCAGCCACTTCCGCCCCTTGAAGAGGTGTTGGTCCGTTCATGATCACAGAGCGTCCTTCGATCTTGATGTCTGCTCCCATACGACGGAATTCTTCTGCATGCATGAAACGATTTTCGAAAACCGTTTCAGTGATGACGCTGGTACCGTCAGCTGCAAGAAGCAAGGCCATCATTTGGGATTGCATATCTGTAGGGAAACCTGGATGAGGCATTGTTTTGATATCGACGGATTTCAGCTTCTCCGGTCCAATGACACGAAGTCCTTCTTCTTCGTCGATGATCGTAACGCCCATCTCTTCCATCTTCGCTACTAATGAAGATAAGTGTTCAGGGATCGCTCCCTTTACAAGGACATCACCTTGCGTAATCGCAGCTGCAACCATGAATGTTCCCGCTTCGATACGGTCAGGGATGATGCTGTGCTCAACGCCGTATAGACGGTCTACACCTTCGATACGGATCGTGCCTGTTCCTGCACCTACAACATTTCCTCCCATTTTGTTCAGGAAGTTCGCTAAGTCGACGATTTCAGGCTCTTTTGCTACGTTTTCAAGGATGGTCGTTCCTTCTGCAAGAACCGCTGCCATCATGATGTTTTCTGTAGCCCCTACGCTTGGGAAGTCCAGATACACTTTGGCACCTTTCAGTCTTCCATTTACTTCAGCTTCGATGAAACCATTTCCTACCTTCACTTTGGCTCCCATTGCTTCGAAGCCTTTCAAGTGTTGGTCGATCGGTCTTGATCCAATTGCACAGCCACCAGGAAGAGCGACACGCGCTTTACCTGTACGACCTAAGAGTGAACCCATTACAAGAACGGATGCACGCATTTTACGCACATATTCGAACGGTGCTTCAATAAACAACTCTCTTGATGCATTCACGATGACTTCACCATTGTTGAACTCTACATCTGTATTTAAATGACGTAATACTTCATTGATCGTATATACATCGGAGAGTGGTGGTACATTTGTAATTTTACTTTTTCCTTCACTTGCTAATAATGTAGCAGCGATGACTGGTAAAACGGCATTCTTTGCTCCTTCAACTTGCACTGTACCGCTTAAACGCTGACCGCCGCGGACGATAATTTTTTCCAAGAGTATTCCCCTCCGCGTCCAATTTCTCTATATTAATATTCAATAATTAGGATGGGTGTGCCAATCACAAAGGTTGTCTTAGCGCCCATTCCGCTTTTCCGTAGACCTAGTTGTATATTCATATCATCATTTTTAGTTGGTATAGTCCGTGACATTTGTTCCGAGTAAGCTGAAATGGAATAAAAGTCTTCTTCTTTAAGTGATTCCAGTTCTTTTGCGTCTAATTTCGACATTAATTCGACAGCCTGATTCGACAAAACTTTCTCAAGCTTATCATTGAATTCGCCTTTTATACAAGAGAAAATCAACGGTTTAGTAGTAAAAATGATTTCCATATTTGGGATGAATTCAGACTTGATATACTGCTTCGTATCTGCTCCCAACGCTTTCTGATTTCCGCGCATTTCATACATAATATACGAAACGGAGTGCTCGTTTGTGAGGGTCCTCTGGAATTTAATGGTTTCTTCCCCGTGAGACGTCTGACGATGTCCCACAACCACTACTTCTTCAGCTGACTCTTTCGTCACCCAGTCAAAATCAGAAAATGTTTCTTGCATAGTAGTACTATATTTGGCAAACCCTTTATTCGTGAAGCTTTTTTTGTTTTCCCTTGCATATAGAGACCATTCAGTTATCTGACCTTGAGAATGAACAATGGCTTGATCAAGCTTTTCAATGTCTAATAAATGTTTGGCTTCGATAGTGTTGTTCCCATTATAGACAGTAAGAAAACCTAATCCAACGAAAAAGATTAAAATAATGTAAAGATACCGACCCATTTTTCATTCCTCCCCTTACCTTAAGTCTGTCCGAATAGGAGAAGAACATACTTGAAAATGGTCGTCATCTTTTTACAATTATTGAGGCTTTCTGGTCGTCTTATGAAAAGGGTTTCACTTTGAAACTTTTTCACAAAGGGACGAACACAAAATTAATCTTACTCAAATCAGCCTCCCTTGAAAACATGCAGGAAGACCTATTTTTTGTCAGAAACTCTATTTATTCAAAGAAAACAGGCAAACTCTGAGACCACAGATAATAATCCAGTAAAAAACGGCTGACGGCTGACCCGATCGCGACCGTTAGTAGGATATACAATAGTCTCCCTTGAGCGACTCGATTCTTCTTCAGGAGCTTGTCTAGCTGAATGGCTTGCAGAGCCCAAAAGGTGATCCCGAATACAAATAGATGCACAAGCATGCTGATAAGGGCCTGTTGTCCAAAGCTTTCCACCACTCTTCTCACTCCCTCTAAATTATTTTGGCGCACATAGACCATTTTACCACATAATTCTGTAACAACACATCCATTAATAAAATTTAAGTTGAGTTGGATATGAATTTTCGTAGGATATTATCGGTTTAAGAATTGGTGGGATAGCGCTTGGAAATTTGGCGTGGCATTCTTTGTCTGAGATAACCGTTTGTCGAGGTCCGTCCCTCAAAATGACGTTATTTTGATTCATCTCTGGACGGTCATTGTGATGGATACTGTGTTTCTTTAGGATTCATTCCTATTATAATGAGGTCCGTCCCTCAAAAAAAGCCACCCCTTACAGAAAACTGTAAGGGGTGGCTTTTTGGGGTGGTGTTTGAAGTGGATGGTGGTTATTTGCCTTTGTTTTTGTTTTTATCTTTGTTTTTGCTTCTTTGGCCTTTCTGCATGCATTCGTAGTAGTAGCCTTGGCATCCACATTTTCTTTGTTTGCCTTTGCCTTTACCCTGATCCTTTTGTTTGTCCTTGCCACCTTTTGCGTCTTGCGGGCCCATTTCTCCCATCATCCATTGGTATTCCCCGTATTGTCTGCATTGCTTCTGACCTTTTCCTTGTCCTTTTTTCGTGCTCATCATTTCATCTCCTTTTGTTCTTTCTTTAGTTTACGTTTCTGAGTGGTGGGGCGTATGGGTTGTCCTCCCAGTTTCTGAGCCTTTTTATCGTGATTAAGTGACGATCCGTGTAGCAAAGACCCTCGCAGCCCGACGACTAGTCCTATAAAAAGGGCTTCTGTAATAGTACGTCGTCACGGCCTGTCACATATACATAAAGTGAAAACGTTTAGATAACTGGAGGGAACGAGTATGAATAAAGAATTATTGGGTTCATTGGTCGGAAAGGTTGTTAAAGTGAACCGTGGAGGTCCTGAGTCGAGTACTGGAAAGGTTTTGTACGGGGGGGATGATCACTTTGCCCTGCTGTCTGAAAAAGATGGGGTGGTTTACTACAATTCGGCACATGTGAAGAGTATTTCGCAAAACATCAAGTCTGGGTTGCCGGTTAAGGAAGAGCTGTCAGAAGAAGGATTGGAGTTTATGAAAGAGGACACATTGGGAGCTTTACTCACAAGCTTGAAATATCAATGGGTCAAGATCAACCGCGGCGGCCCTGAAAAGATTGAGGGGATCCTTGATCATTCAAATGAGGATTACGTCACGCTTGTATTGAACGAAGAAGTTGTACGCCTGGCTACGTACCATGTCAAGAGCATCAGCTACGGCGTGAAACCGGAAAAAGAAGAGAAAACAGAAGAAGAAAAGTAATTCTAAATTGGCAAGGAGGAGCATAGATGAGTAATTTCAATGATTCATTAAAAGCATTAACAGGTCATCAAATCAACATCATGTTGAATGACGGCACGAAGCTGTCAGGTCAGCTGGCAGAGGTCAGTGCTGAAATTATGACCCTCTATTCAAGTGAAAACGAAACATTATATTATCCGATTTCACAAATACAGTCCGTAACGAAAAGCTCTAAGTACGTAAAAGCATTGCCGGTCTCCGGTGAACATCTAAAAGGGGAAAAGATTTCAGATGTATTGTCTCAGAGCCTGCTGAACTGGGTGACAATCAACGGTACCGGCAATGCTTCCTATTCCGGCATTCTTTCAGCAGTGGAAGATGATCATCTCGTCTTGACCCAGGGGAAGGACAGAGTTTACCTGAAGCATTCTTCCGTACTGAACGTATATGATGCGTCTAAGAAGACGACTTCCAACGATACAGACAGCGGCACGTCCGATTCGTCCGACAATGCGTCCAACAACGAATCCGCTCAAGCAACGTCTCAGAAGCAATCCTCAAAAAAATCTTCAAGTAAAAATGCGAAGAAACGAAAGCCTGCCTTTTACCTCGATGAAATTGAAGGGGCCAATTCTTCCAAGTAATCATGCTCTATTCAACATTATTAAACCCGGGATTGGGAGTACACAATGAGGAGCATGTTTAATAAAAGAATAATCTCAGTATCCACTAAGGGGTTTTCCAAGAGGGTGCTGGGATTGTTCTTATCATCTTGTCAAAAACTTCATTTTATTCAAGCCGATTGAGTCCAAAAATGTGGACAAAGTATCTAGGCAAAGAATCAATGAAATGAATAGCTACCTTGTTCAGAAAGGAGTAACATGCACATGAAAAATGTTTATTCGAAATTCACCGGAGAAGCTGTCATCATTGAACTGACTGGTAAAAAGACCATCAATGGGTATTTAATCGAAGTGGGCAATGAAGTTCTGATTGTCTATAACGGATACGATTATATTTATATTTCTACCTCTCATATTAAAAACCTATCGGTCGTATCAAAAGAAGCCATCGGGATCGATGAACCGAAGGATAGTCCCCAGCTTGAGCAGGAGGACCAGCTGTCACTGCGAAAGATCCTCACAACGGCCAAAGGAGTCTTTCTTGAAATCTACACGATGGGCAATCAGCCGGTTCACGGCTATATTACGGGCATCATGAATAACTACTTTTCCTTCTATTCCCCTGTTTACAAAACGATGTACATCTCCCTGCAGCATTTAAAATGGCTGATTCCTTACTCTACGAATCAGTCACCTTTCCGCCTTGCTAAAGAGAACCTCCCCGTCAATCCATCGACCGCCATCACCCTTGCGAGAAGCTTTGAGGTCCAGATTGAAAAATTGACGGGCCACCTTGTTGTATTGAATCTCGGCGTTAACGAAGAGTTGATCGGTAAGATTGAGAAAGTGGACGGCAATATCATGGAAATAATCACGGCTAGGGGAGAATCCCTCTACTTAAATATGCAGCATATCCAGACTGTTCATTTGCCATGAAAAAAACCACCTTTCGATGAGAAAGGTGGTTTCTTCGTTATTAGAAGTTACGTTCGGAAACGTTAATTCTGTTCATGGCACGCTTCAGAGCGAGCTCAGCACGACGGAAGTCTACATCATCCTGTTGTGCCTGCATGCGGTCTTCTGCACGGCCTTTTGCTTCTTTCGCGCGTTGTACATCGATAGCTTCTGCTGTTTCAGCAGACTGTGCTAGAATTGTCACTTGTTCAGGACGTACTTCTAAGAATCCGCCACTGACAGCTACAAGCTCAGTGTTGCCACCTTTTTTCAGGCGAACCGCACCGATTTGTAGTGGAGCAACCATCGGAATGTGTCCAGGTAAGATTCCAAGCTCACCGCTTTGAGCTTTCGTGCTCACCATTTCCACTTCTGAATCGTACACTGGGCCATCGGGAGTGACAATATTGACTTTTAATGTCTTCATTTTCTTCCCTCCTGGTCCCTAATTATACCTCTACGCCCATTTCTTTCGCTGCAGCCAATACGTCCTCGATCGGACCTACCAGACGGAATGCATCTTCAGGAATGTGGTCGTATTTACCTGCAAGAATATCTACGAAACCTTTTACCGTGTCTTTTACTTGTACGTATGAACCCGGTTGGCCTGTGAACTGTTCTGCAACATGGAAGTTTTGAGATAAGAAGAATTGTACACGACGTGCGCGGTGTACTGTCAGCTTATCATCGTCAGAAAGCTCATCCATACCAAGGATCGCGATGATATCTTGAAGTTCTTTATAGCGCTGTAACGTTTGTTGAACGTTACGTGCAACATTGTAGTGTTCTTCTCCAACGATCTCTGGAGAAAGAGCACGGGAAGTCGATGCCAATGGATCTACCGCAGGATAGATACCCATTTCAGAAAGCTTACGCTCAAGGTTCGTTGTTGCGTCAAGGTGAGCGAAAGTTGTTGCAGGAGCCGGATCCGTGTAGTCATCGGCAGGTACATAGATCGCTTGGATCGATGTTACAGAACCTACGTTTGTTGACGTGATACGCTCTTGCAGTTGACCCATTTCAGTCGCAAGTGTCGGCTGGTAACCAACGGCAGATGGCATACGGCCTAGTAGGGCAGATACCTCAGAACCTGCTTGCGTGAAACGGAAGATGTTATCGATGAACAGAAGTACGTCTTGACCTTGCTCATCACGGAAGTATTCAGCCATTGTAAGACCTGTCAGGGCAACACGCATACGTGCTCCTGGCGGCTCGTTCATTTGTCCGAATACCATCGCTGTTTTCTTGATAACGCCAGAATCGCTCATCTCGTGGAAAAGGTCATTTCCTTCACGAGTACGCTCTCCAACACCGGCGAATACAGAGATACCACCGTGCTCTTGAGCGATGTTGTTGATAAGCTCCTGGATTAATACGGTTTTACCAACACCGGCACCACCGAATAGACCGATCTTACCACCCTTGATGTATGGAGCAAGTAAGTCTACTACTTTGATACCTGTTTCAAGAATCTCAACTTCTGTAGAAAGCTGATCGAATGTAGGTGCTTGTCTGTGAATTGGATCGCGACGAGCTCCTGCATCAACAGGCTCATCTAAATCGATTGATTCACCTAGAACGTTGAATACACGACCTAATGTAACATCCCCTACTGGTACAGAGATTGGCGCGCCTGTATCAAGTACATCGGCTCCACGTTGTAAACCATCTGTAGAAGCCATTGCGATCGTACGTACAGAATCATCACCTAGGTGAAGGGCAACCTCTAATGTAAGTTCAGCTCTATCTGCAATTTGGACCTTTAAAGAGTTGTAGATATCAGGAAGTTGGCCGCTGGCGAACTTGACATCAACAACTGGACCCATTACTTGAAGAACGTGTCCTTTGTTCATCTCTTTCCCTCCTAACTAGCTTTTGACAAAAACTTTATGAAGTCTAAACGGTCTAAATACCGTTAATGTTCTATTCGAGTGCAGCTGCCCCGCCGACGATCTCAGTGATTTCCTGAGTGATCGCTGCCTGACGCGCACGGTTAAATTTCAGTGTAAGGTCACTGATGATTTCTTTCGCATTATCAGTTGCATTTCTCATCGCTGTCATACGAGCGGCGTGCTCACTTGCTTTACCGTCAAGTAACGCACCGTAAATCAAGCTTTCAGCGTATTGAGGAAGCAACACTTCAAGGATCTCCTCTGCAGAAGGCTCGAATTCATATGAAGCAAGCTTTCCAGAAGGAGTCAGATCCGTTAACGGTAATACTTTTTTCTCCGTAACATCCTGTTGGATGGCACTCACATAGTGGTTGTAGAACATATACAGTTCATCGTATGCCTCGGCCGAGAACATACTAACCGCTTTGTTTGCGATGTCTTTAATATCAGCGAAATTCGGTTGATCCGGAAGACCAACGACGGATTCCATGACATTGTAGCCTTTTTTACGGAAGAAATCAGCACCGACACGGCCCAGAGCAATAATGGCGAATTCATCATTCGAGCTGTGACGCTCTTTAATTCGATTGCTAACAGCGCGGATCACGCTACTGTTATATGCCCCCGCCAAACCGCGGTCTGATGTAATGACCAGGTACCCGGTTCTTTTAACGGGGCGGGAGACTAGCATCGGATTCCTCACACCTTGACTGCCCGCTGCAACGGATGTCACCACTTCCTGGATCTTGTTCATGTAAGGAACGAATGACTTAGCATTCGTCTCAGCACGATTCAATTTAGAAGCCGATACCATTTCCATTGCTTTGGTGATTTGACTTGTCTTTTTGGTAGAAGTAATACGAGTTTGTATATCGCGTAACGATGCCACTGGTTCTCACCACCCTTTACATATTGTCAGATATAGGGAGGGGCTTTAAGAAGCCCTTCCCCCTATAATCCCTTATTCAGACTTGATGAACGTCTTCTTGAATTCGTTGATCGCAGCTTTCATTGCATCGTCTTCAGGAAGACCTTTAGTCGTGCGAATATGGTCTAACAGTTCCGTATGGTTGTGATCTAACCAGCTTAGAAGTTCAGACTCGAAACGACGGATATCTACTACTGGAATATCATCTAGAAGACCTTTTGTCAGTGCGTAAAAGATCATTACTTGTTTTTCAACTTTAAGTGGTTTGTTAAGATCCTGCTTCAGTACTTCTACTGTACGCGCTCCACGATTCAGTTTCGCTTGAGTCGCTTTATCAAGATCTGATCCGAACTGAGCGAATGCTTCAAGCTCACGGTAAGCCGCTAAGTCAAGACGTAGCGTACCGGATACTTTCTTCATCGCTTTGATTTGTGCAGATCCACCAACACGTGATACGGAAAGACCCGCATTGATCGCCGGACGTACACCGGAGAAGAATAGGTCAGATTGTAAGAAAATCTGTCCGTCCGTGATGGAGATAACGTTTGTTGGGATATAAGCGGAGATATCTCCTGCTTGTGTTTCAACGAATGGTAATGCTGTGATGGAACCGCCACCTTTAGCATCACTCAATTTCGCCGCACGCTCTAACAAACGAGAGTGCAAGTAGAATACGTCACCAGGGAATGCTTCACGGCCTGGAGGACGACGTAGTAATAGGGAAAGCTCACGGTAAGCAGAAGCCTGCTTAGAAAGATCATCATAGACAACAAGAACGTGCTTGCCGTTATGCATGAACTCTTCACCCATTGTGATACCAGCGTAAGGTGCTAAGAATAGCATTGGAGCCGGTGATGCAGCTGATGCCGTTACAACGATTGTGTAATCTAGGGCACCGTGCTTACGTAGGGTTTCAACCGCGTTACGTACTGTTGACTCTTTTTGACCAATGGCAACGTAGATACATACCATGTCCTGGTCTTTTTGGTTAAGGATCGCATCGATGGCAACAGATGTTTTACCTGTTTGACGGTCACCGATGATCAATTCACGTTGTCCACGACCTATTGGAACTAACGCATCGATCGCTTTGATACCCGTTTGAAGTGGCTCGTGTACGGATTTACGATCCATAACACCAGGTGCTCCACTTTCAATCGGACGTGTTTTCGTTGTTGCAATTGGACCTAATCCATCAACTGGTTGTCCAAGTGAGTTTACTACACGACCAACTAGTTCTTGTCCTACTGGTACTTCCATGATACGTCCAGTACGACGAACCTCATCGCCTTCACGAATGTCAGTATATGGTCCGAGAATGATGATACCAACGTTGTTTTCTTCTAAGTTCTGTGCCATACCCATGACACCGTTAGAAAATTCAACAAGCTCTCCAGCCATGACATTGTCGAGGCCATGAGCACGAGCGATACCGTCACCGATTTGGATAACTGTACCTACATCGCTTACTTTCATCTCAGACTGATAGTTTTCAATTTGCTTTTTTATCAGCGCGCTGATTTCTTCCGCCTTGATGCTCATGAATTTCACCCCTCATTTATACGAAAGTTAACGAATTAGTTCACGCTCAAGACGAGTCAATTTACCTTGCAGGCTTCCATCATAGATGCGTGTCCCGATCTGGACCTTGATGCCACCCAGTAAATTTTCGTCTGTCACATTGGTAATTCTTAATGATTGTTTTCCGACTTTTTTTGCAAAAGAAGACGACAATGCTGTTTGCTCATCTTCCGTTAACGGACGTACAGAGTACACTGTCGCATCTGCAATTCCGCGTGCTTCGTTTGTCAATTCAATGAATGCCTCAACCATTCCTGTGATTTCGCCCGTACGGTGACGGTCCGTCATCAGCATCAATGTATTCAAGACATACGGGGAAGCTGTAGAAAATGCTTCCTGAATCAATGACTTCTTCTTATCTAACGTAAGCTTAGGATTTTCAAAGAGAACCGTTAATTCGGCATTCTCAAGGAAAACCGCTCTCACTGTACGAAGCTCTTCTTCGATTCCTTCAAGCTGATTATGTTCTTGGGCAATCTCGAAAAGAGCTAACGCATAGCGCTTTGCAACTGTAGAGTAGCTCATCGCTCTTCCCCTACCTCTTGAATATAATCGTTAATTAACTTCTGTTGATCATCAGCTGAAAGTTCTTTCTCAATGACCTTAGAAGCAATAAGTACTGATAAAGATGCAACCTGTTTCTGGAGTGCAGCCACAGCTTGTTCTTTTTGTGTTTCGATTTCGCGCTTTGCAGATTCTTTCAATCTCTCTGCCTCTTGACGAGCAGTTGCGATGATCTCTTCACGTTGTTCAGAACCTTGTTTCTTAGAGTTTTCAATCATAGATTGTGCTTCAAGGCGAGCTTCTTTCAGAAGTTTCTTTTGCTCTTCTAAAATATTGTTAGCCTCAGTGCGGCTCTTTTCAGCTGCCGTGATTTCACCGGCGATGTGGTCTTCACGCTGTTGCATGATCCCCATTAATGGACCCCAGGCAAATTTCTTAAGAAGCGCCATTAGGATAAGGAACATGATCAGTTGGAAAACGATATCCCCAGTGTTCAGGCCAGCATGAGCTGCCTCACCGATAACGAATGCGTTAGTTAACATACTCGATTCACTCCCTTCAAGAATCGATTGGATCGTATTTTTTATAAATGAACCATTCTTGCAAAGAATCTATTCTCTAGTACATAGGAATGGCGAAGATAATCGTCAAGACGAACTTCGCCATTTAACATGTGTCAGTTTCTATTAGCTTCCTAGTGCGATGAAAGCGATAACTACACCGATGATTGGAAGTGCCTCAACTAGTGCGATACCGATGAACATTGTTGTTTGTAAAGTACCACGTAATTCCGGTTGACGTGCAATTCCTTCTACTGTACGACCTACGATAAGACCGTTACCAATACCTGCTCCTAGTGCTGCTAAACCAACTGCAATTGCTGCTGCGATAAGACTCATTCTAAAGTTCCTCCTTTAATGTATAAGAAAAATATTTTTTACATATATGTTTGTCCACCGTAATGAACAGGTATATATTAATGGTCGTGGCTTACTTTGTGAGCCATATAGACCATTGTTAACATACAGAAAATGAAAGCCTGGATCGATCCGACAAACACCGAGAATCCTTGCCAAGCAAGCATTGGTGCGATAGCCCCGATCGTTCCGCCGATACCACCGTTAACGGCAAGACCCGCAAGTAGTGCAAGCAGGATTTCACCGGCATAGATGTTACCGTAAAGACGAAGACCCAATGTAAGAGTGTTTGCAAACTCTTCAATGATTTTTAGCGGGAATAACCACCACATCGGCTTGAAGAAATCCTTCCCGTATTCGCCAAACCCCTTTAATCTGATTCCATAGAAATGGGACAGTACCACGACCATAACCGCAAGGGTCATCGTGATGGCAGGATCAGCTGTAGGTGATTTCCACCATAATTCACCGTCATATACGACAGAGAATGGCAGACCCAGCATATTGGAAACAAAAATATACATGATAATCGTGAGACCTAAGATATGGAAACGGCCACCCGTCTTCCAGTCCATGTTGCTCTTAATGATCCCTTTAACAAAGTCCATGACCCACTCGAAAAAGTTCTGCATACCGGTAGGCTTCAGGGCTAAGCGACGTGTAGATAAGAGGGCAATAATAAACACTATGGCCGTTGCGACCGTGATCATCAAAACGTTCGCAAGGTTAAAAGTCAAACCCAGAAAATCGGTTGTAGGTGCTCCATGATTCAAAATACTTCACCTCTCTTCCCCGCTATTTATTAGTTTTGAAACTGCTGAAAAAATAATCTATCATAATGACAATATAGGTCGTCATTAATCCAATAATAAGACTTAGGAGATGAAATGTTTCTGGAAATCGTGTGGCAATGATGACTCCAAGGGCGGCTGCGGCCATACGGGAAGTGGTTCCTAACGATCTCACTTTTTGCCCGGCTACCACTGCGTCCCCGAACTTCGAGACCCGCTTGGTCATGCCCCAGTGCATATAAAGACTTAATAATGTCCCTAAAATTAACCCTAAGAATACTGATTTGTGGGTGGTGAATCCCCAACCCAGGACGTAAATAGATAGCACATAAAATATGTATTTCCGCTGTCTATTAAACATTTGATGGAGTTCCGGCATATCTTATTATTCTCCTAAGAAGAAATGTCGTACAGTTCGAAGCATCGCATAAATTCCTGCGGCGAGACCGAGGAGTAATCCGATGATTAAAAAGAGTGGTGCTGAATCAACCTGCTGATCGATCCATCTGCCAAGGAAAATCCCGACCAGGATAGACCCGACAAGCTGTGCCAAAATGGCCGAATAAATCGCCATCGCTTTATATGGGCTTTCGTTTTTTTGACCCATTTCAACCTCTCCCATTCAAACGAAATTTGAACATGAGGCAAGCATTTCAGACATGATGCAAAACCGATTGCATAAGGGTTTTCGCATTGTGAAAACCTTATCATTTTACATCCTTTGTAAGCATACAATAGGGCTTAATCTATGTCAATGCGTTCAAGTTAAAAAGTTCACAACCTATCCACGTGTTTCTATATTGTTCACATTTTCAACACATTTGGTAGAAACGCGTAGGCGGGTTGGTCTGGAGCGACAAGCATAAGATCAACTGGCTGGACTATGAAAATTTTGCCTCCATCCAGAGACAGAAAACTTCTATAGTACCGCTTCCCCACTTGCTCACTATAGTAACAATCTCAATAGATTCCCTACTTCACATGCCCCTCCATTATATAGAAGATTCCCTTATTGAGTAACCCTTGAATTTAATGTAAATACTTCCAACTGACTTCAAAATACTTTCGTTTTAAAGAATAAAGGTCCGTCCCTCAAAAAGTTGTATG
The DNA here is from genome assembly GCF_033963925.1 of Rossellomorea sp. YZS02. Classification (NCBI taxonomy): domain Bacteria; kingdom Bacillati; phylum Bacillota; class Bacilli; order Caryophanales; family Bacillaceae; genus Rossellomorea; species Rossellomorea sp. YZS02. The sequence continues at coordinate 44,154 of NZ_JAXBLY010000010.1, read as the reverse complement.
AGGGACGGACCTTTAATAATTGTTATTCGTTCGGATCGAAGGATTTCGGACGTTCGTCCAGGTGACCGAACTGGTAGCGGATCGCTTGGGTAATCCGGTAGGAAGCCTGTCCATCTCCGTAAGGGTTTGTTGCTTTGGACATTTTAGCATGTGCTTCCGGATCTGTCAGAAGTTCTTTCGCAAGCTTGTAGATGTTTTCTTCTTCGTTTCCTGCTAGCTTCAATGTCCCGGCTTCAATTCCTTCAGGACGTTCCGTTGTATCCCGAAGGACAAGGACCGGAACACCTAATGAAGGTGCTTCTTCCTGAACACCGCCTGAGTCAGTTAGAATCAAGTGAGCTCGGGATGCGAAGTTATGGAAGTCGATTACATCCAATGGTTCAATCAGATGGATACGCTTATCGTCTCCAAGTACTTCATCCGCTACTTCACGAACGGCAGGATTCAAGTGCACCGGATAGACAACCTGGATATCATCATGCTCTTCCACTAATCGCTTAATGGCGCGGAACATGTTACGCATCGGTTGACCGAGGTTTTCACGGCGGTGAGCCGTCAGCAGTACTAAACGGTCATCTCCGACCTTATCCAATACGTCATGATGATACTCGTCTTTTACCGTCGTTTTCAACGCATCGATCGCTGTATTTCCAGTGATGAAAATACCCTCTTCTTTTTTATTTTCGTTCAGAAGATTCTGAGATGATTTTTCAGTAGGAGCAAAATGAAGATCTGCCATGACACCTGTCAGCTGACGATTCATCTCCTCTGGGAACGGTGAATATTTATTCCAAGTTCTTAGTCCGGCTTCGACATGACCGACAGAGATCTGATTATAGAAAGCGGCAAGGCTTGCAACGAATGTTGTCGTTGTATCACCATGGACAAGAACAATATCCGGCTTTGCTTCTTTCATGATCTTATCGAGACCTTCCAGTCCGCGTGTCGTTACATCGATGAGTGTTTGACGATCTTTCATGATGTTCAGGTCATAATCAGGCGTGATATCAAAGATATTCAAAACCTGATCCAACATTTCACGGTGTTGAGCAGTTACTGTCACAATCGTTTCAAAGTTATCTGGATACTTTTTTAATTCCAGTACAAGGGGTGCCATCTTGATGGCTTCCGGCCTTGTTCCGAAAATCGTCATTACCTTGATTGGATTCGTCATTTTTTCGACCTGCCTTTCTTATTTCGTTCCGTACAAACGATCGCCAGCGTCCCCTAAACCAGGAACGATGTAGCCTTTTTCATTCAGCTTCTCATCAAGAGCGGCGATGAAGATATCAACATCAGGGTGTGCTTCTTTAATGGCATCTACACCTTCGGGGCATGCGACTAAGCACATGAACTTGATGCTGACAGCACCGCGTTTCTTCAATGAATTGATGGCTTCAACGGCAGATCCGCCTGTCGCAAGCATCGGATCGACCAGGATGAAGTCACGCTCTTCCACATCACTTGGAAGCTTTACGTAATATTCAATCGGTTTAAGAGTCTCAGGGTCACGATATAACCCGACATGTCCCACTTTTGCAGCTGGGATCAACTTAAGGATTCCATCGACCATACCAAGACCGGCACGTAAGATAGGAACAATCCCTAATTTTTTACCTGCAAGGGTCTTCGCTTTCGCCTTACTCACCGGCGTTTCTACATCGATATCCTCCAATGGAAGATCACGTGTGATTTCAAAGGCCATCAGTGTTGCAACTTCGTCTACCAGTTCACGAAATTCCTTTGTTCCTGTTTCTTTATCACGGATAAACGTTAACTTATGTTGGATCAACGGATGATCAAATACATATACTTTGCCCATTCGACTCTCTCCTTTAAATTCAGTTTTATGTAAAAATGGTTCTTCCACTTCATTTACACCTCAGACTATTGTACATAAAAGACTATTTAAGAGCAACATGAGATGGGAAGTGTAATGGAATCGTTAGAATTGAGAAGAATGGAGGTGGGATTGACTTCCGTAATGGGGACTTAGTGCATATTTGACTCAGTTTATGGATTTAAGAGTATGTGGTGCGGCGATGATTGCGTCATTTTCGAGTTTATTGCGTCATTTCTGGTGGGAATTGCGTCATTTTACTATATAATTGCGTCTTTTGCCATATTATGGTAAATTCACCATAAAAATAACCTCTCCACCAGGAACATACATCCCTAATGAAGAGGTCATCATCTATTATCTTTCAGGATATAATTCAAATTTGCTTGTTAAATCCAACACACGCTTGCGTGCTTCTTCCAATTTTGCTTCATCTTCGTGGTTTTTAAGAGTCAACGCCATGATCGAAGCAATTTCGTCCATATCCTCAAGTCCGAAGCCTCTTGACGTAACAGCCGCTGTCCCGATACGGACACCACTTGTAACAAATGGGCTTTCCGGATCGAATGGAATCGTATTTTTATTAACGGTAATCCCGATTTCATCAAGGACTTTCTCCGCCACTTTACCAGTCAAGCCAAGTGAACGAGTGTCGATCAGTAAGAGATGGTTATCAGAACCGCCTGATACTAAATCGATTCCTTCCTTCACAAGACCTTCCCCTAAACGCTTCGCATTGTCGATGATGTTCTGCGCATACTCTTTAAACGAGTCCTGCAGAGCTTCACCGAAAGCAACAGCTTTAGCCGAGATGACGTGCATAAGCGGTCCGCCTTGGATGCCAGGGAAAATAGACTTGTCTATCTTCTTCGCAAACTCTTCTTTACAAAGAATCATACCGCCGCGAGGTCCGCGCAATGTTTTGTGAGTGGTTGTCGTTACGAAGTCTGCATACGGAACCGGATTCTGGTGAAGTCCAGCCGCTACAAGACCAGCGATGTGAGCCATGTCCACCATTAGGTATGCTCCCACTTCGTCTGCGATTTCACGGAATTTCGCAAAATCGATCGCTCTTGGATAGGCACTTGCTCCCGCTACGATCAGCTTTGGCTTGTGCTCTAACGCTTTTTGTCTAACATCTTCGTAATTGATCAGGTGCTTCTCTTCATCTACACCGTACTCTACGAAGTTATATTGAATTCCACTGAAGTTGACCGCACTTCCGTGTGTCAGATGTCCCCCATGAGATAAGTTCATTCCAAGGACCGTATCGCCTTGTTCAAGGATCGTGAAGTAGACTGCCATATTCGCCTGTGCTCCTGAGTGAGGCTGAACGTTGACATGTTCCGCTCCAAACAGTTCTTTCGCACGGTCGCGGGCCAGATTCTCGGCTACGTCCACATGCTCACAGCCACCATAATAGCGGCGACCTGGGTACCCCTCTGCATACTTGTTCGTCAGCACGGAACCTTGTGCTTCCATAACCGCTTCACTGACAAAGTTTTCAGACGCAATTAACTCGATCTTCGTTCGTTGACGCTCTAATTCATCTTGAATCGCTGCATAAATTTCCGGATCTTGCTTGGCAATCTTACTCATACATATCCCCCTTTAATTCATAGGCCCAACTGCTCTCAAAGCCTCTTTGATTCATTCAATCCCATTCTAACACGATTCACTAAAAGGCGAAATAAAAACCTATAGTCAAAACGTAACGTTCGTGTTTAGAGACCATTTTGAGGGACGGACCTCATGTGAGTGAGTTCACAATTATTCACCCGCGCCAGCCACTCCCTTGCAAACAGCTTCACAACTACCTTTTTATTAGAACGACTAAACCCCAGAAACTACTAACGCTCTTTTAAGCCCACCCCGATTCTCCTTATTAAACATCAATCACCCCTTATCCCACTTAATCGTTCGTCTTTGACACCCCGTTTTCCGCCAAAACCAAAATAAAGGTCCGTCCCTCAGGAACGAACCTACAATGATTTATTCGTAGACGGCACGTGTGCCGCCGATGAGTTTTGGCCTTGTTTTAGCCAGGGTGATGTGTGCTTCGCCGAGGCTTTTTTGGTTGACTCTGATCGGGACGGCTACATGTTTCAGGTGCATGCCGATGAAGGTGTCGCCGATGTCGATACCGGCGTCGGCTTTGATGTGCTCGACCATGACAGGATCACGGAAGGAATGATAAGCCTGTGTCGCCATCGCCCCTCCTGCTTTTCGGACAGGGACGACGGTGACTTCATCGAGACCACGCTTTTCAGCGACTTCCCTTTCAAGGACGAGTGCCCGATTTAGGTGCTCACAGCATTGAAATGCCAACGAAACGCCCAACGCATCCGCCCATCCCTTCAACTCGTCATAGATCATTTCCGCGACTTTAATCGTTCCAGAAGTACCGATCCGCTCCCCCATCACTTCTGAGGTGGAGCAGCCAACAACGAATACTTGTCCTTTTTTCATCGGAACCTGATCGCTGAAATCTCTCAGGATCGTCTGCAGTTCTTCTTTCAATTGAGCGATTTCCATGAAACCCACTCCTTATTGTTTGTCTTCGTAAGCCGTGATCTTCCCTACTCGATTTGCGTGGCGGCCGCCTTCGAATTCCGTACCGAGCCACGTTTTGGCGATTTCACGTGCCAATCCAGCTCCAATTACGCGCTCACCCATGGCCAGCATATTGCTGTCATTATGTTCTCGTGTCGCTTTTGCGCTGAATACGTCATGTACAAGGGCACAGCGGATCCCCTTTACTTTATTGGCAGAGATGCTCATGCCAATCCCCGTTCCGCAGATCAGGATGCCCCGGTCGAATTCCCCGCTTGCCACTTTTTCCGCAACAGGCACGGCATAGTCCGGATAGTCGACGGATGTTCCGCATTCACAACCGAAATCCTCGTATTCCAAATCTAATTCTTCTAATAATGATTTGATTTCTTCCCTGATATTCATGCCACCGTGATCGGATGCAATTGCGATTTTCATATTCTCCCACTCCCATAGCCTTTGATACGTTTTATTTTGCCACATCCTCTTCATTATATAAAGCTTTTCAGCATGAAAAAGCGGGTATGAGGTCCGTCCCTCATACCCGTTTATTTTTATAAATGAAAACGCGTTATTGTACTCTTCAATGAATCTGCCTGCTCTTTAAGATTCAGAGCCAGCTTCTCCACGTCATTCATGACGACGGCCTGCTCTTTGGTGGAAGCCGATACTTCCACTGCTCCCGCGGATGTTTCTTCTGCGATGGCGGCAACTTCCTGTGACTGCTGGGAAGTGAGTTGGATGCTGTCCATCTGCTGGTCGACCAGGACGGAAATATTTTGTACTGCATCCGCCACTTCATGGATGGTTTTGGTCATCGTTTCGATCATTTCATTGGTTTGTGTTCCTTTTTGCGCTTCAGAGTTTGCAGAGTCCACCTGGGTCGTGATCTGTCCTACGACATTCCCTACCTCGGTTTGAATGTTTTTGATGAGCTCTGAAATGCCTTGAACCGCTTTTCCACTTTCGTCTGCGAGTTTCCGGACTTCCTCCGCCACGACGGCAAAGCCTTTCCCATGTTCCCCGGCACGTGCCGCTTCAATAGAAGCATTCAATGCAAGTAGATTAGTCTGGTTCGCAATATCCCCTACCAGCTGGATGATCTGCTCCACCTTTTTCGCATTGTCCTCAAGTCGGCGCACGGCGTCTAAGGAAGCTTCATTTCCTTTTGCCAATCGGCTGATGCCTTCCACGAGGGAATGAATCACTTCTTTACTGCCCTGCAGCTCTGTCACCATATTCTTCGACATATGCTCGGATGATTTGGAATGATTTTGAACTTCCTGTGCAATCCGGATGACATCCTCCACCGATTCAGCCGTGGATTGAATCGCCACAGCCGAGCTTTCGGCCCCCGCTGAAATTTCGCTGATCGTCCTTGAAATCGAATCCGCCTGAGTGGACGCGACTTCCGATGCTTTCGACAGCTCAATCACATTCGTGTTCGTTTTGTTAAAGTTGTCATCGATGCTGGATACCATGTCCCGCAAATTATGCAGCATACGGTTGAACGCCAGTGCCAGCGAGCGGATTTCATCATCGGACTTCGGTACATCGACCTCGATGGCAATGTCCCCTTCAGCCGCTTTTAACGCCACCTGCTCCAGACGCTGTAGCGGCTTAACGATGAATCCTGCGGCAATAAACGCAAGCACCGCGGACCAGAACACACCCATCCCGAGGGTCATGATCGTGAACCACAGTTCGTTCATATCCGGTGCAAAAGCAGGTTTGATTACATAAATAAAAAGTGCACTTGTCGTATACGTTACCACGGCAAGAAGCGTGATAAAGAAGACCAATTTCTTTCTAAGCCCCGATTTGTAGCTTTTCCCCATCTTTCTCTCTCCCTGTCTCTAGCCAAGCTTTTTCATTAACTCGTCAATCAATGAATCCAATTCCCTGTATGTATGTCTATAGATGTCCACGCTTCCCCCATAAGGATCCGACACATCCAAATCAGCGGGATCTTCCAGGACGAACTCCTTCAACGTGAAAATTTTATCCGCCACATGTGGATATTGATCCACGATCGCCCGCTTATGATTCGATGTCATCGTGAAAATGTAGGAAGCCCAGTCCAAGTTCTCCTTTGAAAGTGAACTCGATTGGTGTCTATGTATTATATCGTTCTCTTTCAGCACTTCTTTAGCCTGAAATGAAGCATCATTTCCGTCCATGGCAAAAACACCGGCAGATTTCACCTCGAACCTGTCTTTCCCCTTATGCTTCAAAACCGCCTCTGCCATAGGACTTCGGCACGTATTTCCCGTACAAACAAACAATATATTCATCTCGTCACCCTCCTTAAAGCCTATTATAAAATATTTTCCATCCCGTCCATAGACCATTCACGATTTATACAAAAAAAGACAAGCGGAGGCGGAGCTAAACAAAAAAAGCCCACCCCCGAGGGACGGACCTCAAATTTTATTTAAATCGGCAGCAGCAGCTTCACCCCGAACGCAAACAGAATACTTCCTCCAAGCGCCTCGCTGTACGTTCCAAGCACGCCCTGGAACTTCCGGCCGATCAATAGTCCTGACCACGTCAAAATGGTAGCGGCTATTCCGAAACAGAATAGGGCGACGGCTGTCCTTGCCCCGAAGATGCCGAGGGTCAATCCGACTGAAAAGCTGTCCAGGCTTACACTCAACGCAAACAGAACCAAACCGAAGCCCACCGGCGAAATAAGGGTCGTGTCCTCTTCCTTGAAGCTCGACATGAACATCTGGATTCCAAGGACGATGAGCAGTACACCGCCTGCGTATGCGGCAAAGGATCCGAACGTTTCCGAAAGAAATTTCCCCGTCATCATGCCAAGGAGCGGCATCCACACATGAAAGATCCCGACAACCAATCCTATATAAAAGACCTGCTTCAATCTCAGCTGAAACATTCCCATCCCGATTCCAATCGAAAAGGCATCCATCCCAAGAGCAAATGCCATTAACATCAAGGTCATCAATTCGCCGATAATCGTTGTCATTTATTTTTTTCCTCCTCCGGACATGCCTACAGAACATGCTTATGCACGTCCAAAAGGAAATAGAATATAAAATAAAAGCCCCTATGAGAGACCATAGGGGAACAACATTTATCTTTTTAAGACCCGGTGACCCGCCGCCTTCTGAAGCCGGTTCATGATCGCAAGCCCGACTCCTTCTTCCGGGAACATCTCAGCAAAAATAATATCCACATCACTTCTATTAAAAGCACGCAGCGTATCGTAGAGATGCTGTGCCACTGTGTTCAGATTATCCCTCCGACCAGCGGAAAGGATGAGATCCGCTTGATAGGCACCAACAAATTCCTCTGTGGTCAGGACGCCGACTTTCTTGCCTTCTTTCCTTTTTTCATCAACGAACCGTTGCACATCTTCCCTTGTTCCGTCCACTAAATAGACAGGGGCGTCAGGGGCATAGTGGGTGTATTTCATCCCCGGGGATTTCGGTGCCCCCTTGCCTTCTTTCAAGGAAGGATCCACTTCCACTTTCCCTACCACTTCTTCCAGCTGTTCTTTCGTGACACCGCCTGGTCGCAAAATCACAGGCACGTTTCCTGTGCAGTCCACTACTGTCGACTCCACTCCGACACCCGTTTCGCCTCCATCGACGACACCTGCAATCCGACCTTCAAGGTCATCGATCACATGCTGAGCCGTTGTCGGACTTGGTTTACCGGAACGATTCGCACTCGGGGCAGCAATCGGGAGACCCGCTGCCTCAATGATCGAAAGGGCAACGGGATGGTCCGGCATCCGGATCCCTACAGAGTCGAGTCCTGCCGTCACCTTCCCGGAAAAGACGCCTTCCTTATTTTTAAAAATGATCGTTAAAGGACCTGGCCAGTACGCATCGATAAGCTTCGCCGCATCCGCAGGAATGTCCGCCACCAGTCCTTCCAGCTGCTCCTTATTCGATATGTGGACAATCAGTGGATTATCAGACGGACGGCCCTTCGCTTTAAAGATTTTCTCCACTGCCTCGTCGGATGTGGCATTGGCACCCAGCCCATAAACGGTCTCTGTCGGAAAGGCCACCACCTCATTTTGTTGAAGAATCCCCGCTGCATCCACAATTTGTGGATAACTTTTGTTTTTATCCACATCACTTTCCACAATCCAATGTTTCATCATATATGTCATCCACCTTTATCTATCCAAACTGCATCTGTGTATAAATCCTGACTTTACAAGTTTCTTTACTTTTGAAAGTATAAAAGAAACCCCGACAATTCTCAAGTATTATCCACAAACTGCGAATAAACCGTCGAGGATTGTGGATAAACCTGTGGATGGTGTGAATAATTCTGAAAAAAGAGACAGTTATCCTCATCTCGCATTTTGTCGAAAGTACAACGCAAAAAACCGGACCATTTTATGAAGCATGGTCCAGTCCTGAATTCCCTTACAAAATTATTGTCGAAACTTCTATAAATCCAGCTTCATCGTTATACAATTATCCACAGTGGATAACTTTTTCGCATGAACAAAATTTTTCAGCTCATCCACAACGGGATCCGTTTCCTGTTGAAAACCGAGAAGATCGAAGAAAGCTAAAGACGCTTTTCGATTGGAAATCAGATAAAGACGCTCCAGATCCTTTTCTTTGGCAAGCTTTAGGATTTCCTGAAATAGGGCAAATAACTCTTCGCTTTCGAACGAGGATGTCACAACGAGGGAACGCAGGAGCCCGATTTTCTCCTGAACCTCGATCCCGAGGGTTCCAATCAACCGATTATCCCCATCTTCCACTACTAAAAAACAGTCAATGCTATGTTTAATGCCTTCCGTACTTAACCCTGCTTTCATCAAGAAGGCCACAACTTCATAAATGTCCTCACTCGTTGCCTGGCGAATTACTTTTAACATCCTTTCATCCTCCCTTTTCTATCATCCTCTAGTATCAATGTATGAAGGTTTGAGGAGATTAGAACAAGAAATGATAGAGAGATAGATTTTCCGCCAAGAAAAAAGCTCCATCCACATGGGATGAAGCTTCCTTAATTGAATAATCCTTTGAATAAATCTACCACGAAGAAGCGAACCTCTACTTCTTCCTCTTCCGTATCTTCGACGAAGACCGGATCTTCTTTTTGAACCGAAGTTTCTACTTCTTTTTCAACCTGGGCGTTTCCTTCTTCTTTATCCTGCTCCGGCATCACACCGGCTTCTACCGCTTCCACTTCGACTTGCTTATAGGCAATCACATCATCTTCACTTACCTGAGTTGCGTCTTCAGAATCTACTTCCGTCACTTCATTTCCGCTCGCTTCCACTTTTGTTTCAAAGCCTGTGCTTCTAACAGCATTTCCAGTAGAGAAATCCAGGAAACATAGCGGTGGATAAAGTACGCACCACCAGTTTGCCCCTTCACCTTTTCCAAGAGTGATCAATACCGCTTCGTATTCACCCGCCGGATAAAGATACTGACCGTATAGCTTTGTCGGGAATTCCACTTTGCCGAACTCGACTTTCACCGATTGATCCATGCCTTCTGCCGCCACGACGTCTTCTGCAATTCCCTGAAGCTGCGGCAATCCTTCCTTGATGACTGCCTTCGCCTCATCCTGGGATGTCAGTGTCGATACCCATTTCGTAATCTCTTTGTTCACTTCATCACGGACAAGTCTCTTAACATTCTGGTCCTCATCCAGATCACTGTTGGCCAGGATCCGCAGTCGAATCGCTTCATCAGGAATCACCATCGTCTCCTGAGCCGCCATTTCCTGCTTTGGTATATATAAACTTAGAATCGTTCCTAATGATAGAATCAAGATATACAATAACACCGTATGTTTTGTTTTCATTTTTTATCTCCCCCTCAGTAAAACAGTCTGGTCAAAAGGGGGAAATCTTAAACTAGTAAAATAACATTTTTGTTTGGGAATTTGGATTTGGAAATAAACTTGATCAGAAGGAGGTTGGAGACCATTTCCCTTCAAAAAAACCCCCGATCACGAAAATCGGGGGCGAACATCCTTATTTTCTCACACAAAATACCATACGATCTTTCCCGTTGATGTCATGAACGACCTCTGTCTCAGCATCTGGGAAGGTCTGGCGTAATAGATCCGCCACCGTCTCTCCCTGACCGACTCCGACTTCAAACCCGATCAGGCATTCCTCCTTCATGACAAGCGGCAGCTCATCCATAAACCGTTTATACAAATCATAACCGTCTTCCCCACCAAATAGAGCGAGTTCCGGTTCATGACCGATCACAACATCCGATAGAGTTTCGCGATCCGTCAAAGGAATATACGGAGGATTGGATAAAAGAATATCCAGCTTCACACCTTCTTTGATCAGCGGCTGCAACAGATCCCCTTCCAAGAATCGAACATCTGCGCCAAGTCTGGTGCTATTTTCCCTGGCAACCCTAAGTGCTTCACCCGAAATATCGACGGCCATCATCTCAAGGGGAAGCCGCTTCGACTCAAGCTTTAACGTAACCGCAATCGCCCCGCTTCCCGTCCCGACATCGGCAGCCTTCAGTAGAATACCGGGCTCAAACAACCTCTGCATCTTCTCCAGACCATAGTAGATGAGTTCTTCAGTCTCCGGTCTCGGAATCAGCACATGCTCATTCACCACAAACTCGCGGCCATAAAACTCCTCAGAGCCGATGATATGCTGAATCGGCACTCCGTCAGCATGCTCTCGGATTCCCTTCTGAAACTCGTCCCATTTCTCCTGAGGGACGGACCTCCGCTGTTCTGCTAAGAGCTGCGACCGTGACATTCCCAATAAGTGCCGCAGATAGATTTCTCCCACATTCTCATCGCGGCCATTTTCAACTAAAAAAGAAGAAGCCCATTTCAGGGCTTCAAATACCGTCACCATGACTATTCTTCCAGTCTTTCAAGAAGTTTGGACTGATCTTCGATGATCAGGGCATCGATGACTTCATCCATCTTTCCTTCAAGGATTTGATCAAGCTTCTGGATCGTCAGGCCAATGCGGTGATCCGTGACACGGTTTTGTGGGAAATTGTACGTACGGATACGCTCCGAACGGTCACCGGTACCAACGGCTGATTTACGGTTTGCATCGTATTCCGCTTGAACCTCGCGCTGGAATTTATCGTAGACGCGGGCACGCAATACTTTCATTGCTTTTTCTTTGTTCTTGATTTGGGACTTTTCATCCTGACATGACACAACGACACCTGTCGGGATATGCGTTAGACGCACGGCAGACATGGTCGTATTAACACTTTGTCCTCCCGGGCCGCTTGATGCGAAGGTATCGACTCGGATATCTTTATCGTGGATATCGACTTCGACTTCTTCCGCTTCCGGAAGGCAGGCAACCGTTGCCGTCGACGTATGGATACGTCCGCCGGATTCTGTTTCAGGTACACGTTGCACGCGGTGTGCTCCGTTTTCATACTTCATTTTAGAGAATGCACCATTCCCGTTGATCATGAAGATGATCTCTTTGTATCCACCGACACCAGTGGAGTTCGCTTCCATGACTTCGATCTTCCAGCCTTGGGACTCAGCGAAGCGGCTGTACATGCGGTATAAGTCACCGGCAAACAGGGCGGCTTCATCCCCACCCGCAGCTCCTCGAACTTCCATGATAACGTTTTTGTCATCGTTCGGGTCTTTCGGGATCAATAATATTTTCAGACGGGCTTCCAACGCTTCGATTTGCTCTTCAAGCTCGGACACTTCTTCTTTTACCATTTCACGCATATCAGCATCCAGCTTATCATCCAGCATCGCCTTTGCGTCTTTATACTGCCCGGTCAGTTCTTTATATTCTCGATATGCTTCTACCGTTGCTTGGATGTCTGATTGTTCTTTTGAATAATCTCTTAGCTTCTTTGGGTCATTCACAATTTCTGGATCACTCAACAGCTCATTTAACTTATCATAGCGATCTTCCACTGCTTGTAAACGATCGAACACAGCTATTCACCTCAATTTTAATCCATAACAGTACAATTATATTATATGGTGTATGTAAACACAAGGAAGAACGGGAATGGGGACAAGGGGAATTCAGGTGAAAAAGGGGCAGCCGATGAGCTCCCCCTTCCATTATCTTTCGGTGATTTTCACATTGATATCGTATCGGGGAATCGCTCGTTGCAGTTTGTCTTTGAGCATGGCTTCCTCTTTATCGGTCTCGGCCATGTTCATTTCTTCCTTCGTATGAGCGGTCACCCACATTTGATTTCCATTGATCCAAACCTCATCTGGTTGGAACTTCGTATTCTCTCTTACGACTTCCCGGGCTTTGTCTTCATATACACCCATTGTGGTAGAAGTCGTACCCTGTGAATTCGTCAAATTGGGGAAATTGGGATTTTGATCCGTGACATCCCGCACGCTTTCATCCTGGCGTTTATCCATTTCCGCCTTGCGGTTATCAATGAAACGGGTACCGCCCTTGTCATTATGCATGCCGTATTCCGACTCCTGATTCACGCCGCACGCTGTAATCAAAAGAAAGAAAACGGTAAAAGATAAAGCTAATACTAATTTTTTCATGCTTACACACCTCCTGCTATTAGGTTTTCCTGCAGGATGGTGGTTATGCACAGGTCTCAGTTGGGATGCGATGAGTGCAGAGGGGATTTTTGTAAAAATACGCAAATAATGAAAAAATGACGCAATCGCGGCCGAAAATGACGCAATTCCTGCCTGCAGGAGTCTTTGCTGATACCGCCATCTACCCTTGCCGAGCCTAAATCACGCTTCATATAAGAAAAGAATACGAAAACTCGATCAAACCGGCGATATTCCAATCCATTTTACGTAATCAAGCAGCCAAATCTGCCCACAAAAAAACAAAGCCCCAAATCTGAGACTTTGTTTCAAAGAAAATTATACTTCCTTCACCATATCCGGAGTCACGCTCATCCCCGTCGGCACTTCATGGTGATGGCGGCATCTTGGCTCGTACGCTTCGGATGCCCCGACAAGGATGACGGGATCATCGTAACATGCCGGTTCACCGTTGATCAGACGCTGAGTCCGGCTTGCCGGAGAGCCGCAGACGGCACAAACGGCTTGAAGCTTCGTCACTTGTTCGGCAATGGACATCAAATCCGGCATCGGACCGAATGGTTCTCCGCGGAAATCCTGGTCAAGACCTGCGAGGATGACTCGGTATCCGCTGTTTGCTAATTTCTGGACGACGTCGACGATGCCTTCGTCAAAAAATTGAACCTCATCAATGGCAACGACATCGACCTCTGGATTCAGATCATCAAGGATCACACTGGATTCCTCGACTGCTTTGGCAATGACAGAGGTACCATTATGAGATACAACCGATTCATCGCTATAGCGATTATCTAGTTTTGGCTTATACACAGCAATTTCTTGTTTAGCAAATTGAGTGCGTCGTACCCGGCGGATCAGTTCTTCGGATTTCCCTGAGAACATGCTGCCGCAAATGACTTCTACCCAACCCGTTTGTTTCATGACATACACGAAAGCGCCTCTCCTTCCTTACACGTTGATCTATTGTAAACAGCCTGGCTGTTAGTAAAAACGGACTATTCTTTTACTATAAAGCATTCCTTTATGTACGGGAATCATGCTCTCTATTCAGTAATTTGGCAGAAAAAAAGAGGCACAGCTCAATTGGAACTGCCTCTATTTTTCTAACCATTTTGCTTTAAACGTAATAAAAAACAGGCAAGCATGAAGATCCTTGCCTGTTTTTCTAATAGAAGAGAAGGATGAGCAGCTACGCACAAAGGCGTAGAATGCCTCCTTCTGGCTCTTCATTATTGTTGTTGATTTTTAAGACCGTATTTTTTGTTGAAACGGTCAACACGTCCACCTGCATCAGCGAATTTCTGACGGCCTGTGTAGAATGGATGGCATTCAGAACATACCTCAACGCGCATTTCTTCCGCTACAGAACCAGTTTCAAATTCGTTACCGCAAGCACAGCTAACTTTGATCGTGTTGTACTTTGGATGAATTGCTGATTTCATTTCTTTCATCTCCTTCCGCCCTGAATCATCTGAAACAGAGTAATTTATTACGAAGATATATGTGATATGAGCATAAGCATGAGAGTAATAGCCAGCCCCTTACCACATCCAGTTTTTAAAAACACATTGACACTATTATAACAAGGACAAGAGTTTTTTGCAAGGTGCAAAACTGGAAATTCCAGTCACTCTTCTTCCTTGAAAAATAGTTCGATTACTAGATTAACGCTTCTTGGACTCTTCTGTCAACACATTGAAAAATTCTTCATTCGTCTTCGACTGCTTCAGCTTGCGCATGAGCTTTTCGGCGAAATCAGGCTGATCGGACATGGCTTTTCGGATCGCCCACAGCTTTTCAAGATGATCAGGTTTGATAAGAAGTTCTTCACGACGCGTTCCGGAACGACGGATGTCGATAGCCGGGAAGATACGGCGTTCTGCAAGGGAACGGTCAAGATGAAGCTCAAGGTTACCAGTACCTTTGAACTCTTCATAGATGACATCATCCATACGGGATCCTGTGTCAACTAGTGCTGTTGCAAGGACCGTCAAGCTTCCTCCCTCTTCAATATTACGGGCAGCCCCGAAGAATCGTTTCGGACGGTGGAATGCCGCAGGGTCGATACCACCTGACAGAGTCCGTCCACTTGGCGGAATGACCAGGTTATACGCACGTGCCAGACGAGTGATACTATCCATCAGGATGATGACGTCACGCTTGTGTTCCACTAAACGCATAGCTCGTTCAAGGACGAGCTCGGCCACTTTGATGTGGTTTTCCGGCACTTCATCGAATGTTGAGCTGACAACTTCCGCTT
The DNA here is from genome assembly GCF_033963925.1 of Rossellomorea sp. YZS02. NCBI lineage: Bacteria > Bacillati > Bacillota > Bacilli > Caryophanales > Bacillaceae > Rossellomorea > Rossellomorea sp. YZS02. The sequence continues at coordinate 28,978 of NZ_JAXBLY010000010.1, read as the reverse complement.
CAACCGAACGCTCGATGTCCGTTACTTCCTCTGGACGTTCATCGATCAGAAGAATGATCAATTCCGCTTCCGGATGATTCGTCGTGATCGAATTCGCGATTTCTTTGATCAGCATCGTCTTACCAGCCTTAGGCGGCGCAACGACTAATCCACGCTGACCAAAACCGACCGGTGCAATCAGATCCATCACACGTGTGGAAATCTTATTCGGCGTTGTCTCTAGCTTCATTTGACGGTCAGGATATAAAGGCGTCAAGCCTGGGAAATGCACACGCTCTTTTGCAGAATCAGGTTCTTCCCCGTTCACCATTTCAACGTGAAGCAGTCCGAAGTAACGTTCGTTTTCTTTCGGTGGACGAACTTTACCAGACACTTTATCACCGTTTCGAAGATCAAATCGACGGATTTGTGACGCCGAAATGTAAATATCCTCAGAGCTCGGAGAATAGTTAATCGGGCGAAGGAAGCCAAATCCTTCTGATTGAATGATCTCGAGGACACCTTCCATGAAGAAGAAGCCTTCTTGTTCTGCACGGACTTTAAGGATAGCGAAAATCAATTCTTTTTTTGTTAATTTACTATAATAAGAAACTTTGTATTGTTTGGCCAGCTCATAAAGCTCTTTCAGCTTCATATTTTCTAAGCTGGAAATTGTTAGTTCTTCCATTATGACACCACGCTTTATTAATTTGTCCTACCTGAAGAAAATAATTTCGTTTATTTTCATTAGAGAGTAGCTGTTGATTTCCGCTCCAGGTGCTCGCTTTCCGCGGGGCGTGAGTTGAGCCTCCTCGGGCGCTGCCCTGCGGGGTCTCAAGATCCAGCTACGGCGGCTAGCCCCTCGAGGTCATAAGTCAAATCAACCAAAAAGGCAAAGAGCGCCTTTCCGGTTGATTCGCCTTATGCTTGTCGGGCCTGACCAATCCGCCTCCGCTTTTCGTCCATTCCCGCTTTTCCCGCAGGAGTCGAGCACCTTCCGCTCCAATCAACTTTGTCATACACTCTTTCACTAATAATTGTCTCCCTCTTAAAAAAGAAAATTGGGTAACTTAAATTGAAGAAATAGTTGAAGCATAATTAAAGAAAAAATACTGAAGATAAAAACCTTATCTATTGTAACCATACTTTTCAACAAGAATCAATAACCGGGTAGAAAAAGGAAGGTAGATTTGGTAGATAGGCAGCATTTTTTCAGCTATGAAGAATGAAAGTGAGTGATAAGAGTAGGGATGGGCTGTTTTATGCCCATCCTTTTCTCTTAAATAATGAAGAGTTGGTTTCTCTCTCTGTTTGGTTTCTCTATTATTTCATGACCAGGTTTGGCTTCTTCTGGAGACTGTGGCGTCCGTCGATGAAGCGGACGGTACCGGATTTCGCGCGCATGACGACTGAATGAGTCAGACCGTATGCTCCTTTAAGCTGGACACCTCTTAGAAGTTCTCCATCTGTTACACCCGTCGCAGCGAAGATGGCATCGTCTCCACAGACAAGGTCTTCCATGCGAAGGATCTTGTCCACATCAAGCCCCATGCTGATACAGCGCTGAAGCTCCGCATCGTTTTGCGGCAGTAACTTTCCTTGTATTTCTCCGCCAAGACATTTCAACGCAACGGCAGCAAGAACTCCCTCAGGAGCACCGCCGGATCCGAACAGGATATCGACACCCGTGTGATCGAATGCTGTGTTCATGGCTCCTGCCACGTCACCGTCATTGATCAGCTTGATGCGTGCTCCGGCTTCTCTCAGCTGTTGGATGATATGCTCATGACGGGGACGATTCAAGACAGTCGCTACAACATCTTCAATGTCCTTGTTCTTCGCTTTTGCTACGGCTTTCAGATTATCGATGACAGAAGCGTTGATGTCGATTTCCCCGACCGCTTCTGGTCCAACTGCGATTTTATCCATATACATATCCGGTGCATTCAACAGGTTTCCGTGGTCTGCCACGGCGAGTACCGCCAGTGCATTCCAGCCCCCTGAAGCAACGATGTTCGTTCCTTCAAGCGGATCGACAGCTACATCGACACGTGGGCCGTAGCCTGTCCCCAGTTTTTCACCAATATATAACATTGGAGCTTCGTCCATTTCCCCTTCACCGATAACGACTGTTCCTTTCATCGGTACGGTATCGAATACATCGCGCATGGCAGAAGTTGCAGCGTCATCCGCTTCATCCTTCTTCCCGCGACCCATCCATCGTGCCGATGCCAGGGCAGCCCCTTCTGTTACTCGTACAAGCTCCATTGATAAACTTCTTTCCATTTATATAGCCTCCCGTGTTCCCTTTTGTTTTACAATAATCATAAATTGTATAACATATTGACAGATTTATTGTAACACATTGAGAGGGTTAGAGAGACTTTTTTTCTGAAAAAGTAGGACATAATGGTGCGTACTTGTATAAAATTAATGGTAATAGAGGGTATAGTTGACGAAAACTGTTACCATTAGCGAGCAGCTGTTGATTTCCGCTTCAGGGTGCTCGCTTTCCGCGGGGCGTGAGTTGAGCCTCCTCGGGCTCTGCCCTGTGGGGTCTCAACTTTCACGCATTTCCCGCAGGAGTCGAGCACCCTTCCGCTCCAATCAACTTGGAGAATCTAATGACTCATATTAATTAATGAGTGTTAATAAACTCTCTCAATAATTCAAACTGGTTTCACTAATCCCCTACGACTTCATCTGCTCCATTTCCTCAACAGACATCTTCTCACGCCAGATGGTGGCGCCGAGGCCTTCGAGTTTGGCGACGAGGTCGCTGTAGCCGCGGTCGATGTGTTCGAGGCCGGTTACTTCTGTGATGCCTTCTGCCATTAGGCCTGCGATGACGAGGGCGGCTCCGGCACGGAGGTCGCTTGCCTTCACTTTAGCGCCTTGTAATTGGACAGGGCCGTTGACGATGGCTGAGCGGCCTTCGACTTTGATGGTGGCGTTCATTCTTCTCAGCTCGTCGATATGCTTGAAGCGGGCTGAGTAGATGGTATCCGTTACGACGGCAGAGCCTTCTGCGCGGTTCAATAACGTTGTGAACGGCTGCTGGAGATCCGTTGGGAAACCTGGATACACAAGTGTCTTCACGTCGACGGATTTAAGCTTGTCCGCCCGGCCGATAAAGATCTGGTCGTCGTTCGTTTCGACCGGCACTCCCATTTCACGGAGTTTGGCAATGACCGATTCCATATGTAATGGGATGACATTGTCGACAAGCACCCCTTTTCCGACTGCTGCGGCAAGGATCATGAATGTCCCTGCTTCGATACGGTCAGGAATGATGGTATGACGGCAGCCGTGAAGCTCGTCCACCCCGTCGATCCGGATGACATCTGTACCGGCTCCTTTGATCTTTGCACCCATATTACTTAGTAATGTGGCGACATCGATGATTTCAGGTTCTTTCGCCGCATTTTCAATGATCGTTCTGCCTTTTGCACGTACAGCTGCGAGCATGATGTTGATTGTTGCCCCGACGCTGACGACGTCCAGATAGATGCGGGCACCTTTTAATTCGTCGGCACGCAGATAGATGGCGCCCTGTTCATTGGTGACTTCTGCTCCAAGGGCTTCGAAGCCTTTGATATGCTGGTCGATCGGACGTGGACCGAGGTGACATCCACCCGGCAGTCCGATGACCGCTTTTTTGAAACGTCCGAGCATCGCACCCATTAAATAATAGGAAGCACGAAGCTTTTTCACCTTCCCGCTAGGTAAAGGCATGGACACCATTTGACTTGGATCTACACTCATATCCCCATCTTCCAATGTGACTGAACCACCGATCTCTTCCAAAAGATCTTTCAGCGTTCTTACATCTGAGATGTCTGGTAACCCTTCGATTGTGACTGGAGAATCAGCAAGAATGGTTGCCGGGATCAAGGCTACCGCACTATTTTTGGCCCCACTGACTTTAATGGTTCCTTCTAGGGGGTAACCTCCTGCAATTTTTAGCTTTTCCATATTAAACTCCCTTCCACTGTTCATGGCAATGCCAAGAACAAAAAGGATTATTTTTCCAATTGAAGACGTTCTAAGAAGTATTGTCTACTAGTGTATACATAATTCGTCAAAACATGTATAGGATAATCGAATTTTTTTCTTTTAGACCGATTGACCTAAAATCAGCGGTTGTTCCAATCATTCAGGAATGCATCAATTCCTTTATCCGTCAGTGGATGCTGGAATAATTGCTTCAATACTTTAAGGGGAACGGTTGCAATGTGAGCCCCTCTTAGTGCCGCTTCTGTAATATGCTGCGGGTGACGGGTCGAAGCCGCGATGATTTCTGTTTCAAGGCCGTGAATCGCGAAGATTTCAGCAATCTTGGACACAAGCTCTAGACCATCATGACCGATATCATCTAATCTTCCTAAAAAAGGCGAAACATACGTCGCTCCGGCACGAGCGGCTAAAAGCGCCTGATTCGCACTGAAAATCAGCGTGACATTTGTCTTAATCCCTTCTTTAGCAAAAGTAGATGTCGCTTTAAGGCCGTCTGGTGTCATTGGAAGCTTCACCGTGATGTTTGGAGCGATTTTCGCGAGTTCCCTGCCTTCTTTGATCATGCCTTCAGCATCTGTCGCGATGACTTCAGCGCTGACAGAACCAGGGACTAAGTCTGTAATTTCTTTTAATCGATCTTCAAATGTTACGTCCTTCTCTTTCGCGACAAGGGACGGATTCGTTGTCACTCCTGATAGAATACCCCATTCAAATGCTTCTTTGATTTCACTCATGTTTGCTGTATCGATGAAAAACTTCATAATCCTACTACCCCTTTTCGACAAAATTTTCAATCATCTTTAATGAACGGAAGGGACTGACCCAAAAAGGTATCAACCCTCTCCTGGTGCCAGTCCCATCCTACTGCATCATTCTATTTCTACCACGATTGGAACGGGTCTAATCTAAATCAGACGCCTTTTCCAAACATTACCTTCATTACGCCTGGTTAGAAGAACCGAATTCGCGCATTTTACCAGCAACTGTCGCTTTGATCGCTTCACGAGCCGGCCCCATGTATTTACGTGGATCATATACTTCTGTATCAGCTGCAAGTACTTCGCGTACCGCTTTAGCAGAAGCAATTTGGTTTTCTGTGTTTACGTTGATTTTAGCTGTTCCGTAAGAAATCGCTTTTTGGATATCTTTTGTAGGGATTCCAGTTCCGCCGTGAAGTACTAGAGGTACTCCAGTCGCAGCTCCGATTTCTTCCATTTCTTTGAATCCAAGGTTTGGTTCACCTTTGTAAGGACCGTGAACAGAACCAAGTGCAGGTGCAAGTGTGTCGATGCCAGTGCGCTCAACCAATTCCTGACACTCTTTAGGATCTGCATAAATAACGCCGTCTGCCACTACGTCATCTTCCTGTCCACCGACTGTTCCAAGCTCAGCTTCAACAGAAACGCCTTTAGAGTGAGCATACTCAACCACTTTAGAAGTGATTTCGATGTTCTCTTCGAAAGGACCGTGAGAAGCGTCGATCATTACAGATGTGAAACCTGCATCGATTGCTTCTTTACATTTGTCATAGCTTGAACCGTGGTCAAGGTGGATCGCAACAGGTACAGTGATGTTCAGGTCTTCCATAAGACCTTCAACCATTTTCACAACTGTTTTGAAGCCGCTCATGTAACGCGCCGCACCTTCAGATACACCAAGGATGACAGGTGATTTTTCTTCTTCTGCCGCTTGCAGGATCGCTTGAGTGAACTCAAGGTTATTCAGGTTGAATTGACCTACTGCATAGCTTTTTTCTTTTGCTTGAATAAGCATGTCTTTCATTGAAACTAAAGGCATGGTTATTTCCTCCTTTTATTCAGTCAGTAAACCATTTTGGTAGAAATGGCGGTGTTATTTATAGCACCTTGTGACATTGTTTACAATTTCACTTGTATCATACCAAAACAGAATTGATTTTACCAACTGAAGAGGCGAAATGTTAAAAATACTACTATTTTCACTATTCACACAAAGGGATCAAGCTGGAATATATTGCTTGACGGCTTTTCTGATATCATCAATATCAAAAGGCTTCGCAAAATGAGTAAGCGCTCCCAAGTCTTTCGCTTCTTGAATCATGTCGAGTTCCCCGTATGCAGTCATGATAATGACACGAATATCCGCATCTTTCTGCTTCATCCGTTTCAGGATTTCAATTCCATCCATTCCAGGAATTTTCATATCGAGTAAAACCAAATCAGGGGAGTGATTATCTACGATTTCAAGAGCCTGGATGCCGTTCGCTGCCTGAAATGTTTGGTACCCTTCCTTTTGTAACACTTCATTCAATAGTATCCTTATACCAAATTGATCGTCTACAATTAGAATCTTCTCATTCATACGTCCCAGTCCCCTTCACATTATGATCGTTATGTAATCCGACAGTAAATGATTGTATATTTATTACTTATTCTCTTTTTATTGTAAAAACCCTTCTTAATCTCAAGATTTTGCTTGAGACCTTTTTCCCTTTATAATAAGCGTTATGATGAAAAATGTCGAAGAAGAATAGTGAAGGAGACCGAATTCTATGATTAAAATGTTCACCACACAGTTAACGGGACTGTTTAAACGGATTTATGATAAGCAGGAATTTGAAATTGAAGACGGAGCGCGACTGCTCGCTCAAGCTGCCATCGGACAGGGGCACATCTATATGAAAGGATATGGGGAAATGGAAGCCGTCACGGCAGAAGCTTTGTATGGCGCAGAGCCTCTCCCTTCCGCGAAACGATATGATGCTTCTGTTGAACTGACTGAAGCTGATCGCGTGCTGATCGTTTCCCGCTATTCAACAGATGAGGAAGCCTTGGCACTCGGTAAGAAGCTTTCTGCTGAAGGTGTTCCCTTCGTTGCTGTGTCCGGTGTCGTCGAAGGAGAAGAGAGCTTATTGGATTTTGCGGACATTCACCTGGATACCAAACTGATTAAAGGGATGCTTCCAGGGGATGAAATCGGCGAGCGCGTGAGCTTCCCTTCGAGCATGGCCGCCCTTTATCTTTATTTTGCACTGGGATTTGTGATTCGTGAGATGTTGGAGGAGTATGAGGAGTAGATGGTTTGAGCCCTTTCTCGGTGGAGGAGGGCTCCTTTTTATACGTCTTTTTTGAACATACTAATTGACGTGATGATTAGAATGGACAATGAATAGATGATGACAGTACAAGATGGTTGAGAGATCAGGTTAAGCACTAGAGTTGATAAATAGGCGGAATAATTCCGCTTATTTCGTAATGTATATAGTAAAAAAGCCGAAATAGAAGGAAAAATTCCGCCTATTGTCTCTATATATACAAAAATGCTGGAATTTTCTGTGCGTAGTCGGAAAATCTCCGCTTATTTATCCCCAAAAAAGATATATTCTGAATATAACCGGAAAAACTCCGCTTATTTTACTTCTACTCGTTTATCAAGAGTACTTAAATTAGAACCTCGCGAAATTTCCAGAAGATTATAGAAAGACTGATATATCCCTAAAACGGTCGATAAACCCAATCCACGCGCTCCAACTCACACAAAAAAGCCCTCCCACACAGGGAGAGCTCTTCCAAAGATATCTTATTTCCCACCATACGCAAGTGACGCTTCCACAAAGTCTCTGAATAGAGGCTGCGGGCGTGTCGGGCGTGATGTGAACTCCGGATGGAATTGAGAAGCGACGAACCATGGGTGGTCGCTCAGCTCGATGATTTCCACAAGACGGCCATCAGGGCTTGTGCCTGAGAAGATGAAGCCGGCTTTTTCCATTTGCTCACGGTAGTGATTATTGAATTCGAAGCGGTGACGGTGACGCTCGTACACGACTTCCCCATCGTAGGCCGTATAGGCTTTTGAGCCTTTTGTCAGCTTACAAGGATACAGGCCGAGTCGAAGTGTTCCACCAAGGTCTTCGATGTCTTTTTGTTCCGGTAACAGGTCGATGACCGGATACGGCGTTTCTGGATTCAGCTCAGCAGAGTGTGCACCTTCAAGTCCAAGGACATTGCGCGCATATTCTACGGATGCAAGCTGCATACCAAGGCAGATCCCAAGGAAAGGAATCTTGTTCTCACGTGCATATTGCGTCGCGGAAATTTTCCCTTCCACACCGCGGTCACCGAATCCACCCGGTACGAGGATTCCATCTACGCCTGCGAGTTTTTCTGCTACGTTTCCATTGTCGACAAGCTCAGAGTTCAACCATCTCACTTCGATGTCGCTGTCGAAATGGTACCCTGCATGACGAAGGGCTTCCACGACAGAAATATAAGCATCCTGCAGTTCAACATATTTCCCGACAAGGGCGATCGTTGTTTTGCGGGATAGGTTTTTCACGCGGTCAACCAGTTCGTTCCACTCGGTCATATCTGCTTCGTGGCAATCGAGCTTCAAGTGCTGACATGTGATCTCATCAAGCTTCTGGTCCTGAAGGGCAAGTGGTACAGAGTATAATGTATCTGCATCCATCGCTTCAATAACAGCATTTTTATCGATATCACAGAATAACGCGATTTTGTCTTTCATGTCCTGCGTCATCGGCATTTCGGTACGCACGACGATGACATTTGGCTGGATACCAAGGCTGCGAAGCTCTTTTACGCTGTGCTGAGTCGGTTTTGTTTTCATTTCACCGGCTGCCTTGATGTAAGGAACGAGTGTACAGTGAATGTACATCACGTTGTCACGGCCTACATCGCTCTTGATTTGACGGATCGCTTCAAGGAATGGAAGAGATTCGATATCCCCTACCGTTCCACCGATTTCTGTGATGACGACATCAGAATTCGTTTCGCGACCGGCACGGTATACGCGCTCTTTGATTTCGTTCGTGATGTGAGGAATGACCTGCACGGTTCCACCAAGATAATCACCGCGGCGCTCTTTTTTCAGTACAGTTGAGTAGATTTTACCCGTTGTGACAGAGCTGTATTTTGTCAGATTGATGTCAACGAAACGCTCATAGTGACCTAAGTCAAGATCTGTTTCCGCACCGTCATCGGTTACGAATACTTCACCGTGCTGATAAGGACTCATTGTCCCCGGATCCACGTTGATGTATGGATCGAACTTCTGGATCGTGACGCTCACTCCACGATTTTTCAATAGTCTTCCAAGGGACGCTGCTGTGATCCCTTTCCCTAGTGACGACACTACGCCGCCTGTTACGAAAATATACTTAGTCATGTATATGTCCCCCTTCAAAATAAGTTTGTTTCAAAAAAAGTAGAGGGTGTCTCTTATGTAGTCATGTCATGAATTTATCTTGTTCAAAGAAGGACAAGTCCATTCTCCTAAAATAAATCCATCTGCATAAACCAGCTAAAAGACAGCCTCTTATTATCAAGATGCGTAAAAATGTAAGGGGTCTTTAAAAGATAGATTCGCTCGTTCACGTCAAAGCATTCTTCTTATAAAAACAAAAAACGCCCCACTTACAATCATGTAAGGGGAGCGTGATATACGTTATCTGTCCCTTTTTAGGGAGCCCAAATAAAATACTACCTTCCTAGAGAGGAGAAGTCAAGCATAGAATGAGGACCGAATTTTCAATCATTTCAATGGAAATAAAAAGCCCCCAAAAGGCAATGAACCTGGTGGAGGCTTTTAGGATTCGGAGGGATTACTTCTCTTCCTCTTCGTCCAAATCTTCTTCATCTTCTTCGTCTTCGTCATCAACGTCATCGAATTCATCGATTTCAAGTTCTTCTTCGTCTTCATCGATGTCCAGATCTTCGTCCGCATCGTCTACATCGATATCGTCATCGTCGTCATCTGTCAGATCATCGTCATCGTCTGAATCATCAAGATCATCGTAATCAAGATCTTCATCGTCCAGATCATCGAAATCATCCAGATCCAGATCTTCGTCTTTCTTCTTCGCTTTTTTCTTTTTGCTGGATTTCATCGTTGGAACGGTTTCTTCTTCGATTTGATCAACCGGATACCATTCTCTTAATCCCCAACGGTTATCACCCATGGCAATGTATCGTCCGTCAATATTCAAGTCGGTATAGAATTGAAGTAAACGGCTCTTTACCTCTTTATCAGAGATTTCAAGTAAACCCTTGATTTCCTTCACGATCTCTTCAAATGCCATCGCTTGCTTTTTCTCTACTAAAATTTCATGTGCCAGCTCAATGAATGATGTTTGACGCAATTCTTCTTTGGATAATTGCTTAAGACTCACTTTACGCACTTCCTTTCTCTATTTCACACTCTACTAAGTAGAGTAAAAAAGGGCAAAAATTCTCCATTATCAATTTTAACCATATTCATCATTATAAACAATATAAATCACTTTATGCCAGACATATCTGGTTTTTCCCACATTTTTTCACACCTGATTTCAAGAAGGTCTGCCATTCCCCCATTTTTCTTCTCTCTTACCGCTCCTGATCGTCCGGAACGCTTCATAGAATAAATAGAAAGACAGCAGGAAAAAAGGGATGGCCCCCAGTTGAATCTGGTATAAAAGGATGGCGGCGTACAGGGTGAGAATCAATAATATGTAACGTAAAATGGCCTTCACAGTCTCACATCCAAACGTATGTATCGTCTTTTTCGTTCACATTTCTGACAATTTTATTATATAGGAAATCTTACCCTATAACTATTACGTTCATGTTAAAAATTGGTTGAGTTCGTATAAAGGATAGACGGTTTGGCGGGTTTTTAAACTTGTCAGGTGAATTTATTCTTTAGATAGGCGCTGTTGATTTCCGCTCCAGGATGCTCGCTTTCCGCGGGGCGTGAGTTGAGCCTCCTCGGCTTTGCCTGCGGGGTCTCAACTTTCCCGCTATTCCCGCAGGAGTCGAGCACCTTCCGCTCCAATCAACTTAGTATATTACTCAACAATTAGCTATTAGTAAAAAAGAATTTCCCCCATCGTTAAGACTATGCCTGATCATCCCTTTATAGAATGTTCACTGTGAAAAAAGAGACCACTGCACCCCCACAGTAGTCTCATTTCTTTATTCTTTGTTACATATTACGTCTATACTGTCCGCCTACTTCGTAGAGGGCGCGTGTGATTTGTCCGAGGCTTGCGACTTTCACGGTTTCCATGAGTTCTTCGAAGATGTTGCCTCCGCCGACGGCTGCCTGCTTTAAGCGTGTGAGGGCTTCTTCGGTTTTATCTTTGTGCTGTGATTGGAAGTCTCGGAGATTATCAATTTGTGTTTCTTTTTCTTCTTTTGTTGCACGTGCCAGTTCCATGCTGTCCATGTCTTCTTCTGAAGGTGGATTTGGATTCAGGTACGTGTTCACTCCTACGATCGGAAGCTCTCCGGAATGCTTTTTCATTTCGTAGTACATGGATTCTTCTTGGATCTTCCCGCGTTGATACTGGGTTTCCATTGATCCGAGTACGCCTCCGCGGTCATTTAAGCGGTCGAATTCTGTGAGGACCATTTCCTCCACAAGATCTGTCAGCTCTTCTGCAATGAACGAACCTTGAAGCGGATTTTCATTTTTGGATAATCCATGTTCTTTCGTGATGATCATCTGGATCGCCATGGCACGGCGGACAGATTCTTCCGTAGGTGTCGTAATGGCTTCATCATAGGCGTTTGTATGCAGGGAGTTACAGTTATCCTGCAGGGCCATCAATGCTTGAAGCGTCGTACGGATATCGTTGAAATCAATCTCCTGTGCATGCAGGGAACGACCGGATGTCTGGATATGATATTTCAGCTTCTGACTGCGTTCGTTGGCACCGTATTTATCTCTCATCACCGTTGACCAGATGCGACGGGCCACGCGTCCGATCACCGTATACTCGGGATCGAGACCGTTTGAGAAGAAGAATGATAAGTTTGGTGCAAAGGCGTTGATATCCATCCCGCGGCTCAGATAGTATTCCACGTAGGTGAAACCGTTCGCCAGTGTGAAGGCAAGCTGAGAAATCGGATTTGCCCCCGCTTCGGCGATATGGTAGCCCGAAATCGATACAGAATAATAGTTTCTCACCTTATGATCGATGAAGTACTGCTGGATGTCCCCCATCATGCGGAGGGCGAATTCAGTTGAGAAGATACACGTGTTTTGTCCCTGATCTTCTTTTAAAATATCGGCCTGAACCGTTCCACGGACGACTTGCAGCGTCTGTTCCTTCACTTCCACATATTCTTCGACTGTGAGTACGCGGCCAAGCTCCTCTTCCTTCATACGGATCTGCTGATCGATGGCTGTGTTCATATACATGGCAAGGATGATCGGTGCCGGACCGTTGATCGTCATGGAAACCGACGTTGACGGCGCACACAGATCAAAGCCTGCATACAGCTTCTTCATATCCTCGAGCGTACAGATGCTCACGCCGCTCTCCCCGACTTTTCCGTAAATGTCCGGACGGTGATCTGGATCTTCACCGTATAATGTTACAGAGTCAAAGGCCGTACTCAGGCGTTTCGCATCATCATCTTTGGATAGATAGTGGAAACGGCGATTCGTCCGTTCAGGCGTTCCTTCCCCGGCAAACTGACGCTTCGGATCTTCTCCTTTTCGCTTAAAAGGAAACACTCCAGCTGTGTAAGGGAATGAGCCAGGCACATTCTCTTTATATACCCAATCCAGAATCTGACCGTAGTCTTTGTATTTCGGAAGGGACACTTTCGGGATATCGAGACCGGATAAGCTTTTTGTCTTTAATTCAGTGACAATCTCTTTATCACGGATCTTCGTGACGAACTGATCCTTGCTGTAGGTCTCTTTTAGAGAATCCCATTTTTGTAAAATTTGTTTGGATTCTGCCGTCAATTTATTTTCGATTTCTTCTTTCAGTGTTTGAAGGGATGTGACGACCCCGTCATTCGTTTCTTTCTCGTTGACTGCTTCGATGGCGCCTTCAAGCTGGAATAATCGGCGGGCCAGGTTTACCTGCTCTTCGGCTTTTTTATGATAATTGCGAACCGTTTCGGCAATTTCGCGCAGATAGTAACGGCGGTTGTTTGGAATGATGACATTTTGCTTTTCAACATCCACATCTTTGGAGAAACTCGTTTTCCAATCCAGCTCCATTTTATTGTTCACTGTTTCGATCATCGCCGCGAAAAGGGCATTCGTTCCAGGATCGTTGAACTGGCTGGCGATCGTTCCGTATACAGGCATGTCATCAAGATCTTTATCAAACAGCATATGACTGCGCTGGTACTGCTTCTGCACCTGGCGTCTCGCATCCTCTGAACCTTTGCGCTCAAATTTATTGATAACGATCAGGTCTGCATAATCGATCATATCGATTTTCTCAAGCTGGGACGGCGCACCGAATTCACTTGTCATGACGTACATAGACATATCACAGATTTCAGCGATTTCCGCATCCCCCTGCCCGATCCCGCTCGTTTCAACGACGATCAGATCATACCCTGCCGCTTTCACGACATTGATTGCGTCTTTGATGGCAAGTGAGAGCTCCGTCTTTGATCCACGTGTAGCAAGACTTCTCATATACACACGTGGATTGAAGATCGCATTCATGCGGATCCGGTCACCAAGAAGGGCTCCGCCTGTTTTTTGCTTCGTTGGATCGATGGACAGGATCGCGATTTTCTTTTCTGGAAGTTCATTGATAAAACGGCGGATCAGCTCATCCGTCAATGAACTCTTCCCTGCTCCACCCGTTCCGGTGATCCCTAATACAGGTGCTTTTTTCGCTAAATTCTTGATTTCCGAAAAAACGGTCTGGGCTGTAGCCGCCACTTCTTCATTGGCCCCTACCTGGTACTCGGCAAGTGAGATCAGCTTCGACACCGTGTTCACATTTCCAGTCGCAAGCTTTTCAACTTCTTGATTGACGCTTCCTTTGATAGTCGGGAAGTCACACTCCTCGATCATCTTGTTGATCATCCCTTGAAGACCCTGCGTACGTCCGTCTTCCGGTGAGAAAATGCGGGCAATTCCGTATTCATGGAGTTCCTTGATTTCACGAGGGATGATGACACCACCGCCTCCGCCATAAATACGGATGTGGGATGCCCCTCTTTCGTTTAAAAGGTCGTACATATATTTAAAGTATTCGACGTGACCGCCCTGGTAGGATGAAATCGCAATCCCCTGAACATCTTCTTGAATAGCAGCATTGACGACTTCTTCTACAGAACGGTTATGTCCCAAGTGGATCACTTCCGCCCCACTTGCCTGGATAATCCGACGCATTATGTTGATCGACGCATCATGTCCGTCAAATAGGCTCGATGCCGTGACAAAACGTACATGGTGCTTTGGTTTATAAATCTCAACCGTGCTCATATTACTCCCCCTGTTCTCCCTTGTTTTTCAAATCCGATGATTCCTGCAAACAGCAGCTCGATTTGAAGATCGATATATTCCTCAAGTGTGAATCGTTTCTGCATCGCCCAACGACGGAATCCCCACATCTGTCCCTGGACAAATACATTTTGAGCCAGCATATGGCACTGATTTTCATCAAGCTCAAGCTTTCCGCTTTCCACGCAGCCTTTGATCAGGTCTTCCACCATCCCGACCATTTCAAGTTCCTTGCGAAGCACATAAGGTAAAGCATCCTTTGACAGGGACTTCGCTTCCTGATACATGACAAGCACTTCATCCTGCATCCGGTCCATCACCTTGAAATAATGGGCGATGCCGAGCCTCAAGCTCTCGATCGTCCCTTTGCCGACGTCCAGTTCCTCAAGCTCCAATCGAACCTGTTCATAAATGCTGTCACACACTAAATACAGGACATCTTCCTTTGTTCGTATATATTCATACAGCGTTCCGATACTGAAACCGGCGGCCTTTGCGATCTCTCTGGTCGTGGTGCGATGAAACCCCTTTTGTTTAAACAGAGAAACGGCCCCACGAATCATCTGATCACGCCGCTTTTCCACCAAACGCTCATCCTTAACCGAAGCATGAACTTCCCTCTTCTTATTCAAAACAATCGACCGCCTTTATATTCCGTTTCTCCCATTGACCCTGCTGACTGCTTCATCCCCCAACAAAGCAGTCAGAACTCTGTCTCTATACCAGCACATACCGGGTCTGGCACCCTTAAGCAGCAAGCGATGTCAGTAACCCCTTTACGCCACGAAACATCCAACAACCCCATCGGGTGCCTGACACGCGTTAGGACGAACCGGGTAATCCCCTTCTAAAAAAAATCCCGGCAACCCTTACTTCGTCACCATCCGCGAAATAACCAATCTCTGAATCTCCTGCGTCCCCTCATAAATCTGGGTGATCTTCGCGTCACGCATATAGCGCTCCACAGGATAATCCTTCGTATAACCGTATCCACCAAAAATCTGAACCGCTTCTGTTGTCACTTTCATCGCTGTATCCCCTGCCATCAGCTTCGACATCGCCGATTCTTTTCCGTATGGAAGCCCTTCTGACTCCAACCACGCAGCTTGATAGGTTAATAGACGGGAAGCCTCGATGGATGTCGCCATATCGGCGATCTTGAATGAAATCCCCTGATTCGCTGCAATCGGCTTGCCGAACTGCTCACGCTCTTTGGCATAGTCGACAGACGCATCAAGGGCCCCTTGTGCAATCCCGACAGCTTGAGCGGCAATTCCATTACGGCCGCCGTCAAGAGTCATCATGGCAATCTTAAAGCCGTCGCCTTCCTTGCCAAGCATGTTTTCTTTCGGTACTTTACAATCTTCAAAGACGATTTCAGTCGTTGGCGATGAACGGATCCCGAGCTTCTTCTCTTTTTTCCCGACAGAGAACCCTTCAAAGTCTGCCTCTACGATGAACGCACTCGTTCCACGCTGGCGCTGTGAAGGATCTGTCAAAGCAAATACAATATACGTATCCGCGATTCCACCATTTGTGATGAAAATTTTAGACCCGTTCAATACGTAGTGATCTCCTTCTAAACGAGCTGTCGTCTTCATTCCGCCAGCGTCAGATCCCGAACCCGGCTCAGTCAGCCCATATGCACCGATCTTCTCGCCCTGTGCCATCGGACGGAGATACTTCTGCTTCTGTTCTTCCGTACCGAATTTGTATACCGGCCAGCCGGCTAATGAAGTATGAGCAGAAAGGGTTACACCCGTTGACGCACACACCCTTGATAACTCTTCAACAGCGATACAGTACGCCAGATAGTCACTGCCGATCCCGCCGTACTCTTCCGGCCAAGGAATCCCCGTTAGCCCAAGCTCAGCCATCTTCTTGAATAAATCCATATCAAAGCGCTCTTCCTCATCACGCTCAGCAGCAGTCGGCGCCACCTCGTTCCGTGCAAAATCACGGACCATCTTACGTATCATTTCATGCTCTTCTGACAATTTAAAATTCATCTCAAGTTCCTCCTCTTCTCATCTGTAAACCGGTGCTGGCACTCTAAAAAAGCCAGCCGTGAAACCTCACACTATAGGCGCCTGAATGTATTCACTTCGACACCCCGACTGATTAAACCAACAGATTCTTCCCAATTACCATCCGCTGAATCTCGCTCGTTCCCTCGTAAATCTCCGTCACCTTCGCATCCCGGAACAGGCGCTCAACAGGATACTCCTTCGTGTAGCCATATCCGCCATACACCTGAATCGCTTCCGTCGACACTTCCACGGCCGTTTTCGAAGCAAACAGTTTGGCCATACTTGCTTCTTTCCCGCAGGAGATGTTGTTTGAGCGGAGATTAGCCGCACGGTACACAAGTAGCTTCGAGCCTTCAACTGCCGTCGCCATATCGGCAAGCTTAAAGCCGATTCCCTGCTGGGCTGCGATCGGCTTGCCGAATTGCACCCGCTCTTTGGCATAAGCCGTTGAATAATCAAAAGCTGCTTCAGCGATGCCAAGGGCCTGAGCGGCGATACCAATCCGGCCGACATCAAGATTCGCCATGGCGATTTTGAAGCCCTCCCCTTCTTCACCGAGAAGGTTTTCAGCAGGCACTTTCATATCTTCAAAGGTCAACTGAACGGTCCGGGAACCGTGAAGACCCATTTTATGTTCGTCTTTCCCGATCACAAGACCCGGTGTGTCTTTCTCTACAATGAAGGCAGATACGCCCCGGCTTCCTTTGGTTGGGTCCGTTGTGGCAAAAACGATATACGTATCCGCTTCTCCACCATTCGTGATGAAGACTTTCGATCCGTTCACCACATAATGATCCCCACGTTTCTCAGCACGGGATTTCAGGCTCTTCGCATCGGATCCGGCGCTCGGTTCCGTCAGACAGAAAGCACCTAAATACTCACCCGATGCAAGCTTCGGAAGGTACTTTTGCTTCTGCTCCTCGTTTCCGAAATAAAGGATCGGATTGGTCCCTACAGACGTATGAACGGACAAGATGACCCCGATGGTTGCGCTTACTTTTGACAGCTCGTGGATCGCAATGATATACGATGTGAAGTCCATCTCCGAACCGCCGTATTTCTCCGGGATCGTGATCCCCATCAAACCAAGCTCAGCCATTTTATTTAAAATCTGTCTCGGGAATTCTCCCTCTTCCATTTTCTCGATGAACGGCTGGATCTCTGTTTCGGCAAAGTCCCGGACCATCTTTCTCATCATCTGCTGTTCTTCCGTGAATCGTAACTCCATGACTGTTTCCTCCCCGATGTTCGTTATTCGTACGAATAGAAGCCGCGCCCTGTTTTCTTACCGAGCCAACCGGCTTTCACATATTTTCTAAGCAGCGGACACGGGCGGTATTTATCATCCCCGAAGCCTTCGTGCAGGGTTTCCATGATGTACAGGCATGTGTCCAGTCCGATGAAGTCTGCTAACGTCAGAGGTCCCATCGGGTGATTCATACCGAGCTTCATCACTTCATCAATCGCTTCTTTACTTGCCACCCCTTCATACAGAGTAAAGATCGCTTCATTGATCATCGGCATCAGGATCCGGTTTGAAACGAATCCAGGGAAATCCTCCACTTCCACCGGTACTTTATTGAGTGATTTCGTCATGTCTTCAATCGCCTGATACACTTCATCCGTCGTCGCCAGTCCCCGGATGATCTCAACGAGCTTCATGACCGGAACCGGGTTCATGAAGTGCATGCCGATCACCTGCTTCGGACGTTTCGTCGCTGCAGCGATTTCTGTAATCGGCAGTGACGATGTATTAGAAGCTAGAATCGTGTGCTCAGGAGTGATTTCATCCAATTGAGCAAAGATTTTCGTCTTGATGTCCATATTTTCAACTGCCGCTTCGATGACAAGGTCCACTTGTTTGGCATCGTGGATATCCGTTGAAGACGTCAGGCGGTTCAACGTTGCTGTCTTGTCTTCTTCTGACATTCTCCCTTTTTCAACGGAGCGCGTCAGATTCTTTGTGATGACGCCCATTCCCTTTTGGACAAATTCTTCTTTTAAATCGTTCAGGTATACATGGAATCCGGCCTGAGCACATACTTGGGCGATTCCTGAACCCATTTGTCCTGCGCCGATGACCATTACGTTTTTGATGTTCATATTGTTCTCCCCTTTGTAATCTATAAGACTGGTAATCCAGTTGGTTTGGTTTTGGATGGATCAGCTGCTGATTTTCAGCGGAAATTCAGCAGCTGAACCTATGTGTGTACCAGGTACAACGAGACCATGATGTACCTGGTACAAAACAGCCATTATGTGCCTGGTACAATCAACCTCATCTGTACCAGGTACAACCACCCCCTACTGCTTCGCCACCTCAATCATAATCGCATCCCCTTGACCGCCTCCGCTGCAGATCGAGGCAATCCCGACTCCGCCACCGCGGCGTTTCAGTTCGTATGCCAGTGTCAGGATGATACGCGCCCCACTTGCTCCGATCGGATGACCGAGGGCAACCGCTCCACCATTTACGTTCACTTTTTCAGGGTCCAATCCTGCAATTTTTCCGCTGGTCAATGCAACCGCTGCAAACGCCTCGTTGATTTCAAACAGGTCGACTTCTTCCAGTGATTTTCCTGTTTTCTTCAGAAGCTCGTTGATGACAAGACCCGGTGTTTGCGGGAAGTCTTTCGCTTCAACAGCGATGGCAGTGTGGCCAAGGATCGTCGCTAACGGCTGCTTGCCTTCTTTCGCTGCTCTTTCTTCACTCATCAGCACCATGGCAGCCGCCCCGTCGTTTACTCCTGGCGCGTTTCCTGCCGTGATGGTGCCCTCTGAACCAAAGACCGGGCCTAATTTGGCCAGTGCTTCGATGGACGTTTCCTTCCGTGGTGCTTCATCTTTATCGACGACAACCGGATCTCCCTTGCGTTGCGGCACCTCGACGGCGACGATTTCCTCACCGAGTACGCCTTCTTCCGTCGCTTTCACTGCCCGCTCGTGGCTTCTGAGTGACCATTGATCCTGCTCTTCTCTTGATAGTTCGAATTCCTTCGCTGTTTCATTTCCGTACGTGCCCATGTGGACGTTATTGAAGCTGCAAGTCAATCCGTCGTGAACCATCAGGTCTTTCACCTGTGAGTCTCCCATCTTGAATCCCCAGCGGGCTTTCGGAAGGATATAAGGGGCATTGGACATGGATTCCATGCCGCCTGCCACGATCACTTCACCGTCGCCAGCACGGATGATCTGATCACCAAGCGTGACGCTCCGCATTCCGGATGCACATACTTTGTTGATCGTTTCCGTTTTGACATTCCACGGCAATCCCGCATGGCGTGAGGCTTGACGTGAAGGGATTTGCCCCTGCCCGCCTTGCAAAACCGATCCCAGGATGACTTCTTCAACATCTTCCCCGCTTACGCCGGCTCGTTTCAAGGCTTCCTTCACAGCGAATCCGCCAAGCTCTGAAGCTGTGAAACTGCTGAGGCTTCCCCCGAATTTACCAAAAGGTGTTCTAGCTCCATCTAAAATAACCGTTTTTCCCATCTCCATCGCTCTCCTTTATATGAGTTTCATTCGACAAATTGTATACGCTTTCAATTAACTTTAAAAAATTTTGAACGACTCTCGACTGAACGCTCGCTCAACTATTCTCCACAAGAGAAGGGACAATTTCTGTCCCCAATATACCTTTATTGTACTTCAAATTCAGCTTGAACGCATTGATTTTTTAGAAAGTTTTTATTTTTCCATCAAATTTATTATTGTAGAAAAACAATAGGAGCGAAACGCAATAGAGACTATTTTGTTTCACTCCTAAATGTGTGTCTAATTCATTATTGTTTTGATAATATTCTTTTTATGAAGCTGCCGGCTGATCGTTTTGATTACCACAAACGGCTCTTTCCAGGATTTCTGCGACATCGAGAGTCGACACCGTTTCTTCAACTTCTTTTGCTTTCGTACCATCTGATAGCATGGTCAGGCAGTATGGACAGCCTGAGCTGATGACCGATGGATTGACAGCCAGTGCCTGTTCGGTACGGGAAACGTTGACGCGGTGACCTGCATCTTCCTCCATCCACATGAGTCCTCCACCTGCACCACAGCACATGCCTTTTTCACGGTTACGCTCGATCTCGACCAATTTCACGCCGGAAATCGATTTCAGGATTTCACGCGGTGGATCGTATACTTCGTTGTAACGACCAAGGTAACAAGAATCGTGGAAGGTGATCGTTTCGTTCACTTCGTATTGCGGTTTCAGGCGGCCTTCCTGTACAAGCTGGTGCAGAAGTTCTGTATGGTGATAGACCTCTGCTTCCAGACCAAAGTCCGGATACTCATTTTTGAAAATGTTATAAGCATGCGGATCGATCGTGACAACCTTCTTGATCTCATGCTTTTCAAATTCGGCGATGTTCTGTCCGGCAAGCTCCTGGAATAAGAATTCATTTCCAAGGCGGCGCGGTGTATCTCCGGAGTTCTTTTCCTTATTTCCAAGGATCGCGAACTTCACTCCCGCTTCATTCATCAGCTTGGCAAAGGATAGAGCGATCTTTTGGCTTCGGTTATCGAATGAACCCATGGATCCGACCCAGAATAGGAATTCAAAGTCTTCTCCGGCTTTTTTCATTTCTTTCACTGTAGGAATCGTGACGTCTTCTCTTGCTTCACGCCAGTTTTCACGTTCTTTACGGTTCAGACCCCAAGGATTCCCCTGGCGCTCGATGTTTTGCATGGCGCGCTGTGCGTCTGCATCCATCTTTCCTTCTGTCAGAACGAGGTAGCGGCGAAGGTCGATGATTTTATCGACGTGTTCGTTCATGACCGGACATTGGTCTTCACAGTTACGGCATGTTGTACATGCCCAGATTTCTTCTTCCGTGATGACATCACCGATCAGGCTTGGACTGTACGTAGCTCCTGCAGCTGCTTCTTCAGCCGCTTGAGTGGCACTTGCCATCGCAAGCTGATTTCCTTTTGTGCCGTTGAAAGCAAACGTCGGCACCCAAGGCTTCTTCTGTGTCACGACTGCACCATGATTGGTGAGGTTATCACGAAGTTTGACGATCAGGTCCATCGGGGAAAGCATTTTCCCGGTTCCCGTTGCCGGACACATATTCGTACAACGACCACATTCCACACATGCATAGAAATCGATCATTTGATGTTGTGTAAATTCTTCTATTTTTCCTACCCCGAAGCTTTCGGCTGACTCATCTTCAAAGTCGATGGGCTTCAGCTTCCCAGGGTTGTCTAAACGATTGAAATAAACATTGGCAGGTCCTGCAATTAAATGCGCGTGCTTTGACTGTGGCACATACACAAGGAATGCCAATAAGAATAGTAAATGAATCCACCAGGCAATATAGAAAATGGCGATGGAAGCCGTTTCTCCGATTGCTCCAAGTGCTCCTGCTATCAGTGACGCTATAGGCTCAGTCCAGGCAAGTTCTTCTCCATGCCAGATGAGGCCCATTCCGTTCCCGACAAGGACGGAAAGCATTAATCCACCGATGAACAATAGGACGAGTCCTGACTTGAATCCTCTTTTTAATCGGACCAACTTTTCCACATAGCGGCGATGGAAAGCCCAGACAACCGCGACGAGGATCATCAGTGTGACGATCTCCTGGAAGAACGTGAATCCAGGGTATAAAGGTCCAAGAGGCAGATGGCTACCAGGTGCCAGCCCTTTCCAGATAAAGTCGATTGCCCCGAATTGGACAAGGATGAAACCATAGAAGAACATGACGTGGATCGCTCCACTTTTCTTATCCTTCAGAAGCTTCTTTTGTCCGAAGACATTGACCAGGATCTTCTGGAATCGCTCTTTGAATCGTTTGTCGAACTCCACTTTCTTCCCGAGCTTAATATATTCAATTCTCGTCTTTACTACATACACAAACAGACTCAGTGCATAAACGGTCACAAGGATAAATGCGACCCAATTGAGAATGAGTAACCCATTCATAGACAAACACTCCCCCTTCTTTGGTCTGAAATGAACATCCCCTTTGTTCAAACTTTTACAAACCAAATTAATATTCTGAATAGTTCATATCTCCATTATATTATGAATGAGCATTCAGTCAATGGTTTTTACGAATAAAAATGAAAACCTTTTCATGAACGGATATTCATTTTCCCAAAAGAAACAGGACTATTTATCCCCCCACATGTTTCAAAAGAACGGGTAAATGGGAAAAGAAGAAAGAATGCAATGTACATAAAATTAAGGACATACTAAAGACAATGCAAATGAGAGAGTGATTCTATGTGGTGGTTGATTCTGCTGTTGATCCTTGCCGCTGTCATCGGATGGATGATGATTGATTTCCGATTGGGAAGAAGTCATTTTATCCGCACGCGGACAAGAAGAGATTATGAGAAACGAATGAGTGATATCCAATTGTTTTCAAGGGGACCCGAGCTTTTCGATCAAATGTTTAAAGAGATGAGAGAAGCAAGGTCTTCTATTCATGTTTTATTTTATATCGTCCAGGATGACCATTTTGCCCTGAGGTTCATGGAATTACTGAAAGGAAAAGCACGAGAAGGGATAGAAGTCCGTCTTCTGATGGATCAGATCGGGAGTCATAACGTCCCTAAATCAAAGGTGAAGGACCTTCGGGATGCGGGTGTGGAAGTGGATTTCTGCCGAAGAGTGAAGCTTCCTTACCTGTTCTTTTCCTCCCAACAGCGTAATCACCGGAAGATCACCGTCATTGATGGTACGATCGGTTATTTGGGTGGCTACAATATCGGGAAGGAATACATCGATGAAAATGATAAGCCTGAACTTTCCCCCTGGAGGGATTATCATCTCCGCTTAAAGGGCGAAGGGGTCCACGATCTCCAGACAGAATTCTGTATTGACTGGTTCCGTGCAACGAGGAAGGATCTGAAGGATGAAGCGACGTACTTCCCTTCTGCTGAAAAAGGTAGTATTCAGCATCAGATCTTCCCTACAGAAGGCATCAATATCGAAGACTTCTTTGGGAAATTCATCGATGAGGCACAAGATGAGGTCATCATCGGAACACCGTACTTCATCCCCACCCCCCCATTGATGGATGCCCTCATGGGTGCATTGGACAGGGGTGTCACCGTTAGGATCATCATACCGAATAATGCCGATCATATGCTGGTGAAGGAAGCGGCCTTTCCTTATTTCAGGCCTCTCCTTGCAAAAGGAGCACAAGTGTATCAATTCATGGACGGCTTTTATCATGCGAAAGTGATGGTCGTCGATGATCATTTCTGCGATATCGGAACGGCAAACTTTGATAAAAGAAGCTTTTTCATCAATTTTGAAATTAATAATCTGATTTATGACAAAGGATTCATTCAGACACTGAAAAAGGAAATGGCTAAAGACATGGAAGCTTCTGATCCATTGAGCGAAAGCGATCTCTCTTCCGTCTCCATGCTCACCCGTGTAAAAGAACGCATCGGTTCAGCCATTTCAATCTTACTTTAGGGGGATGACTCATGAAAGTCCGTTTAGGGTTCGTGGCAAACTCCCTCTCTTTATGGGATGCAAGCCCGGCCAAAACCATGACCTACAAGAGATATTCAGAGTTACCCAAAGGTGAGCGCATGGATCGCCTGAAGGAAGTGACGGCGTTAAACCTGGAGCATACGAAACGCATCCTCTATCTGTGCGCTGCTCATGAAATTAAACTGTACCGATTATCGAGCTCCCTCGTCCCCCTTGCCACCCATCCGGAAGTGGAATGGGATTTCTACTCCCCATTTAAAAGTGAATGGAAGGAGCTTGGGGATCTGATCAAGAAATTCGGGATCAGGTCAAGCTTCCATCCGAACCAGTTCACCTTGTTCACAAGTCCCAAGGAGCATGTGACGGACAATGCCGTGAAGGATATGGTGTACCATTACCGGATGCTTGAGTATATGGGAATCGAAAAGGATTCCGTCATCAACATCCATATCGGTGGAAGCTATGGGGATAAGGAAGCGACATTGGTCCGTTTTTATGAAAACTTGAAGAGTCTCCCCCTTGATGTGAAGGACATCATGACGTTGGAAAACGACGACAAGACGTATACGGTCAACGAAACGTTGAGTGTATGTGAAAAAGAGGACATCCCCATGGTCCTCGACATTCATCATCATGAGGCGAATCCGGGTGAAGAGCCACTTGAAGATCAACTGGAACGTATTTTTGCCACATGGGACAGAAGAGACTTAGTGCCGAAAATACATATTTCCTCCCCTAAATCGGAAAAGGCTTTCCGTTCACATGCTGACTTGGTCGATCCCGGATTTGTGGAGGGATTCTTTAAGACGCTGAAGAGCCTCGATCAGGACGTGGACTTTATGATCGAAGCTAAAGCTAAGGATCTGGCGATGCTGAAACTGATCGAAGACCTCTCCTCCATTCGCGGGGTGAAAAGGATCGGCGGGGGGACGCTTGAGTGGACGTAAAAAAAAAGATGGGCACGTGGTGTCCGTCTTTTTTTGTTTGGTCGCGTATGTACGATTTACTTGAACACGGATTCGATCCAGGGCTGAATCGCCATAAAGGCTTTGAATCCAAGGTAGATGCCCACGATTCCCGCAATTCCGGCAAGTGCGGGCGGTGCCGGTATCGGAAGCTTGAACAGAGCAAAGATAAACCCGACCAAAAATCCCGTTACAATAGCTAAAACGACCGTCTTCATACCATTCTCCTCCTACATTCATCTACCATTATTATACGTTAAACCGTGAGAAATATAAGAAAAAAAGGTCCACCCCCTTTGAGGGACGGACCTTTAAAATGGACTTTACATTTTTTCCGGAGCTGCTACACCGATTAAAGCAAGAGCATTTTGCAACGTAACACGTACCACTTTCACTAAAGCGAGACGAGCTGTTGTCAGCTCACGATTTTCTTCATCAAGTACTTTGTTGGCATTGTAGAAGCTGTGGAAAGCGGATGCCAGGTCATTGATGTAATTTGCCACGCGGTGAGGTGTGCGTTTCTCAGCCGCATCAGCGATCATTTGTGGGAATTCACCCAGTTTTTTCAGTAGGTCGACTTCTTTTTCCGTACCGATCAGCTTTAAGTCGATCTTGTCTTCAGAAGAGAGTCCCTGTTCTTTTGCCTGACGCAGGATACTGCAAATACGCGCGTGGGCGTATTGAGCGTAGTACACAGGATTTTCGTTGGATTGTGATACGGCCAAATCCAGGTCAAAGTCCATGTGCGTGTCGGCACTTCTCATGGCGAAGAAATAACGGACTGCATCAAGACCGACCTCTTCCACTAGCTCACGTAACGTAACGGCTTTTCCTGTACGCTTACTCATCTTCATCTTTTCACCATTTTTGTAGAGATGAACGAGTTGAATCACTTCGACTTCCAGCTTGTCACGGTCAAAGCCAAGAGCTTCGATGGCCGCTTTCATACGAGGGATGTATCCGTGATGGTCCGCACCCCAAATATTGATGAGTACATCATGTCCGCGCTCGAATTTATCCTGATGATAGGAAATATCCGGAGTCAGATATGTGTACGTGCCGTCGTTCTTAATCAGAACACGGTTCTTGTCGTCACCAAGTTCAGTCGAACGGAACCAGGTTGCACCGTCCTCTTCGTAAACGTGACCGTTGTCTCTCAAAGTCTTCAGCGCAGCGTCGATCTTGCCGTTTTCATATAGGGATGTTTCAGAGTACCAGACGTTGAATGGTACACGGAACATTTCAAGATCCTTTTGAAGCTTCGCCATTTCAATCTTCAGGCCGTACTCACGGAAAAACTTGTAGCGTTCTTCATCGCTTACTTCTGCATATTTAGAACCGAATTCTTCCGCCAGCTTCTTCCCGATTTCGATGATGTCCTGTCCGTGATACCCGTCTTCAGGCATCGCTTTGTCTTGTCCCAGCGCTTGGAAATAACGGGCTTCAACGGAAATCGCCAAGTTGTGGATCTGATTACCGGCATCATTGATGTAGTATTCACGAGTTACCTTATAACCTGCTTTTTCAAGGACGTTACATAGGGAATCACCAACCGCGGCGCCACGTGCATGGCCGAGGTGAAGGTCACCAGTAGGGTTGGCAGAAACGAACTCGACGTTCACTCTCTCACCATTTCCAGCATCTGATTGACCGTATTCCTGATCCTGATCGAGAATCAAAGAAATCAAGTCTGTTAAGTACTCGTTGTTCATGTAGAAATTGATGAATCCAGGTCCTGCGATCTCCATTTTCTCGATGGAAGCTTTGGACTGGTCAAAGTTTGCGACGATGTCATCAGCGATCATGCGCGGAGCTTTCTTCGCAACGCGTGCAAGCTGCATGGCCATATTCGTTGAATAATCACCGTGTGACTTTTCCTTCGGTGTTTCAAGGATCACATCGGGGATCTGCTCCTCTGTTGCGAGTCCCGCTTTCAGAACCGCTGCTTTGATTTCGGCTTTCAGGTTTTCTTGTACTTTTTCGACGATATTCATATCCCTATGCTTCCTCCTTATAGTGAATGGACATAACATAATCCCCAACCGGGCTGTCCTGCATCTTTAACTCGTATGAAAGATTGAAATCCCCTTCAAGCGTCGAGTCACTCTGTGTATGTGAAAGTGTTTTTGTTTTGGTTGTCAGTAAAAGGGTGCCAAGCTGGCTTTCGTAGGAGCCGTTCTGCTCCTCGAGTTCGTTGAAGGCCATTCTCATTTTGACTGCTCCGCTCCTGAGGATGAGGGCCTGTCGATCTGTGACTTTGACAATCGTATGAGTGGTCCCTTCCTCTTGCACCTCATCGTACTTTAGAAAAATGGCATCCCCTTTTTCATAGTATCGACCAAATGATACCAATTCAAAAGAGTCACTTTCCTCTCCTATTGTGATCTTGGTTTTCAAGTGAACTTTGACAGGTGTAGAATCCGCTTTTGCCGTCAAACCACTCACATCCTTTTCTTTTTAGGGTCCGATCAAGTGATAGGTCCGTCCCTCAAATGGACGGCCCTTCCTTCTAACTAATTAAGTATAAGAAGTATTGGGGGAAATTGCAATGGAACAGGGTGAGTTTTCATTTTTTGGAGGGGATGTAAGCGGATTTATGTTTTATTTTAATAGATAATAAGAAGGGCCTTTTCAGTTAGGCAATCAGGTTAAGCATAAGCGCTGATAAATAGACGGAAAAATTCCGGTAAATAGTAATTCATTTCTAATAATGACCGAAATAGCCGGAAAGATTCCGCCTATTGCTTCGAAAAATAGTAAAATGGGGGATTTTTCTGTTCATAAGCGGAAAATCTCCGCTTATTTAACCTCAGAACGAGTTCCGTTCTGAATATAACCGGAGATTTTCCGCCTATTTTACTTATGTTGGCTCTTCTATAAAGGCAAGACATCTTATTTCAACGATTACGATGGTCCAATAAAGAAACTCGCCCATCACTGCGTCGAGTTCTCCTTTTTTATATCATTTCGGCAAAAAGCCCCCCACTTCATGGAAGCAGGGTTCTTTATGATGGTCTATTTTTTGATAAGACCGTCCCGTTTCATTTGGTTCACTTGATCGGTGAATGTTGTTTCGAGACTTCTGTACGTCATTCCAAGATCCGCGATACTTTTCTTGGTATCGAATTTTACAGGGTGTCCGACGTTTTTGCTCACATACGGTCTTGTAAGTCCAACTGTAGGTGCAATCAGCCAGATGAGGGGCTTCGGAACCACCCTGGTCGGGAGTGGATACTCATTAGGGAAGTTCTTTGCAATCAGCTTTGCGATTTCGATGAACGTGATTTCACCGCCTGATAGGATGTAGCGTCCTTTCGCTTCCGGTGTGAAGGCTGCGAGCATATGGGCTTTCGCGATGTCACGCACATCGACGACTCCTGTTGGGAGATCCGGCACCCCTGTCTTAAATCCGCCGGTCAGAAACGATAGAATCGTAGACGTGCTCGTGGAGTCCGTCCGTTTGGTGAGTGCCGGCCCCATAACGAAGGAAGGATTGATGGTGACAAGATCCCAGCGGTCCTGAGCTTCCATCATCTTCCACGCTTCTTTTTCCGCTACGGTCTTTGAGTAATTGTAAGGCTGGTGTTCCGTTGAGCTCGTCGTATTCCAATCGTCTTCTGAGAAATGAGTCTTGCCCTTCATATCAATATGGTCACCGAAGATGGCGACGACGCTGCTGGTCAAGACGACACGCTTGACGGACTCTGCCTTATTCACTGATGTTAATACGTTTTGAGTTCCTTTTCTCGCCGGTTCCACGAGTTCTTTTTCAGGATCTTTGATGCCATTGATCAAGAAGGGAGAGGCTGTATGGAAGACGTACTCCGAGCCATCGACGGCTTGATCGAAGCTCCCTTCCTTCAGCAAGTCGGCTTCGTAAATGGTCAAGGTCCCGGGAGTGGCAGTTTCAATGTCTTTCAGATGCTGGTATTTTTCTTCTGTTTGCAGGTTGCGGACGGTCGTTCTTACGTCATGCCCCTGTTCAAGGAGTTCTTTCACGAGCCATGAGGCAACGAAGCCTGTTCCGCCGGTTACGAGTACGGTTGATGGGTTCATATGATCATCCTTCTTTCGTTTTTTTGTAAAGGCTGTTTTCGCAAAGAGTGTTGCTATTCATATTCAGACGAAGGTTTGCGAATGCTCTGTCATATAGGGTGTGGTGCAGGAGGGTGAAGGGAACTGCTTCGCTTTCCACGGACGTTCGGCCGAGCCTCCTCAGCAAAAACCGCTTCCGGGGTCTCGGCACGCCCGTTTTCCGTAGGAGTCTACGCAGTTCCCTTCACCCTCTA
>NZ_JAXBLY010000009.1:0-163911 GCF_033963925.1 Rossellomorea sp. YZS02 | reverse complement strand
GGAAATCAACAGCGGTGTAACACGTAATCTCATTGTTCGTCTTTAGAGTGTATAGATTTTGTTATGTCCCTGCCTCCTACTTATATTCTTACCCTTAGTGGATCTCTACAAATGGTTCCTGGTCTACTTCTTTGACAATGGTCGCTTTAAGACCCTTTGGTGTTTTCACGTATAGATAAACCGGTGTGTGAGGGAAGTAATCGACAATTTCAGGACCGATTGCCTGAGCAAACCCTATCAATTCGGTTTCTTTCACCATGCCGGTATGTACATCAATGACGAGTTTGTTTAACGAGTCTTTCTTATATAACCCTTTGCCGACAAATTCAATATCCTGATGTGAAAAGTATTTTGACACATAATCTTCAAGATCCCGGATTCGATTATATAGATCGCGGTCCTTCTCTTCCCCTTCATCACTTGGGAAGTAATAATATTTGTCGGATAAATCATCCCACTTTTTTATTCTGTTATCGTTCTCATCCAAATAGGTTGTTGCAATATAATTTCCTGAAACGACACTGTTTATTGGTTGCAGCTTGTAAATCGAAATCATGATCGGTACATTTTTTAATTCTTTTATCGCTTTTACCCTACCAGCAACTTTGGCAGCTATTTTTTTGCCGTATTCTTCCATCATTTTCTCATTTATTTTGGCTTCATCGAAGTGCATAAGCTTCTGATCATCTTCCACACGGATATAATCCACAGAATTCATGGCAAGCCCCAGTGAGATCCCTTTAATTTTACCTTCTGAATCTACATAATTCTGTTCATGAATATACGCCAGGTACATAGGATTATTCTTCTCAAGCTCCATCTGCTGTTCCCATGTCATATCGTCTGTAATCTTCAATGGAGGGTTAAGTCCTGATTTATTGGATTTGGATTCCCTTCCTAACCATGAACTCAATTTCTTTAAGTATTGCCCCTCTTGATAAACATATTTTTCAGGCGAAAAATGCTCAGTGGACAATGACATTAGCCCCGTCTCTATTTCATCCATATCACTTCGATTATTAATTGTCATGGTAATCAAACCGCGATTCACCGATTTTTTTTCTTTATCTACGTTATAATTTAAATACTCCCGTGCATCACTTGCTGCACTATTTTGAATTTCAAGCGTTTCTTCATCGATCACTTCTTGAGGCTTGTTGCTGCATCCGGCGACAAGAATCAAAAGAGACAGTGAAACAATACTCCATTTTTTCATATATGACTCCCTCCGGACTATATTTTATCATATATTTTATTTCAACCTGAGGGATAATGTTTAAGTTTTTATAATTCCATAAAAATAATTCCATTATCCTAACGGAACGAATTGGGCGGCACTACCATCAGCATTCCCGATCAATAGAAAAAGCACTCATCACCTGAGTGCTTTCATCTATTACTTCATGTTCTTATTCATTGCATTCATCATTTGATTGATTTTCTTCTGGGATGGTTTTTGCCCCATTTGCATCATCATCATGCGTAACATTTGCTCGTTAATTGGTGGATTTTTCTTAAGGTAGCTCATCATATATTTACGAGCAATGAAAAATCCTAGTGCAACTCCAGCAAGCAGTGCCAGAACTCCTACTAGAATGAGTAATCCAGTCGTTCCCATATTCTTACTTCCTCCTTCGTGTTGTCCTTCTAAAAGTGTACTAAACCCTGAAACATTATACAATATTTTGGTCAAAATTTCATATTAATATATAAACTTTCTTTGCTTTATTGGTTTTAACCAGCCAAATTGTTCATTTTTTATATCGATTGCCAATAACTGGCCCATATTTCTCCGTAAAATTTCAAAGAAGATATACTCTGATATATCTTGCCCCCACGCATGCAAAGTCATAGACTTTTCATTTAGAACTAGGGTGGCACCCGATTCCTCTTTTTCAATAGTGGCCACGGAGTCAATCCAGGCTGCACCTTCAACTTTCATCATTTCTTGCTTAAGAAGCCTCTGTGTAGGAAGGTATGGAATAGGCTTCGTAATGTAATCTACTTGTTTTGAGACAATATCATGTTGATCCCCTGTACTCGATTCCCAATCAGAAAATAACTGATAGAACATTCTCTCCCGACCATAATAGTGCTGTACAAACAATTCTTCAATCCAATAGATTTGATAATTTCGCACCATTTCTCCCTCCTACCTTTCTTTTATATAGTATAAATCAACTAGAAGGGAGTCATTGTCATAAATTGTTGAAAATCTGCACTAGTTTTGTCGAAGGCATTCTACCTAAAGATTAATTGGAAGATTATTCGTATAAGAGTTACTTACCCATCATCCATTCTTTTCAAAACATACAACTCAAAGAAAAGCATGATCCTACAAAGCGAGGATGTATATAAAAAGGCCAACTCCTTAAAGAGTCTAAGGAGCTGACCTTATGCATTGACTATTGCTGAAGTAAAGCTTTGATTCTTGATACAACATTTTCAGAAGTGAAGCCATACTCTTCCATGACTTTCGCTCCTGGAGCAGACGCACCATAACCATTTATCGCCAAGATGTCGCCTTCATCCCCAACATAGCGATCCCAGCCCATCGGAGAGCCCATTTCAATTGCCAGACGTTTTTTAACGCTCTTAGGTAGTATGGATTCTTTATATTCTTTTGATTGCTTCTCAAATCGGTCCCAAGATGGCATGCTCACAACGGACACGCTGATACCGTCCTTTTCAAGGGCATTCTGTGCTTCTACAGCGAGATGCACTTCGGATCCGGTAGCAATCAGGAGGGCATCCGGCTGATCTTTGCCAGAAGCTGAAACCACATAGGCTCCTTTATCCACCCCGTTATAAGCTTTATCGGCCGTGCCTTTAAGAGTTGGCAGATCCTGACGAGATAGAACTAACATCGTCGGTTGATCCTTAGACTCTAAAGATAACTTCCAGGCAGCTGCGACTTCATTACCGTCACCCGGGCGGATAACAGAAAGATTTGGCATTGCACGAAGGGATGCAAGTTGTTCTACAGGTTCATGTGTTGGACCGTCTTCACCGACAGCGATACTGTCATGTGTAAATACATACGTGACAGGTAAGCCCATTAGAGCAGCTAAGCGGATAGCAGGTCTTAAATAGTCACTGAATACGAAGAATGTTCCACCGAATACGTGGAGACCCCCGTGAAGAGCCATTCCATTCATGGCAGCACCCATACCGAATTCACGGACACCGAACCAAATATTACGTCCTTCATATGATTCAGGCATGAAGTCCTTCTCGTCTTTAATCATTGTTTTGTTCGAACCAGCAAGGTCAGCGGATCCACCGATGAATGAAGGAAGATTTTTAGCAATGGCATTCAACACTTCCCCGGAAGAAGCGCGGCTGGCCAGTGCTTTTCCTTCTTCATAAACAGGGATATCCTTATCCCATCCCTGTGGAAGTTCCCCTTTAATGGCTGCTTCTAATTGGGTAGCCAATTCAGGATGTTCCTCTTTATACTTGATGAACAGATTTGCCCAATCCTGTTCTTTCTCAGAACCGGCTTGTTGAATCTTTTCTTCGAAACGGCTGTACACTTCAGCAGGAACATGAAAATCCTGCTCGAACGTCCACTGGTAAGCTTCTTTCGTTAGCTTCATTTCATCTTCCCCTAGTGGAGCACCGTGTACCGCAGATTTACCTGATTTATTTGGGGCGCCGTATCCTATTACCGTTTTTACTTCAATCATTGTCGGGCGTGTTGTATCCCCTTGAGCCTCTTCGATAGCTCTTGAGATTTCTTCGAGATCATTTCCATCTTCAACGCGGATGTACTGCCAGCCATATGATTCAAAACGTCCCTTAACGCTTTCAGAGAAAGATTTATCAAGATCTCCATCCAGGGAAATATCGTTTGAATCATATAGAACAACAAGTCGACCTAACTTTAAGTGAGCAGCCAATGAAGCGGCTTCAGAAGAAACACCCTCCATTAAATCTCCATCACCACAAATTGAGTATGTAAAGTGATCAACCATATTGTATTGGTCCTTGTTGTATGTAGTGGCCAAATGTCTTTCGGCTAAAGCCATACCTACAGCCATCGCAATCCCTTGACCAAGTGGTCCTGTCGTTGCTTCCACACCTGCAGTATGCTTATACTCAGGATGTCCAGGGGTTTTACTTCCCCATTGGCGGAATTCTTTAAGGTCCTCCATGGACACATCATATCCAGAAAGATGAAGCAGGCTATATAATAGCATTGATCCATGACCTGCGGATAAAACAAAGCGATCACGATTGAACCATTCAGGATTTTTAGGATTATGATTCATGAATCTTGTCCATAGGGCATACGCCATCGGAGCTGCTCCCATAGGCATACCCGGGTGACCGGAACCTGCTTTTTCAATTGCATCGATTGATAATGTACGAATTGTATTAATTGCTAATTGATCTGTGTTATCAAACATATGTCAGACATCCTTCCTTTTAATGTACCTTATTAATATTAATCTTCTTTGATAGTTTATACAACTATCTTGAATGATAACATGACTTTATCACCGTTGAAAAACAAAAACCCTTGTAAAAGTAATCATGATTCCCTTTTTCAAAAGCAAATGCAATCACCTAAAAGGGAGCTGTGAGTGAATCAATGCAAAAAGCTGACAAGTCTTTTAATGGGACTGTCAGCTTTTAGATTAGTGCATTTTCTTTTTGGTTTGTATATCTTGAATTTTTTTTGGTGTAACCTCATTGCCTTCCGGATCGAAAATCCTTGTATTTTCGATTGTTCCTTTCATTGACTGACGGAACGTTTCAAGATATTCTTTTCTAAGCTTGGTCTGTTCCTTTGCTTCTTGTTCAGTAAGACCACTGCTCTTTGACTTTTTGGCAAGCTCGTTGATACGGTTCATTTTTATTTTTGAAAGCATCTATAAAAACTCCTTTATTGCTTAGTCGGCATACGATAGAATTTAACTTAAAATGTACAGTATTCTATCGTCATGTTACTAGATTAAAGGAGATAAAACAAGGGTTAAGCCTCATCAAGGGACGTCATATATTCCTTAAAACGTCTGTGCACCGTAGCTTTAGAGACATCATAGCCAAACCCCCTTAAGGTAGCGGCAATCTCTGCAAACGTTAATTCATTCTTCCTTAATCGTACTATTTCCCCAACCGGAACTTCAATTCGTTCCCTGCCATCTATGTTCCCTTTGTTCTTTAAGTTTTTATGTGGTTGAAAACCATTTTCCACAGCCCTTTTCATACCTCTTTTGATTTTTAAATTATGAAGTTTCCTTTGATATTCTTCTACCATACTGACAATGTTAATGACCATAGAATCAGATTCGGACAAGTGAAGTTCCCCATTATGGGTATGGCTGATGATCTTTACACCCTCTTTTAACAAGCAGTGAATAAGGGCTATTTTTGCATTTCCCCTGCCGATCCTCGTCTCATCTTGAATGAAGACAGCTTCAATGCTATCGTCTTTCACCCTGTCCAATAGTTCTAATACACCTGGACGATCCAATTCAAATCCGCTGGCTTGGTCTTTAATTACTGCCACTATATCAGAATGATACTCCTGTGCTAATTTTATCAGCTCTATTTCCTGCCGCTCCAGGGATGTCTCCTGTGAATCTTTCTTTGTACTTACCCTGCAGTATATTACAGCTTTCATCTTCTATCCCTCTATTCTTCATTCATTACCAGTTCGTAGTCTGATTGTGTTGATATGGTTGGGTTTTCTATTGGTAGTACAAGTGAATCACCCGGCTTAATGGAAAACGAGGTTAATTCATTTTCCTCTCCCACCCAGGCGATAAATTCTTCCACTGTCATAGAATATTCTTCATTATACTGTTTGGCAATAGTCCAAAGAGTGTCTCCATCCTTGACGGTGATACTTTGATATGAAGGCTGATTGGCTGTGTTGATGACTAAATAGGCAGCTGATAAAAGAACTAAAGCAATAAATATGATTATGTATGAGAATCGAGACCAGATATGTGTTAACATAAAATTACCCCCTATACGAATGTTTGTTCTGTTTCGATATGATCATTGTAATACGAACATCCGTTTGGTGTCAATGAAAATTCGAACTTATGTTTGTATCAATGGAAGAGACATGCTATAATGGGAACATAAGATCTATAATAGAGGTGCGTGAACATGACAAAATTGTCTAAAAGACAGCAAGACATACTCGAATATATTAAAATATCAGTTAGAGAAAAAGGCTATCCGCCTTCCGTACGTGAAATCGGCGAAGCCGTCGGTCTTGCTTCTAGTTCCACCGTACACGGACATTTGGCCAGGCTTGAAAGTAAAGGTCTGATTCGGCGCGATCCCACTAAACCAAGGGCTATTGAAATTCTGGACTTAGATGAGGATACGATACCTCGACAAAGAGTAGTGAATGTTCCACTAATCGGGAAGGTCACCGCAGGTCAACCCATCACAGCAGTGGAAAATGTGGAAGAATTCTTCCCCCTACCCGAACGGATGGCACCTTCGGATGAACAGGTTTTCATGTTGGAAATCATGGGGGACAGTATGATTGAAGCCGGGATCCTCGACGGGGATTTTGTCATTGTACGCCAACAACAAACAGCGAATAACGGGGATATTGTCGTAGCCATGACGGATGAAGACGAGGCAACAGTTAAACGTTTCTTTAAAGAGCGTGATTACGTCCGGCTTCAACCTGAAAACTCAACTATGGAACCGATCATACTCCGAAACGTTTCCATTTTAGGCAAAGTGGTTGGTGTGTATCGTCAAGTACATTAACAGTCATATCCCGCATGCATCATGCCTAAAGCTTTACGATCAATAATAACCATTAATAAATCCGGGAATGGAGCTGATCAGTGCTCCATTCCCGGATTTTTCGATCTATCTTCACTTTAAGAACTTAATCTACGAACAGTCTGTTTCCGGAAAGATAAAACCCCCGACACCTAAAGTGTCGGGGGTTCTTGTTATTAATACATTTGGATATATTGCTCGCGCTCCCAAGGATGTACTTGTGTACGGAACATATCCCATTCGATTTCTTTCGCTTCCACGAAGTGTTCGAAGATGTGTTCTCCAAGAGATTTAACGATTACTTCATTTGTTTTAAGAGTTTCAAGAGCAGCATGCAATGTTGCCGGTAGATCTACGATACCTGCTTCTTCACGCTCTTTTTTGTCCATAACATAGATGTTGCGGTCAATCGGCTTAGGAGCTGGCAGATTGTTCTTCACGCCATCTAATCCTGCTGCCAGTAATACAGCCATTGCCAGGTAAGGGTTTGCCGCAGGATCGACACTGCGCACTTCAACACGTGTACTTAATCCACGAGAAGCCGGAATACGGATTAAAGGGCTTCGGTTACGTGCAGACCATGCAACATAACAAGGTGCTTCGTATCCTGGAACTAGACGCTTGTATGAGTTGACAGTTGGATTTGTAATTGCCGTAAAAGCAGTAGCATGCTTAATGATACCAGCCAGGAATTGGCGGGCAGTATCACTTAGTTGCAAATCACCTTTTTCATCAAAGAAAGAGTTGACACCGTTTTTGAATAGTGACATATTACAGTGCATTCCTGAACCGTTCACTCCAAATAATGGTTTTGGCATGAAGGTTGCGTGTAAACCATGTTTACGTGCAATCGTTTTAACCACTAATTTAAATGTTTGAATATCGTCACAAGCCTTTAAGGCATTTGCATACTTGAAGTCAATTTCATGCTGACCAGGTGCTACTTCATGGTGAGATGCTTCGATTTCAAAGCCCATCTCTTCTAATTCTAAAGCGATATCACGACGGCAGTTTTCCCCTAGATCGGTAGGAGCTAAATCGAAATAACCACCATTATCGTTTAATTCTAATGTAGGTTCACCATTAACATCTAATTTAAAGAGGAAGAATTCCGGCTCAGGTCCAAGATTGAAGTCAGTAAACCCTAGCTCTTCCATTTCACCTAAGATACGTTTTAGGTTGTTACGAGGATCACCCTCGAATGGAGTGCCATCCGGATTGTAAATATCACAGATCAATCGGGCCACTTTTCCTTTTTCAGCTGTCCATGGGAAAACCAACCATGTATCCAAATCAGGGAAAAGATACATATCCGATTCTTCAATACGAACGAATCCTTCGATTGAAGAACCATCAAACATCATCTTGTTATCCAATGCTTTTTCAAGCTGACTTAAAGGGATTTCTACGTTCTTTATCGTCCCTAAAATGTCAGTGAATTGTAGTCGAATGAACTTTACTCCTTCTTCATTCGCTAATCTTAACACATCATCTCTAGTATACTTTGCCATTTACGTAATTCCTCCTCAAGTTTATTAAAGGTTTATTTAATGAAAAAAGCGTGACATATCACCTTGACGAAGGGATGATCGATTGAATCGACCGGAATGCATTAATTCATTTCGAAGCAATTTACGCAGCTCATCGTCAGATAGATCCTGTCGTGCCTTTTCTTCCTTTTCATTACTTACGTCAGATACTACTTTGTTTTCATTATGACTGGACACAGAAAAAATCTTTTTAATTCCGGCCATGTTGATACCTTGATCTAACAGATCCTTTACTTCTAATAACTTATCAATGTCATTCAAGGAAAAGAGCCGGCGATTCCCTTCAGTTCGTGCAGGGTTTATCAGCTGGTGCTCTTCATAGTATCGAATCTGACGAGCCGTTAAGTCCGTGAGCTGCATGACAATACTAATAGGAAATAATGCCATCGTTCGACGAATTTCATTACCGCTCATCTTGATTCCTCCTTTTGTTTTCCTTCTTGAGTATATTATATGTAATGTCAGGAGTTCTGTCAATCAAATGTTAGCTTTTCTTACATAAGTAATCATTAGAAAAGGATAGTCGACTTTAGACTATCCAATTACTTCTTTATTATCCTTTTCAAATGGTGATTAAACCTTTTTGGATTAACTTGTCTATTGCCGAGCAAACAGCGATTTTGACATGTGAATAAGTCAATCCACCTTGAACATAGGCAACATATGGAGGTCTAATCGGTCCATCAGCTGATAATTCAATGCTCGATCCTTGAATAAACGTTCCCGCCGCCATAATGACGTCGTCCTCATAACCAGGCATATAGTTTGGATATGGAGTGAAATGTGAATTGATTGGAGAGGCAAACTGAATAGCTTGACAAAATGCAATCATTTTATCTCGATCATCGAATTGCACCGACTGGATTAAATCTGTACGAACGGCAAATGGTGAAGGATCAGTGTTCATCCCGATCTCTGTTAAAAGTGCCGATGTGAAGACAGCACCCTTCAGTGATTGCGCCACCACATGCGGTGCCAGAAAGAATCCTTGATACATCTCCTGCAGACTGTACAGGGATGCTCCCGCTTCCGCACCGATTCCGGGAGAAGTCATCCGGAATGAACAGGCTTCTACGTATTCATTCTTACCAACGATGTAGCCTCCTGTCTTAGCCAGACCTCCTCCGGGATTTTTGATGAGGGAACCGGCTATGAGATCTGCACCGACATGACAAGGCTCGAGTTCCTCTACAAATTCACCGTAGCAGTTATCTACAAACACAACGATTTCAGGGTTGATTTCTTTAATGAAGTTGATCATTTCCTTTATTTCTTCTATTGTAAATGAAGGTCGATTAGCATAGCCTTTAGAGCGCTGAATTCCCACCATTTTCGTTTTAGTAGATATCGTCTTTGATACCGCTTCAAAATCGACTTTTCCTGACTGATCTAAATCGACACTTTGATAGCCAATCTGGAAGTCCTTGAGAGATCCTGTCCCCTCTCCCCGTATACCGACAATTTCCTCAAGTGTGTCATAAGGCTTCCCTGTAATGTAAATAAGTTCATCACCAGGTCGAAGCACCCCAAACAACGCGATGGAGATCGCATGTGTACCGGAAATGATTTGAGGCCTTACAAGACCCGCCTCTCCCCCGAATACATCAGCGTAAATACTTTCCAACGTGTCTCTCCCGGCATCGTCATATCCGTATCCAGTTGACGGGATAAAATGAGAATCACTCACCCGGTGTTTTTGAAAAGATCTTAGAACGTTGAATTGGTTACTTTCAGCACGTTCGTCGATTTGTTTGTGTATCTCCTTGATGTCAGACTCTACTTTGGATACCAGCGGTTTTAATGTAGTTCCGTTTACTAAATGTTCAAACATAAGATTTTTGTTCCCCTTTTACCTATGAAATTTCTTGATGCTTCCTGCAACTGGGTGGTCCTCAAGATGAAATCCGGTCAATTCATATACAGTACGTTCTTCCAGGAATTCCAATTTCCTTAAAATGGTTTCACTCTTCAACTGTGAAAGGAGTTTTCCTTCATCAGCCGGAATAAACGCATGATAAGGTACCATATGTGTTTTCACGATATCTTCTATTTTTAATAATAGCTTTCCTCGATCTCTTTCGCTTAAGGCACTGATCAGGATGCAGTCCGATTCCCCGGCAGGCACAAATTCCGGGATCATAGAATCCCTCTTATTATATACCGTTAATTGTGGCAAACCGTCCATATTCAAATCCTCCAATAAAGATTGAACAGTCTTTTCATGCTGACTGTAATCAGGATTGGAACTATCTACTATATGAAGCAGAAGGTCAGCTTCTTTCACCTCTTCAAGGGTGGACCTGAATGCCGCGATCAAAGAGGTCGGTAAATCTTGAATAAATCCTACCGTATCTGTAAGTAACGTGTGATAGCCGCAGGGTAACGTCATTTTCCTGGTCATAGGATCCAATGTAGCGAATAATTGATTTTCTTCATACGAATCTGCCATAGAAACTCTATTGAACAATGTGGACTTACCAGCGTTCGTATACCCCACGAGAGCGATTTGAAAGGCTTTATTACGTTTTCTTCGTTCCCGGTATCGTTCTCTATGATCCACAATCGTTTGTAAATGCTTCTTGATTTCATCGATTCTCCGGTGAATATGACGTCGGTCGCTTTCAAGCTTCGTCTCACCCGGTCCCCTCGTTCCGATCCCTCCTCCCAATCTTGAAAGGGATGCTCCCTGACCGATTAATCTCGGAAGCAGGTATTGAAGCTGAGCAAGTTCTACTTGTAATTTCCCCTCTCTTGAACGGGCCCTACCGGCGAAAATATCCAGTATCAGCTGGGTTCGGTCAATTACCCTCGCACCTAACTCACTCGATAAGTTCCTTATCTGACTGGGAGATAATTCATCATTAAAAATGATGATATCCGGTTCAAGCTGTTCTTCTAAAAGAATCAGTTCTTCCACTTTTCCTTTTCCTATATATGTACTCGGGTGTATCCGGTCGCGCTTTTGTGTGATGGTAGCGATAACCTTACCTTGAGCGGTTTCAGTTAGATCTTCAAGCTCTCTTAAACTATATTGAAAACGCAAGTCATCTTCTTCCAGCTGACACCCAACCAGTATGACTTTTTCAATCGCTTCATTCTTCAATGATCATCCTTCTTTCTTTCCTTTTCATTCTATTTCTCATCATATCAAATCCTCCCCGTAAACTCTATGTAAAAAGGAATGAAAAATGGTTGCAAATAAGCACATACGTGTTAAAATCAGTATGTTTGATTATGACATAACACCACTTCAAGATTCTACATAGTGGCATGTAGCATATTGTAATAGGGTGAGGAGGAATGTGTATGACGTGGGAAGTACTGAGTATCATCGGTACCATTGCTTTTGCTATTTCAGGAGCTATCATCGCCATGGAAGAGGAATATGATATCCTCGGTGTTTATATATTAGGGATTGTTACTGCCTTCGGTGGGGGAGCCATTCGGAATTTACTGATCGGTGTACCGGTATCTGCACTTTGGGAACAAGGAATGCTGTTTCAGATTGCCCTTCTTTCTATAACAGCCGTATTCCTATTTCCTAACAATCTCTTAAAACATTGGAGAAGATGGGGAAATTTCTTTGATGCCATCGGTCTCTCCGCTTTTGCGATACAAGGGGCATTATATGCCTCTCAGATGAACCATCCCATCAGCGCGATTATCGTTGCTGCCGTGTTGACAGGGAGTGGCGGGGGAATCATCCGTGATCTTCTGGCAGGCCGTAAGCCTTTAGTTCTGAGATCTGAAATATATGCTGTGTGGGCCGTTCTTTGTGGAGCCGCAATAGGACTTGGCGTTGTTCATACTGCGTTGGAGTTGTATTCCTTATTCGTCATTACGACGGCTTTGCGCGTTCTTTCCTATCTATATAAATGGAGGCTTCCGAATCGGAGTTTACGCGCCCATGTATAAAAAAACAATGCATTCAAATTTGAATGCATTGTTTTTTGATTATCATTTATTTATTCTGAGGACTTCGTAAATACGAGATCGTTACTCCGAATGGTTAACAGATCATGCCGATCAAAACAATTCTCCAGCAAGAGTCTCATCGCCTGAGCCCTAATCGATTTTTCAAGTATATTTCGAACATATCTGCCATTGGAAAATGCCACTGGAGTTAGAGTATTTTTAGCTACATTCAAATGTTCGCGAATTTTCCTTTCTGCATCATGACTCAACAAATATTGCTTCTCATCCAGCATTCTCTTACCGATTTCCATCAGCTGATCAACTGAATAGTCAGGAAAGTGAAACACAAGGGGAAATCGTGATTGAAGACCTGGATTCAATGTGAGAAAGTGCTCCATTTCTCTCGAATAACCTGCCAGAATCAAGATGAAATCATGCTGCTTATCTTCCATATGCTTCACAAGTGTATCAATTGCCTCTTTTCCAAAATCCTTCTCTCCACCTCTTCCAAGCGAATAAGCCTCATCGATGAATAGAATGCCGCCTAAAGCCTTTTTCACCAAATCCCGTGTCTTCTGTGCCGTATGACCAATATATTCACCGACAAGGTCAGCCCTCTCTGCCTCGATCAAATGCCCTTTCGAAAGAACATTCATTTTCAAGAAGAGTTTCCCTATAATTCTTGCCACAGTTGTTTTACCTGTACCCGGATTACCTTTGAACATCATATGGAGAGCCTGTTTTCCAGCTTTCAGGCCCATAGCTTCCCGTTTTTTATTTACATATATCCATGCATATATCTCTTTCACCATTTTCTTCATGTCTTCCATCCCAACAAGAGAGCCAAGTTCTTCTTCGATTTCTTTCAATGCCATGTGCTCTTGAGGGAGGGATTGAGGGACTGATTCCAGCGTTTCTCTTATTGAACTCCTTTTTTGAGAATTAAGTACAATGCTGATTTGACCGTTATTTTTCATTCTCATAGGTTGATCCAAACATTTCACCTCACCATTCTGAAAACCATATCCGCATATAGACTATAAGGGAAGGATACGATTGCTATTCTACGTTGATTTTTTTCGACAAATAAAAAGAATCCTGTCTATTCCTGCGCTTTCCCGAGAAATAAATAGAATTACGTTGCGAATAAATGGTTTGTGCTGTACCTTTCGTTTATCAATTAACCTGTGTGATTTATTTCCAATCACCCGATCTTCAGATTTCAAGGTTCATTCTTTATTCATGGTAGCAATAAAAACGCCTCTCTTATCATCCTATTCACTTATAGAGCATTTCATTAATTATTCTTGCGCTTATCACAATCTCCATAATATAAAAAGCTGCCACAAGTGGCAGCTTTAGCATAAATCTTAATTCGTTTGTTCTTCAAAATTTATTTGAACATTTCGCTGTGGTGCGAATGTTGAGATGGCATGTTTGTATACCAGTTGCTGTTTACCTTCCGTTTCAAATAGGACGGTAAAATTATCAAACCCTTTTACTTGCCCACGGATCTGGAAGCCGTTTAAAAGGAATACCGTTACGAGTGAACTGTCTTTTCGCAATTGATTCAGGAATTGATCTTGGATATTAATGGATTGTTTCATGGTTAGTCCTCCTCTTCTATCTCTACATTAACTTATTCGACTTTAATTGAAGCTTTCCTGCAATAAATTCTGAAATGTCTTCAATAATTTTGGCATGCTTACTTTCTTCTGACATATCAAACCAGGCTACTTCCATTTTATTTCTGAACCAGGTGAGTTGACGCTTAGCGTACCTCCTGGAGTTTTGCTTAAGATTTTCAATTGCCTGAACCAGGCTAATGGTACCATCAAAGTAATCATAAAGCTCTTTATAACCAATTGCCTGGACTGACTGAACATCCTTCACGCCTTCATCGAATAGTCCTTTCACTTCATCCAGGAGACCCTGATTCATCATAAGGTCTACTCGATAGTTTATTCTCTTATATAACAGTTCCCTATCCATGGTTAAACCAATCAACGCTACATCGTACTGCAGCTCATGTGTTTGGTTTTCCTGAAACTCACTCATAGTTTTACCGGTACAATGAAAAATCTCCAGAGCACGGATGACACGTCGTGTATTATTTGGATGAATATTACCAGCCGACGAAGGATCTACCTCGGTAAGCTTATGATGAAGCCATTCGGATCCATGTTTTTCAAGCTCTGCTTCTAATTCTGTCCGATACTTTTCATCCCCTGGTGTTTCTGTAAATTGATAATCATATAGGACCGATTGTATGTAAAGCCCCGTTCCTCCAACAATCAAAGGGACTTTCCCCCGTGAATGAATCTCGGATATCTTCTTCCTTACAAGTTGCTGAAACTCGGCCACAGAAAATGATTCTTCAGGGTTTTTAATATCGATCAAGTGATGGGGCACGCCTTCCATCTCGTCATTGGTGATTTTTGCGGTCCCTATGTCCATTTTTCTATATATTTGCATGGAATCACCACTTATGATTTCTCCACCAAACCTTTTAGCAAGCTCAATACTCGTCTTGGTTTTCCCTACTGCAGTGGGGCCTATAAGGACAATCACTTTCTCTTTTACCAAATTTGTCATGTATTCACTGCTTTCTATGTAAATATCTCTTTACATATTATCGTACCATAATAATAGAGGGGATGAAATCACATCTTGTCAGTATGTCCGTTTCCATGCGTTTTATTCCAACTATCATGTATTCTATGAAGAGAATGTACCCTTTTTTGTCTTTACTAAAACGTCATAAAGAGGCTGGGATATAACTAAATCGATACATTCTAATGACGAACAATGAGATCACGTGTTACACCACTGCCCGATTTCGTGCAAGACTCCGCTTTCCTCGGGCTAGCCTCCTCACAGCTTTCGCTCCTCGAGGGGTCTCACCTATTCCGCTTTTCCCGCAGGAGTCTACATCTTGCACTCCAATCAACAGCTAGAACCTGCTTAATGCATGGATTAAGCTTTAGCACTTAAAAATTAAAATACTAATAATTTAGAGTTTTGTTAAATCGATGTTCGAATTTTTCCTATCTGAAA
Source organism: Rossellomorea sp. YZS02 (assembly GCF_033963925.1). Classification (NCBI taxonomy): domain Bacteria; kingdom Bacillati; phylum Bacillota; class Bacilli; order Caryophanales; family Bacillaceae; genus Rossellomorea; species Rossellomorea sp. YZS02. The sequence continues at coordinate 148,624 of NZ_JAXBLY010000009.1, read as the reverse complement.
CCTTTTTGTCCCAGCCTCTATGTTTATTCCGGCTTCATGATCAAATGATCACCTCCGGACTTTTCAAGGGAGGTCTTATGATATTCTCCCTTTACCCAAGCGTCAATTTGATTTTGGTACCACTCACTTTTGTAGTGACCTGCCTGTCCTGGACCTACAATATGATATCCATTGTCCATATCCGCAGTATCAATCACAAATCTCCAGGAAGCACCGTGATTGACAATTCCTTCGTCATTATAACTTGCGGCCTCGACTGTCACCCTGCTTCCTCCCACAGGGATAGGCTCTTTAGCGTTCAAGAACTTTTTAAGGATAGGAGAGGCACTTGATAATGGATGTTCGAAATACACTTTATGATACATCCCCCATTCCCATTCATCCATCGAAGTTCCATATGCATCTTCAAGCTCACTCAGAGCCTTTGTGAGTGACGCAGCCACAAATGATTCGTATCCGCCTCGATCCTCAAACCATTTTGACTCTTTCCCAGCGTGTGCTTTACGAATGAGTTCATCGACAACACTTTGGCGTCCTTCAAACAGTTTCATCATTTCTTTCGGTACCTCTTTTTGAAAGAGCCCAGTTGAGATTTCATTCATCCATTGATGAAAGATCAAGGGAGCTGCTGAATCTTTATCGTCTAGATAATTCCATGAGTTTAAAATCTCAAGAGCATCTGATTGTTCAGCGGTCATCGTAATTTTTTCTAAATCTCCAGTCAGCATAGGAACAAATTCCCTGGCGTGTAAATTCTTTTGATCCATTTGCAGGTTTTCCATATCTTTAAGAGTCAGTTTATTTTTATCTTTCAAGTATTCTGAGATTCTCATATAGCGATATGGTTGTGCCCAATGATGACTAATATGGTATGGATAATCATCTGTCACAACCTTATTATTCGCTGTCGCTAAAAATCCTGCTTCAGGGTTGATCACTTTCGGAAGTTCATCAAATGGTATAAAGCCCTGCCACTCATAATCAGGGTCCCAGCCTGGAACGGGAAGTAGTCCATCCCCTTTCTTCCTGATTGGAATTTTCCCATTTGCTTTGTATGCGATCGTGCCATCCTTAGAAGCAAATACAAAATTTTGTGTGGGAACATGAAAGTCCTTCAAAGCCTCTTCGAATTCAGCCCAATTGTTTGCTCTATTGATATTGATGATAGCAGAGAGTTCAAGACTTGGATCCAATGCTGTCCATCGCATTGCCATGACCTGCCCTGACTCCTGTTGATGGGCAAACTCCGAAATCACAGGCCCATGCCTCGTTATGGTTACTGTATAAGGTATGGTCTCACTATCCTTTACTTTAATCGGTTCTTGTACAATAGTCGCCTTTTCCCACTTTCCATCATACAAAAACAGATCTGGATCCTCTTCATTCCGTTTCTCTATATACAAGTCCTGAACGTCCGGCCCCGTGTTCGTGACACCCCATGCTATTTGTTCATTGTGACCGAGGATGATCCCTGGAATACCTGCGAAAATCACCCCACTCACATTCACATCCGGGGATTCCAGGTGCATCTGATACCATATGGAAGGAGTACCTAATGAAAGATGAGGATCATCAGCAAGTAACGGCTTGCCATTCTCTGTCTTTTCTCCACTTACCACCCAATTATTGCTTCCGTTAAACTCAGGGGGGATAACCGCTGCTGCAAAGGATTTCTCCAAATCTACCTGACTCTCACCTATATCTGATAGAATGGTAGGCGCTCCGTCAGGATAGGAAGGAAATAAATCATACGCCTTCTCCTTCGGAAGATTTTCGAGTGCCCAATATCTGAAAGCCTGCCCCTGCCAATGACCTCCTAAATCAAAAGCCATGTATTTACCAATCGTCAGTGAATCGATGGGAGTCCATTCTTCAGGCTTATACCCCAAGAGAGTAAATTCGACAGGGAGCCTGCCCTTGTCTGCGGCTTCTTCCATATAGGCATTGACTCCATCGGCATACCATTCAAGAAGCTGTTTTGCTTCATCGGGATATGCGGTAAAGGAAACTTCCGCTGCCCTTCTCAAGCCAAATGTCCGGAAGAATTTGTCCCGGTCCACAGCCTTCTCACCTACGACCTCACTTAATCTTCCCGAAGCCTGCCGCCTGCTTAGATCCATTTGGAATAAGCGATCCTGAGCCTGAACATATCCTTGAGCCATATAGAGGTCTTTATCATTTTGAGCATGAATATGCGGTACACCGTCTTTATCCCTTACTACTTCCACAACATCTGATAAACCGCTCAACGATATGGTACCTGATGTAACTGGAAGGGACCTGTCGATATAATAGTTTACAAAGATTAATAGTCCAAGCAGGAGAAATAAAATACTTCCTGCAGTCCACAATGTAATGGTAAGACGCTTATTCTTTTTCTGTTTCTGAAGCTCAATGCCTCCATTCATTTCATTTCCCCCTAAATTATATATAGAATTTTCTGAATAATAATCATAACTCTATTATTAGCTCTTCAGGAGGGGAATTCCTTCTCCCAAGCAGGAGAATTTTATCATGAACGATTTACTTTCAAAGCTATTCACCCCAGATGGGAACAGGCCGTTTCAATTTAGGTTTCATCCCATTGACATTTACGGGCAATGATCCGCCTACCGTGAATAACATAAAAAGCCTTTGATTGAATTAATCAAAAGCTCTTCAACCCTTACCTTGCTTTCGCAATGATACCGTTATGAACCTTAATATAACCGTGCTGTAAAATATCTGCCCCATTTTCATATAAGTAAAGCCCCATTTGTTCAACGGTCATCAATTCCCTGTAAGTGTGGTTCATCACATCCGCCATCACTTCGTAATACACTTTCGATTTAAATTGTGCTCTTGGTGTTGTCAGGACCATATAACCATTCGGCTTCAGGAATTTACGATGCCACTCAACTACTTCAGATTTAAATTCATCCGGAAAATGTTCTAATAGTCCCACGCTCAAAACAATGTCAAACTCTCTTCCAAAGGCCAAGTCCCTGATGTCCGCAACGATGTATGTCGTATTGAAGTCTCTTTTATAATACGTCTTTAACCCGCCGGTTGAAGGATTTGGCCCGAGGAAAGGGTAGCTTTCCGGAAATTCGCCGAAGCGCGTAGCACGACAAAATGGATCATAATCAACCATCACGATTTCACTACCAGGATATAGGGCTGAAAGCTGCATTGCTTCATATCCTTCCGCGGCTCCCAAAAATAGTATTTTCGGCTTAACGACATCCAGTCCACTGAACAACGCTCTCTTCCCTCGGGGGTCCCATACCCCGTCCTGGACTCGATGTACATAATTCCATAAATGAAGCCTCAAGTGATCCCCAAACGCTTCTGTGGATTTTTTCACATCCAGCTTCAATGCGTTCCTCACTAAGCGGATTCTACTCTCTTTCAATACAGCAGGCACGTCCTTTACAAACCATTCGTGGAAAGAACGATTAAACATTTCCCATGACGTATGGACTGGTAATGATTTCTGATTCTCCTCTTCCCAGTTCTTTTTTTCTTTGGCAAACGTCGTTACCTCATAAGGCTTCCCAACGTCTTTCCAAGTTAAGGTGGACCAATCTCTGACACCCTTCAATGTTACGAATTTATTATATTCCTTCTCAGAAAATTTCCTCTTATCCACTCGATGAGATGCTTCAAGATAGGTTTCTTCACAAAAAGATTCATTGTTTAATGATGTTTCAACCTTTATCAATCGAACCTTCCCCCTTCTTAGAAAACGCTTACATTTCTCCTTAATTACATTAAAGAAAAAGTGTCAAAACCCTTCTTTTTTTCTAAAAGTATTTAGTTACCATAATGTTATTATCGTTAATCAGTTTTGAACTCGTTTATAATGATATGAGAATTGGGTAGAAGGGATTTAGGAGGTGGACGCATGTCCTTCGATTACGAATTAGATTTTGATTCCATTGACTTTCGAAAAAATCCAGAAAAATACCGTGTCGGTCGTGGAGAACAAGGCGTTTTACTCGTAGAGCCATACAAAAGCGAGATCCTCCCCGAGTGGCGCTTCAAAACACCGGATCATGCTAAAGAATCTTCAAATACCATCTATAACATGTTTCTTCAATACAAAGAGGACAATGACTTCGTAGGAATGGATATGGCAAGAAAATTCCTTCAGATGGGCTACACGAGGGCAAGAAGATACGCCAATTATCCAGGGGGCAAGAAGTATAATGATGATGGAGGTATCAACGATCGAAAAATAGATGAACAGAAAGCCGAATCTGCCGCCATATTTGAATCCACATGGAAGCTTGCGAGAGAGGATAAGGACTATTTAAAGTGTAAAAAAGAACACCAACGTAAATATGGATGATGGCTAAATGGGGATGAACCGCTTATCGGTCCATCCCCTTTGCATTTCTTACATGATTCGTTTGAACATTTTTTCCATTTCATAGGTTGAATAGTGAATGATGATTGGCCGCCCGTGTGGACAGGTGAAAGGATCGCTTGTCCCTCTCAGCTCATCCAGTAACGCCTGCATGTCTTCATTTCGCAAGTGATGATTGGCCTTGATGGAGCCTTTACAACTCATCATGATGGCTGCTTCTTCTCTCAACTTTTTAATATCTACCCTGTTCATTTTAAGGATTTGCTCAATCATATCTTCAATGGTTTGCTGCTCCTCCCCTTTAGGGAACCACTGAGGGTGAGCACGTACAATGAAGCTATTATATCCGAAATCTTCCAGAAACACTCCCACTTCTTCAAGGAGCGAGCGGTGTTCGTTGATCTTAATAAACTCATCCGTTGAAAATTCAAGGGTGAGGGGGACGAGAAGTTCCTGAAGCTCTTTCGCTACTTCCCCTACTCTTTCTCTATAATACTCATACTTGATCCGTTCCTGCGCTGCGTGCTGATCGATGATATAAAGCCCCCGTTCATTTTGAGCGAATATATACGTCCCGTGCATTTGGCCAACAAGATAAAGTGCTGGAACCCTCGGTGTTTCCTTTTCATCCTCTATGAGATCAATTTCCTGTTCCATGGTATCTTCTACTACCGGATCGTAGGAGGGATTTTCATAGGGGACCTGTCTCCTTGTTTCATTCACTTCCGGGGCAGGGTGCTCTGGCTCATATAACTCAACCTTCTCCTGATTAGGAAGCAGCCTCTCCCGAACGGAGTCTGCGTTACCTGGCCTCTCCTCCTGTCGTCTTACTGAATGATCAAGGTTCATAAACGTTTGCTCTGATTTCGGCTCGCGAGCTTTAGGGGTGACGGATCCTGCAGGGATCAGTTCCTTCCCTTTAAACACCCCTTTGATTCCTTCTGTCACCAACGCATTGAGCTCGGCTTCCTTACTGATTCGGACCTCCATCTTAGACGGATGCACATTCACGTCCACAAGGATCGGATCCATCTCTATACTGAGCAGCACGATAGGGTGACGGCCTATCGGAAGAAGTGTATGATAACCTTCCCCAATCGCTTTCGCCAGTGCATAGTTCTTGATGAACCTACCGTTTATCATAGTGGAAATGTAATTCCTGGATGCACGTGTAACCTCAGGGAGGGATATATATCCCTTTACTTTAAAGTCAAGGGACTCCACTTCGATGGGTACCATTTTCTTCGCTATCCCCACTCCGTAAATGGCGGCCAGAACCTGCAGGACATCACCATTTCCATTTGTATGCAATAGTGATTTACCGTTATGGAGCAGTTTGATTGAAACGTTAGGGTGAGCAAGGGCAATCCTATTCACAACATCCGTTATGTTCCCAAGCTCGGTATGAATGGTCTTCATGTATTTCAACCGCGCAGGTGTATTGTAAAACAGTTGTGAAACGGTGATATCTGTCCCTTTTCTGGAAGACGTACTCTCCAGGGAGTTCACTTCTCCACCTTGGAGCTCTATGCTCGTACCCGGCCCATCACCCGTACTTGTTTTCAAAGAAAAATGAGAAACGGAAGCGATACTCGGCAGGGCTTCTCCCCTGAACCCTAATGTCCGGATGCGGAATAAGTCATTCTCATCCTTGATTTTACTCGTTGCATGTCTCTTAAAGGCAGTTGTGACATCTTCCTTTTCGATTCCGTCCCCATTATCTATGATGCGTATCGACTGTAAGCCTGCTTCCTCAATGTGAATTTCAATGACGGTTCCACCTGCGTCGATACTGTTTTCAAGGAGTTCCTTCACGACGGATGCCGGTCGTTCCACCACTTCCCCTGCAGCAATTTTGTTAGAAAGCGAATCATCAAGCTGGAATATTTTCACCAAAACCCCACCCCCTTACTGCTTTAATTTCTTTTGGATACCATATAGAGTGTTCATGGCGTCCAGTGGCGTCATCTCCAGAATGTCCAGTTTCTTCAGTTCATCCAAACATTTCTTCTCTTTAGATGTGAGTTTTTCCTTTACACCCAACTTCTCTGTCTCAAAGAAGGATAGCTGTGCAAGATCTTCTACACTTTTTTCCTTTATCTCTGTAGTCGTTTCCTTGGAAACAGCCACTTCATTGGAAGATATTTGGTCTTCTTTCCGTTCAAGATCAAGAAGAATTTCATTCGCTCTCCGAATTAAGACTTCAGGCAATTCGGCAAGCTCCGCAACATGTATTCCGTAACTCTTATCTGCCGCACCTTCTTTAATTTTATGAAGGAATACAAGCTTACCGTTTTGCTCCATCGCACTTACATGAACGTTTTTCACTTTTTGTAGCTCTTCCTCAAGCACTGTCAGTTCATGGTAGTGAGTAGAGAACAGGGTTTTCGCCCCAATATGTTCATGAATGTATTCAATGATCGCTTGTGCCAGTGCCATCCCGTCATAAGTTGAAGTTCCACGTCCAATTTCATCGAAAAGAATGAGACTCTGTTGAGTGGCGTGAATAATCGCATTCTTCGCTTCAAGCATTTCTACCATGAATGTACTCTGCCCGGAGATCAAGTCATCTGCAGCTCCGATTCGGGTGAACACTTGATCGAATATAGGCAGGTTTGCCTCACTGGCAGGGACATAACAGCCGATTTGAGCAAGGATGCTCGTTAGGGCCACCTGTCTCATATAAGTGCTCTTTCCCGACATATTCGGCCCGGTTATAAGGAACACTTCGCTTTCTTGATCCATATAACAATCATTCGGGACATATTCCTGGGCACCCATGACTTTTTCCACCACGGGATGACGTCCTTCTTTCAGTAAGATCCTTCTTTCATCATTAAAAATAGGGCGAGTGTAATGACGTTTCTCACTGACTGTTGCGAAACACTGCAGGACGTCCAACTCACTGACAAGTTTCGCCAGTTGTTGAAGACGGGGGATAAATTCCTTAACCCTCTCGCGAATCCCCAGGAATAATTCGTATTCCAAGTCCACGCTCTTTTCATCAGCTTGCAGGATAAGCGATTCCTTCTCTTTTAATTCTGGGGTGATAAACCGTTCAGCATTCGTTAACGTTTGTTTCCGTTCATAGCGACCTTCTTCAAGGTGTTGAAGGTTCGCTCTCGTCACTTCAATATAGTAACCAAATACCCGGTTAAACCCTACCTTGAGAGACCTGATCCCGGTGCGTTCCCTTTCATCCCGTTCAAGCTGTGCAATCCACGATTTCCCGTTTTTACTAGCATCTCGATATTGATCCAGTTCATCATGATATCCGTCCTGAATCAAGCTTCCTTCTTTAATAGATAGGGGGGGGTTTTCTACTAATGCCTGTTCCAGGAGATCTGTCAATTCTTCACAAGGATCCAGCCTATTGACAAGCTCATCTGTTGCTTCATTTCCCAAAGACTCTACAAGGTGCTTTAGCACGGGTATTTGCTGCAAAGATTTCTTCAATTGGATTAAATCACGTGCATTGACATTACCGAAGGCAACCCGCCCTGCAAGCCTCTCCAGATCGTACACCTCTTTTAAACGGTCTCTCAGATCCTGTCTTTCGAAAAAACGTTCCAATAATACTTCCACTACGGTCTGACGCTTCTCGATTTCTTGTTTGTTAATGAGTGGACGATCGATCCATTGCTTTAAGAGTCGACCTCCCATGGCAGTCATGGTTTCATCCAAAAGCCATAACAGGGATCCTTTCTTTCCTTTGGACCGGATTGTTTCCGTCAGCTCCAGGTTCCGCTTTGAATAGTAATCCATTTTCATATAATGATTAAGCTGATACGGCTCCGCGATCTGAAGGTGATCCAAGCTTCTCTTCTGTGTACGGAAGAGATAATGAAATAGAAGGGACGAAGCTTTAATGAGCTTTCCTTGTTTCAATGGATCAACGAGATGATAAAAAGCATCTCCCGGGCTGGAATCTTTTTCATATGATAAGGTAATATCATTTCTTTCTTTAATCTTTCCTTGTACTTCTTCCGAAAGATCTGGGTGGATAACGACTTCTTTCCCCCCGATCGTTGATAATTCATTCAACAGAGCTTGAAGGCCGTCTGTCACAACGGTAACCTTTGTTTCCCCCGTGGTTAAATCGCTATAGGCAAGTCCATAGGTGTGATCTCCAAATTCGGTTACTGAAGCAATATAGTTGTTTTCTTTATCATTCAACCCTTTACCATCCATAACCGTCCCTGGTGTAATGAGCTGAACCACTTCTCTTCGGACGACCCCCTTGGCTTGTTTTGGATCTTCTGTCTGTTCGCATATGGCTACTTTAAATCCTTTATTGATAAGTTGCTCTATGTAATTAGGAGCAGAATGATACGGTACACCGCACATGGGAATTCGTTCCTTTCCTCCCCCATCACGGCTTGTCAACGTTATTTCAAGTTCCTGCGAAGCTCTAACGGCATCATCAAAAAACATCTCATAAAAATCACCTAAACGAAAAAATAAAAAGGCATCCTGGTATTCTGCCTTTACTTGTAAATATTGTTTTATCATTGGTGTATATTGTGTCATGGTTCATCCAAACCTTTCCAAGTAAATCTGCTTTTCTCGACTATTCATTATATCATACGGACAAGGGTTGAAGCATGTAGTAGATTGAGGAAGCGCATGGGATGACAGAAATTCAAAAAAAATTCGCTTCCTACCATCAGGAGCGAACTTTCAACGGGCTATTCTGCTTGCTTTGCAATACTTGATTCATCTTGTAAACAATTGGACTTTGCTTTTCTCTTATACAAAAATTTATATAATAAGTAACCGGTGATGACGACTGCCCCACCGAGTAGAAGATAAGTTTGGACATGGCTCATCATGGATTGGACGGATTTCAAATTTCCATTTTTCCCGACAATTAACATCGTGAGGGTAATCGGGAATATTCCTATAAAAGTTAACCCACCAAATTTCCATTTATTCACTTTACTGATCCCTGCAACATACGAGATATAATTACCGATTCCAAGAGGCCTCGTTATGGCTATGCTCCATAAACCGCATTTCCGGAACCATTTCTGACCCTTTTCGATTTTCTTTGAGCTCGTTTTCTCTTTTATTTTATCCTTTAGCTTAAATCCGATGCCATATGGGATGTAACTAAATATGGTATAAACTACACTGCTTGCGATTGCCAAGATGATTAGCTTAATCCAGGATGGATCCAGTACATATCCATAGGTGAGCGTGACAAGGGCACCTGGAAAAGGCAGCGAGGATGCTTCAATGGCATTTCCGGCGAATAACCCCCACATACCTAACTCCTTTATTAAATTCATGACGAACTCCAACATCGACTCTTTCCCTCCACGATTCATTTACATACCCTTTTCCCTGTTTTGCCCTAAAATAACACAAATGAAGGATAAGATTTCATCCACTGGAGGGAAATAATGTTAGCTCAAGATTCCATTACTTTATCTCACTGGCAAATGTTTGCCCATCTATTCTCCACTGATCCTCCAATGTATTTTTGCGAAAATAAAACTGAATGTTTTTTTCCTCTTGGGCTTGATTGGAACGGATCCATTTCACCCTGAACTGATATTTCATGGCCACCAGGGAAGGCAAATCCTCTACAGGAAGAAGCGACCTTTGTGTAACCTTGATATGCTTCACGGATGCCAGGGTCTTTTTTATGAAACGTTTGTTTCCCGTCATTATTTGTGAAAGTAGTTCTTCATCCTGTTGATTAATAGCAAGCTCCAGGACACTGATCAATTCATAGGGATCTAAACGGTACAAAAACCCGTCAAGTTCACCTCCCGCTTTCAATATCATGACCTTATGGGCTAAATCTGGAGTGGGTGTCTTATGGGTCGTACTTCCATAAAAATGGACACAGAAATGTCCTGGAAAATTATTTTGGAGGGCTCCGGCTCCATGGGGCATTCCATTCATGGATGCAGAAATGAGCTGGTCATTCACCAATACAAGTATCGCACGACGATCCCAGCTCCATGTTCCACCGTAGATTTCCTTCATTATTTTCGTATCTTTTTCTGTAACAGGCTGCACATCCGCATGTTTACTTCCTGCTCGTCTTTGGACTTCAAAAGACAGTCCGGTCTCCACATCAATAATTGTAAAATAGGATTTATTTGGAATGATTTCCTTTACTTGTTCCCAGGGAAGGATCTCCACTTGAAAACTTGGCACAGCTCCTGCCGACTCTCCTCCCAAGAATAAAAGCAATGACGCGACAAAGGCAACTCTCAATATATAAAGCATGTACGAAACCTCTTTTTTTCCTTAGTTTTTGTCAGGAAATTGCCACTTCATTCACTCAATTTTTGGCAAATAAAGCTGAACATGAAACGGACCGACTTAACGGATACTACCAACGAAAGGAAGGGTTCACATGCTATTGGTTAAATTGGCTGCAATGGGACTGTTAGTGATTCCGGCAATGGAAGACCTTGATCAAATACATATCGATATTCCAAATCAAGCAATTGTTTCTGTGGATCGACAGGACTTGGATGTAAAGTTGCTGGATGAACCATTAATGAATGAAAAACATTATGAGAAGGTTGTTTCTCACCTGCAGAATATGGTCTATCATCCTCCTCAAAATGCCTATATTAACGTACACGGCAGGATCGTTTCCGAAGAGGCGGGATATAAGCTTAATGAAAGAAAATTTCGTGAGCTGATGGAAGATTTCCTTTTCTCAAAGGGATCTGCTAGAGTCGATCCTCCCTTGCTGACTCTTTATCCCAAGGTGGATAGTGAGATTCTCGCGCACATCCGAACACAAACGATTGGACAATATGTCACGTACTTTAATACTCATAATGAAGAGAGGACAGAAAATATAACCTTGGCAACCGAGAAAATCAACAATACGGTGGTGTTTCCTGGGGAAGTGTTCTCTTTTAATAAAGTAGTGGGGAAAAGAACGAAAGAAAAGGGATATAAAAAAGCGCCTGTCATTGTAAAAGGGGAACTATCTGAAGATATTGGAGGAGGTATCTGCCAGGTATCATCCACTTTATATAATGCAGTGGATCAAGCGGGCGTTTCCATTTTAGAACGTTACCACCATTCCAAACGAGTTCCATACGTACCCAAAGGCAGGGATGCTACGGTCAGCTGGTACGGTCCTGACTTCACCTTTAAGAATGCTTACAACCAGCCCCTTCTTATTCGGGCAAAAATAATAGGGGGGCAAGTGATCATTACCGTCCATTCCTCGGACCTCATCAATGTGAAAAAAAGAAGGGTTCCAAGTGCTTCCCAGGAATTACCGCAAGAAAAACAAGTCGATCACTCACTACAAGATTAAACGCACCGCGCTACTCCAAGTGGTGCATTCAATACTAATAAATTCTAACATTCACATCAAAAAGAAGGCATCTGCATGTGCAGATGCCTTCACTTAATTAATTCAATTGCCGAATACCTTCAATGACAGTTGATACCAATCGATCTAGATCTTCTTCTTCAATATTTAGAGGTGGGGATAGAGTCAGAACATTATTGAATCCTGCGACAGTGGCACCATTTTTCCCAATGATGACTCCTTGCTGTTTACAGTATCCAATGACAGCATTTACCTTATTAAGGTCTAATGGTTCCTTGGTATCCTTTAGAGTCACCATCTCGATCCCGATCAATAATCCCTTTCCTCTTACATTCCCTACATACGGGTGATCTTGCAGATGATTTATTAACGTGTTTAATGCTTTTTCCCCCAGGTCTGCCGACCGTTCAAAAAGCTTTTCATTTTCCATGATTTCAATGTTTTTTAGAGCAAGGGCACAGGCTGCAGGATTTCCTCCAAATGTGTTGATATGGCGAAAATAATCATATTCCTCAGAACCCTTAAATTCTTCATAGATTTCACGCTTTACAGCTGTAGCGGAAAGAGGTAGATATGCACTGGTAATCCCTTTTGCCATCGTAATGATATCCGGTTTGACGTCATAGTTCATAAAGCCGAACGCCTTTCCCGTCCTTCCAAATCCACAAATGACTTCATCCACTATTAGAAGGGCACCATGCTTCTCACAAACTTCCTTGGCTGCCTTCATATAGCCCTCCTGAGGCATGAGGATCCCCCCGCCGGTTATGATGGGTTCCATAATCAGAGCAGCCACTGTTTCACTCAATTCCCATGTCATGGCCTGATCAATGGCCTTTACTCCAGGAAGGTCCCGGGAATCCCCGCCTTTCACTTCATCACGATATGCGTCCGGAGGGGCAACATGATGAAACCCAGGAGCCAATGGTTCATACTTATATTTGCGCTGAGCCTGCCCTGTAGCGGCTAGTGCTCCCATAGAATTCCCATGATACCCTCTATACCTGGAGAAGATCTTATATTTTCCGTGATCACCTTTTTGCTGATGATACTGACGGGCGATCTTAAAGGCCGTTTCATTGGCTTCTGATCCACTGTTAGAAAAGAAAATCACATAGTCATCACCGAGTAACCCGTTTAATTTATCTGCAAGTTCAATGGCTGGCTGATGACTTTGGGTAAGAGGAAAATAAGCCATTTTTTTTAGTTGCTCGTAAGCAGCCTCTGCTAATTCCTGTCGCCCATACCCGACGTTTACACACCATAACCCCGCCATACCATCGAGATACTTCTTACCGTCCTGGTCTGTTATCCACGACCCGTGGGATTCTGTCACAACCATTGTTCCGTCGGGATTATATGGTTTCATGGAGTGCCAGATGAGTTTTTCATCCCTCTTTGACCATACATCTTGAGATTGACCTGCTTTTACCATGAAGATTCCCCCTTACCCTGATTAAAAATCAAATCGAGAAGTAATCATTTTCTTCCTAGTATAGAAATTTACTCCATCTTTACCGTTTACATGCATATCCCCATAGAAAGAATCCTTCCACCCCGAAAATGGGAAGAATGCCATTGTAGCAGGTACCCCCACATTGATGCCAAGCATCCCTGCGTCTGCTTCCTCCCTGAACTGACGAACGGCGCCAGCGTCTTTCGTATATATCGTTGCACCATTACCATACCTTGACTGTCGGATGTAATCCAATCCCTGATCTAAATCTTCTGCCCTCAATAAACTAAGGATCGGGGCAAACATTTCTTCCTTCGCAATCGTCATTTCCGGTGTCACATGGTCGAAGATCGTTGCACCTAAGAAGTTCCCTTCCTTGAAATCATCCATTTCTTTTCGGCCATCCCTTATGAGGGACGCCCCTCCCTTGATTCCTTCATCAATATACCCAAGAGTTTTTTCGCGATTTTCCTTTCGAATGACCGGAGTAAGCAGTACTTCCTCATCCATTCCATTGCCGATGCATAATTCATCTGCTTTTTTACTTAAAGCCTGCACGAACTCTTCATTTTCACCTACCACGACAACCGCACTGCAAGCCATGCACCTCTGACCTGCACTTCCGAATGCTGAGCTGATGATATGCTCTGCCGCTTTATTTAAATCCGCATCGGGCATGACGATGTGGTGATTCTTTGCTCCGGAAAGTGCCTGCACCCTTTTCCCTTGAGAAGCGGCTTGTTGGTATACATACTTCGCTACCGGCTGGGAACCGACAAAGGATATGGCGGCGACATCCTTATTCTCCAATAAGCCATTGACAACATCATGGGCCCCGTGGACAACATTTAAGACTCCATCCGGCATACCCGCCTCTGTCAATAACTCTGCCAGCCTGTTGGCTAGAATCGGGGTTCTTTCAGACGGCTTCAATACGAACGTATTTCCACATGCAATGGCAAGTGGGAACATCCATAGCGGGACCATCATAGGGAAGTTGAAAGGGGTAATCCCGCCTACAACACCCAGGGGATAACGAAACATTTCCGAGTCAATATCTTCCGCGATCCCGCTGAGGGTCTCACCCATCATTAAAGTAGGTGCACCGCAAGCAAATTCGACACATTCCAATCCACGCTGGACTTCTCCATAAGCTTCTTTGAATGCTTTTCCATTTTCTTGTACCACAAGCTTAGCCAACTCATCGTGATTCTCTGAAAGCAGGGAGTGATATTTGTAAAGGATGCGGGCTCGTTTTGGCACAGGAGTCTTCTTCCATGTTCGTGAAGCATCCTTGGCGGCTTTCACAGCCATCGCTACATCTTCTTTCGTTGAGATCGGTACTCTGGCAATCTCTTCATTCGTGGCAGGATTCAGGACCTCTAAAGTTTGTGAGCTGAGGGAATCCACCCATTTACCACCAATATAATTCTTCAATACGGCTACATCCTTTTTTATTACAGTCATATTCAGTTCCTCCTTAATACTCTTTGTAATAAATGTTTTCAACGAAGTGCAGAACTTTCTGTATGTTCGATACTTTCATTATGAAAGAAGTTGGTAGGGGTTTCATTAGACATTGTGTAAAATAACCATGCATTTTCATAGGACACTTTCACTCGTTGGCCAAATGAATCGTCTAAGGATCCCTTTTAATTTATCTTCGTTTTTTCTATAAGGCTAAGTGGCTGCAAGTACTCATGAGCAGCCAGCAGAAATTCAATTGTCACCCGTTTATCCGAAGACATGAAATCCTCGCCCAGGAGATCTTCTATTTTCTTAAGACGATGGTAAAGTGTTTGTCTTACAATAAATAACTTTTTTGATGTTTCTTGTTTAGACCCCTGACAAGACAGAAAAATTTTAAGTGTCTTCATTAAATTCCCAGCATTCTCCCGGTCATAATGGAGTAAGGGGGAAAGATACTCCTCTATCATTTCCCATAGATTCACATTCTCATTTACGATTGATATCAACCTGTGCAAATGAAGGTCATCAAAGAAATAATAATTTTCCCTTCCTGCCTTTTTTGAGCGGAACTTAAGAGTCTCTTTAGCCGTTTCATAACTCTTATGAATGTCCATCATTTCCAATTGATACTTACCAGTAGCAAATACTGCACCGGTTGAAGTTGTAAAGAAACCTGATTTAAGAATCTTTTCATACGCGTTAGTCAATCTGGACTTCCAATCGCCGCTTCTCCGGGTATCCAGGAGAATAAAGATTAAATCTTTCCCGATTCTTTCAGGTACGAGTTGGAATCCGAATTGTTCGAAAATACTTTTTGTCACCAGGTTGAAAAAGGTTAAATCTAATGTCTCTTTCTCTTCCAAGTTATGAGTCTGTAAGACACATACGACTCCACCATGAATTGCACTATTCTGCTCATCCATGAACGTGGCAAGTCTCTCGTATGATTGATCCCCTTTTAACCATGACATGATCCATTTCGATTCTTCCAGTCGTTTTTGTTCATGAAAATACAGTTCCCTCATTAGATATTGAGCGAGTGCCGTTGATGTTCGATCCAGGACTAACAGCTCATACTCACTAAAAGGATGATTGAAACGATACATGAAAAGCTCGGCATATTCCTGATCAAAAAGGATCACCTTCGTCGAAGCAAAGTGATGATCCTGTGCCTTTTTGTGACTATAGTATTTCTGAAGGAGGATCTTTTCTTCAGATGAACACATATTTGGGTGAACCTCTACATCTTGCTCTTTCACCTGAAAAAGGACAACTACATCCAGCTCTTTATGTAACACTTGAAGAATATCTTTACAATGATTGATAGAAAGCAGCATCTTGTTTAAACTTTGAGCAAATGAATCAAGTTTCTTAATCATCTCATATTGTTGATTGATTATGACAGCATGTATATCCTGTGTGATACTGACAAATGGAACTTCTCTCTCAAAGACAATGATAGGGAAATTAAACGCATCGGCACATTTCAATACAGATTTCGGAATGGTTGAGATATTCGTATCAAGCTCGATACAGATAGCAGCTGCCTCACACTCTACCAACTGATGTATAAGAGAAAGGAAACTCTCTTCTTCCTGCAGGGCAAGGCCAGTTGACAAAATTAACTCATTTCCGTTAAGCAGGTTCTTTATCGAGGTGACTTCCACTACATGCACCCATTTGACCTGTCTAGAGAGCCCCTTCTGTCCAGCAATCACTTTAGCATGTTCAAAGTATTTTCTTCCCAGAATATCTTCCACTGAAAAATAGTAATGACTCTTCATCCTCTACTCCTTTCTCAGTAAATGGAGAAAAAGGATTGGCAGAACCAATCCTTCACTTTTCTTCAAAATGGGGGATTGCAAACTGTATCTCTTCATTCCACCATTTCACTAAATCTTCTTCTGTCAGGTGTTCTGAAGACAAGACGGATAACAGCCAGTCTATGAATTCATCCGTCGTTTGCATATTTTGAGTGCGCGGTGACCATTCATTACCAGAATCGAAAATTAAGTCACTCATCAAAAGCCCCCCTGTATTATTATTGTGTATGAAATAAGAGATTTGAAAAATACTTTCGTGCATTCGCCGTTTTCACATGCAGAGTGGCACTTCTTTTATTTTCAGTATGCTTAAAAACGACGAACGCCCCACTAAGATTTTCAGTGACTTTCTCAATTTTGAATCCTTTCTGCAAAAGAAAATCAATCTTATCCCTTTCACTTAAAAACTCTTGATAATCGGACATCTCGACACCCTTTCATAATCTTCTATGGGGGATTTTTATTTCTACTTAGGAAAAACTTGTGCCCGTGGGGGATTTTTCGATGACCGGTTCATGCTCTTCTTCAATGACCCAATCCCGACCTACAGACAGCCCCAGATATTTCTCATCACTAGGATCTGAAAGCTCTGCCTGCTCATATTTTTTGAACCACCAGAATTTTGCTAATACGTAATAAGAAAGGGCACCGACACCAAATCCCACTAAAAACGAAAAATTCGGGACGAAATAGGAAGCGACCGCTCCAAGTATCCATGCAATAAAACCTGCAAGGTTTACTCCATTCATATAGCTGAACTGTCCTCTATCTTCGTATAGATCAGGTACATTGACCCTTCTTTTTCTTATGAAGTAGTAATCTGATATTAATATTCCGACAATCGCGGATAAAATGCCCCCTACAAACAATAGTACCGGGATGATCACACCGAAAAGATTCCATGGCTGTACGATTGTGCCTACTATGCCTGCAGTTAAGACACCTGCCCAGAAAGGGAATTTCGGTCCTCCTACATTGGAAAAGATAGTGGCTGCAGGAACAATATTCGCAGCAATATTCGTGGACCACTGTGCCAGGACGATCATAAGCAGGAGTATTCCTAAAACAAACCCGCCGGCTGCTTCCTGCAGGGCGACCACTGGATCATAATTTAAAACGGCGATATAAGAGATCCCACCTATCAATACCATAAATGCTTGAGTGATTGGAAGGGCTACAAGGTTGCCAATCAATGAACTCCGATTTCTCTTGAACCAGTTCCGCTCATTACTTGGAGCTTTCATGAAGCGGGAAATGGACGGGATATCAGCTGAGAGTGTCGCCCAAAATCCCATATTACTAAAGATCACAACCAGAAATGCAGTAATAGTGGCAGCACCCGTCACAGGACTCTCCACCCAGCTCCATATATCTCTTCCCTGACTCGCAGCGGATTCAGATAAAGAAGAATACATCCAAACCGAAATTAAGATGATGACCGGAGCAGCAAGGTCTGCAAAACGTTCTACCGCTTTTATTCCAAGGGCCGTGTTTACCAATTGAAGAACAGCAAAGATCAGGAAACAAACAAACCAATTATCAAATCCAGATAAAATATTAAGAATTCCATTCATCGCTGTCGCTCCGAAATATGTGTTGATTCCAAACCACATGGAAGCCGCGAGTCCCCGAACAACTGAAGGGATGTGGGTTCCTATCGTACCGAATGGTGCCCTCATGTAGACAGGGAAAGATACTCCGTGCTCGATCCCGATATCACCGGTTAAGGTAATAAAAAACCCGATGGCAAGAGAACCGATGATCGTGGCAAGAACTACAAGTGGTAAAGGCAATGATACGACTCCTGCCCCTCCGATGGCGAAGGTTGCCAGAACCACAACCATTCCTACCCACATAAATGAATAACCAAGCTTTGTGATTTTTCTTTCACTTTCTTTAATCGGTAGTAGATCAGGAGACTTTAAATAATTACTTTTCAACATGAACACCCCATTTTCGTTTGCTTCGAATGGCAAAACCAATCTTTATACAAGAGTGGCAAGCTGATGGAGGTATTGGACTTCCTTCCAATCAGCTCACAGGAGTAGTTCTACATTTAAGTTGGATGTGTTAAGAAATGCATGATCAGGACTTGGAGGATTGTAGTGCTTCACTCTCTTCGTTTGAAAGAAGCTTACCGTATTTCGCTCTCTTAATGTAGTTTCCAGAACCCAATTTCCCTACGAATTGTTTATCTTTTATGACATATTTACCTCTAGATAAAACAGAAACCGGTTCACCTTTCACCTTCATGCCTTCAAATGGGTTATAATCAGCGGCCATATGATGGGTCTCGGCAGAAATGACTCTTTCGGCATCAGGATCAAAGATGACGATATCGGCATCAGAACCTACGGCAACTGTCCCCTTCTGCGGATACAAGCCAAATAACTTTGCGCTCCTTGTAGACATGATATCCACAAATTGGTTCAAGCTTATTCGCCCTTTCTCAACTCCTTCTGAGAATAATATGGAAACACGGTCCTCAATGATAGGTCCGCCATTCGGAATTTTAGTGAAATCTTCTTTCCCAAGATCCTTCTGGCCCTGGAAATCAAATGAGCATTGATCAGAGCCCAATGTCTGGAGCTGCCCGCTTTTCAATGCATTCCACAGAACATCTTGATGCCATTTCTCCCTTAGTGGAGGCGACCAAACGTATTTGGCCCCTTCAAAGTTCGGGCGTTCTAAATAGGTTTGATCAAGGACCAGGTACTGAGGGCACGTTTCCCCCCATACATTCAAACCCTTGCTTCTTGCAGCTGAAATCTGTTCAACTGCTTCAGAGCATGAAACATGAACGACATATAATTGGGAATCCGCTAATCCTGTTAATTTAGCTGCACGGCCAGTGGCTTCCCCTTCTAATTCGGGAGGTCTCGTCAGTGCATGGTAGATAGGCTCGGTCTTGCCTTCTTCTAAAGCTTTTTCGGTTAAATACTCGATGACATCGCCATTTTCAGCATGTACCATGACAAGGGCACCCAGTTCGCGGGCAGCAATCAATGTTCTAAATAGCGTTTCATCGTCTGCCTGGAATACATTTTTATAAGCCATAAATACTTTGAATGATGTGATTCCTTCCTGCTCCATGACTTCTGGCAGCTGAGAGAGGACTTCCTGATTAATTTCCCCGATCATCAAATGGAAGCTGTAATCGATTACAGCTTTATCTTTTGATTTGGCATGCCAAGTATCAATGGCATTTTGAAGCGGTTCTCCCTTATTGGTTAAGCAGAAATCAATCAGTGTGGTCGTCCCTCCGAATGCAGCCGCAATCGTTCCACTCTCAAAGTCATCTTTTGAAACCGTTCCTCCGAACGGCATCTCAAGATGGGTATGTGGATCAATCCCACCAGGGAAGATATATTTCCCACTGGCATCAATCACTTCTGCTTTGTCTGTTTCAAATCCTTTGCCGATTGCTGCAATCTTTCCGTCCTGAATGAGGACATCGGCTTTATACGTGTCTGTTGCTGTTACGATTGTTCCATTTTGAATGATTTTATCCATTACAATACCTCCTGATTTATTTCACTGCATTCATTTTGGATCCTGATAGATTACTCATCACAGCCTGACGATCATTCCAGGTCATCGGCATTTGGCCGCTCGGAACTTCTATCATATCGATGGCACCGTCAACCGGGCAGACAATCGAGCATAAATTACATCCGACGCAATCCTCTTCCCTAACTTTCAAGATGCTATTTCCGCTGGGGTCCTTTAGCATGTCGATACATTGGTGAGAAGTATCTTCACATGCAATGTGGCACTTATTACAATTGATGCAAACATCGTTATTGATTTTGGCCACAACACTATAGTTAAGGTCAAGGTTACCCCAATCGGAAAATCTAGGAACGGATTTACCGACGATTTCCTGCACGGATGATATGCCTTTTTCATCAAGGTAATTATTCAAACCATCGAGCATATCCTCCACGATCCTGAAACCGTGATGCATGGCGGCCGTACACACCTGTACTCCCGATGCACCCATTAACATGAATTCGACTGCATCCTGCCAGTTTGACACTCCACCCATTCCTGAAATCGGGACATTGATTCTCGGATTCCTTGCACACTCCGCCACCATATTCAGGGAGATTGGCTTGACCGCGGGTCCACAATAACCTCCGTGTGCCCCTTTTCCAGCAACGTGAGGGATGGTATTCCATGAATCAAGATCAACTCCGGCAAGACTATTGATGGTGTTGATCATGCTTACAGCGTCTGCTCCCCCTCGTACAGCAGCCTCAGCTGTCACGGTAATATCCGTAATATTTGGGGTCAACTTTACAATGACAGGGGTCTTTGCCACTTCCTTGGCCCAATGGGTTTGTTTCTCAACAAGCTCTGGTACCTGACCGGAAGCAGAGCCCATACCCCGTTCAGCCATCCCATGGGGGCAACCGAAATTAAGTTCTAACCCGTCAACCCCAACATCTTCTACCTTCTTTACAATTTCATGCCACTTCTCCTGTTTCGGTTCAACCATTAATGAAGCAATGATGGCGTGATTCGGAAACCTCTTCTTCGTCTCATATATTTCTTTCAGATTCACTTCAAGTGGGCGATCGGTAATAAGTTCGATATTATTGAATCCCGCCACCCTTTGGCCATTAAAGCTAACAGCTGCAAAGCGTGAAGAAACGTTTATGATAGGTTCGCCTAATGTCTTCCAGACCGCTCCTCCCCAACCTGCCTCGAAAGCCCTTTGAACTTGATAACCCGAATTGGTTGGTGGTGCAGATGCCAGCCAAAAAGGATTTGGTGATTTGATTCCAGCTAAATCGATGTTTAAGTTTGCCATGAAAATCCCCCCTCTAATACACTCTTAATTCACTTTGACAGCTGTACATTTCTCATGTAAATGATAGGCTGCCTGTTTTCCTTGTTCAGCTGCCGTAACGACCATGGCCTCTCCTACACCTTTTCCAAATACAATATCCCCACAGGCAAAAATCCTTGGATTTGACGTTTGGAAGGTTTCACGGTCAACCTTAACGACACCATCTGAGTGTTCTAACCCGAATTGTTCTATCAAATTCAAATGTCTTGTTTGGCCGATCGCCTTGATGACGACATCAACAGGTAAAGTAAATTCTGAGCCCCTGACTGGAATCGGGCGTCTTCTTCCATCCCTTCCTGCTTGACCAAGCTCCATTTTGATGCATTCAATCCCGGTAACATCACCGGCTTCATTTCCGATGATTCTTTGAGGAGCCGTCAGCCAGCGGAATTCAACTCCATCCTGCTTGGCAAATTCATATTCAAAATCATAAGCTGTCATTTCTTCTTTTGTTCGTCGGTATAGGATTTTTACATTCTCCGCTCCTAACCGCACTGAACAAGTCGCTCCGTCAATGGCGGTGTTCCCTGCACCGATGACGACTACTTTTTTACCCACATAATTGTGATTCAAGCTGCCACTTTTGGTTTCCTTCACAAATTCAATGGCATCATGCACACCATGCAGGTCTTCTCCTTGAATTTTCAAATCCGGGACAGCGGACATTCCGGCAGCAAGAATGACAAAGTCATGTCTTGAGGTAATATCTTCAGCGGAAATATCTTGACCTACCTTTACATTCGTCCGGATATCAACATTCAATTTCTTTACTTGCTCCACTTCCCAGTAGGATATACTTTGAGGAAGGCGGAAGGAAACGATGCCATAGGTATTTAACCCACCTGCCTCTTTTTCAGCCTCATAAATGGTGACTGCATATCCAAATCGGGCAAGCTCTCTTGCAGCTGAAAGGCCGGCTGGCCCCCCTCCGATAATCCCCACACTCTTCCCATTTCCTTCTCCTGCTTCGAATAGAACCGTCTCATTATGCCTTGCCCAATCTGTTGCATACCTCTGTAAGTCCCCAATCATGATCGGCTTTGTGGAATGGTTCAATACACAAGCCCCTTCACAAAGCTCCTCTGTTGGACAGACCCTGGAGCAGCTGGCCCCGACAGGATTGGCAGACATGATTGTCTTTGCGGACCCCTTTAAGTTCCCCGAAGCGATTTTTTTAATAAATGATGGTATATCGATACCAGTGGGACAGGCTTGAATGCACGGCGCATCGTAGCAATACAAACAACGATTCGCCTCTTCCACTGCCTCTCTGCCCGATAAGCCCTCATGAGCTTCAAGAAAATTCTTCTCGAGATTGAGTAACGAAGGTGTACTGGACATATTGACTTCCCCCTCTTCATTTCATAGAGATAAAAACTTGATTATGTTCTAACGATGCATAACTTCATGATATTAAGGCAGTAAAGCAGTCATATCATTATAGGTTTCCGGCCTGCGGTCACGGTAGAACTGCCATGTATCCCGTACTTCCCTTAATAATTTTTTATTCATCTCTCCTATGACCACCTCATCCTGGTCCCTGCTTCCAACTGAAACAAAGCCTCCTCTTGGATCGACCAGATACGATTGGCCATAAAATTCACCCATATTCCAGGGACCTTCATACCCCACTCGATTGATGGCTCCTAAATAGTAACCGTTTGCCACTGCATGAGCAGGCTGTTCAAGTTTCCATAAATATTCTGAAAGGCCGGCTACAGTCGCAGATGGATTGAACACGATTTCCGCACCTTTCAACCCCAGTAACCGTGCTCCTTCAGGAAAATGTCTGTCATAACAAATATAGACCCCTACTTTCGCATAAGCCGTATCAAATACCGGATACCCAAGGTTTCCTGGTTTGAAATAATATTTCTCCCAGAATCCGTATCCTTCTTCCCCGACTCCCACGTGGGGAATATGTTGCTTTCTGTACTTCCCAAGGTACGATCCATCTGCATCGATGACTGCTGCCGTATTATAATAAGTGGCGATACCTTCCCGTTCATATATAGGCAGGACGATTACGACACTGAGTTCTTTGGCTAATTCCTGAAATTGTTTTGTAGTAGGACCATTTGGGATTTCTTCAGCAGAATCATACCATTTGGGATTTTGTTCGGAGCAAAAGTAGGGACCATAGAAAATTTCCTGCAGGCATATTATTTGAGCACCTTTTTTCGCTGCATCCCTCACCAAGGATATATGTTTTTTAATTGCCTGCTCCTTATGGGTTTCAACCGCCTCACTTCCATCCACATCATGAGAAGCCTGAATCAGGCCAATCGTTACCAAATCCGACATTACATTTCCCCCTATACGTTTAGATTATATAAAAATAGTAAGCGCTTTCATTATTTTTTGTTGCATGAACTTACACTTACTAGATTTCATCCAATAATTAATTTCTGAATTTTTATTATTTTCACTTTATTTTAACTCGTACCGATTCTTATTGCACTAAACATTTTGTAAAATGAACGTCCTTCATCATTTGTCACTATGTATATTCTTTTTTTAAAAAGTCTTCTTGTCCGTTTCTCATAAAGTACCATACTCACGTTGCGAATTTTGTAGAATAATTTAATTAAATATTAAAAATATTCAGTTTTTATTCGACAAAATTCTTAGCATCCCCCTCTTCCCCTTGATCGGTACCATTCCAGCGGAGAAATTTCAATCATAAAAAAACAGCCTAATCTATCGAAAAGGCTGTTTTTTGTCGAAGTTATGAATTTACAGATCTCATTTTCAGTGATTGGTGCCTTACTGGTCTGTATCTTTTTACTTGTATAATAAACCAAGTCAAAACAGCTAACCATATGATCGATCCAAGCATCATCGAAGTGGAATAGGAAAGCCCAAACCCCTCTGGGGCATAAAAAATGTAGGTGCTCACCACCCCTGTCATAAATAAAGCTGGCACACTGCATATCCAGTGAAATTTTGCTTTTTGCAATAAATAAATGGCTGCCGTCCATAACATGACTGTCGCAACTACCTGGTTCGACCAGCCGACATATCTCCATAGAAAGGTATAATCGATTTGAGTCAAGAGGAATGTAGGTACTGCGACTGGCACAACCAATAGTATCGGCAACCACTTTCCTTCTACATCCTTCTTTGTTAGGTCAGTTAATAAATCAGCAAGCATCATCCGGGAGGATCTGAGTGCAGTATCCCCCGTTGTCACAGGCAGAATGATAACACCAAGGATCGCCAGTATTCCACCGAGCGTCCCCAATGTCGTTTTACTTATCTCATTGACTACACCTGCGGGTCCTCCCGAAGCAAGTGCTTCTTGAAGACCGCCTGTTCCATTGAAGAATGCCATACCCGCTGCAGCCCAAATCAAAGCGATGATTCCTTCAGCAACCATGGCCCCATAAAATACTTTTCGTCCTTCGCTCTCTCTTTTAAGCGTCCTTGCCAAAATAGGGCTTTGTGTGGAATGGAATCCCGAAATGGCACCGCAGGAAACTGTAACCATCAAAAGTGGCCACAAAGGCAGTTCAGCAGGATGCATGTTTTTAAATGATAAATTCGGTATCGGATGTTCAAAGAAGAATAAACCGATTCCGATTGCTACCGCCATAAAAATTAAAATTGCTCCAAAAACCGGATAAATCCTGCCGATGATTTTATTGATCGGTAATACTGTTGCAATCAGAAAATATGTAAAGATCAGGACCAGGCATGTCATAAAATTAAGCGGTGTCACTTCTGCCATAAGTTGTGCGGGTCCGGAAGTGAAGGCAGCCGCTACTAGAATCATTAATACGATTGATAGAATATTCATGAGAGATTGGAGAGACTTCCCTAAATATTTCCCTACAATGAAAGGAAACTGTGCCCCATTATGTCTAAGAGAAAGCATCCCGGAGAAATAATCATGAACAGCACCTGCGAACAATGTACCGATGACAATCCATATAAAGGCTACAGGACCATACAATGCCCCTAGTATTGCCCCGAAGATCGGACCTAACCCCGCAATGTTCAAGAGTTGAACCAGGCTTGCTTTCCACCAGCTCATAGGCATATAATCCAAGCCGTCTTTTTTGGCAAATGCAGGTGTCACATTTGAATCATCAACACCGAAAATCTTTTCTACCACCTTTGAATAAATGAAATAGCCAACTACTAGAATACAGATGGATGCAAGAAATGTGAGCATCACGATGTCCTCCCTTCACAATTGAAATTAACGTTTATTTTAATACGGAAAACGACAAATAACAACAGAATTTTCTAAAAACATTATTTTTTCAGAATAAACCAATAAAAGATCATTTCATGAAAATCGATTAAACCAATAATGAATACGCATACATTATGTTGAAAAATTTTTATAATATAATCAAAAACGCATCCCCCTCCAGGAATGCGCCGCAACTCCATAAACTGTTATAACTTCCTTCTTCTAAATTCTTCATGAGCCTTCAAAAATTCTTTATTATTTTTTTCAGTTGCAATCTCCAAGGGCGATTGAGTCTTTTCTGACTGCATGCATTGTTCTTCTCCATAAGCAAGAAGCATAGTCACAATCTCTGCACTCCCATCAAAAGCAGCAATATGTAAAGGCGTGTGCCCCGATGAATCGGGTTGATTTACATTCGCTCCCTGGTTAAGCAGAAACTCCACTAATTCTTTTGAAGCCTTACCTGCAATTCCGGCATGCAAAGCGGAGTTCGAAGGAATATAAGAAACGTTTGAATTGGATACGGAATTGATATCGGCTCCAAAATTAAGCAGGAGCTTAACAATTTCTATATGATCGAAATGCGCCGCCACCCCGAGGGCCGTTAAACCATGTTCATTATCCGCGTTACAAAGATTTGTATCATTTCTTAACATTTGTTCCACTTTCGTGTTATCGCCTCTTTCGATTGCCTCAAAAAACTCTTGAATTGTTATAGTTGTCATGAACTCACCTCTTTTTTTCATAATTACAAATATTCTACCAATTCCATCCAACAAAAGATAGGGATGACTGCCAAAATAGGCAGTCATCCCTATGAATCATTACTGATCTAAATTTAACTTAGCTAAAGCATCGGCCAAAGCAGTATTGACAGGCTCTTCTTTTTGCTGTGTTTTTAAATATTTATTAACATCCCGTTTTGTTGCTTTGCTATTCTTTTCTTTCTTTTTCCTATCGTTGAAGGTTGATAGTTTTTCTCTATGCCCACATACACAAGTGAACATTTGGCCTTCCCCTTCTCCCCTTAATTCCAGACGCTTATGGCAGTTCGGGCAGCGGGCATTGGTTTTCTTGCTAATATTCTTACGATGTCCACATTCACGATCTTGGCATACAAGTTTCTTTCCATGCTTATTGTTGATTTCAAGCATCAAATTTCCACAATCCGGGCATTTTGTGCCAGTAAGATTGTCGTGTGAGAATTTCTTAGTAGAATTCTTGATTTCACTGACGGACTTCTTCGTATAATCTTTGATTTCCTTCAGAAATTCCTGTTTTTTCAGAGATCCTTTAGCAATCTTTTCAAGCTTCTGCTCCCATTCTGCAGTCAAAGTCGGTGATCTTAGTTCATGAGGAGCCAGTTCCAATAACTGCTTTCCTTTAGAGGTGATAAAAATGTCTTTCCCTTTTGGCTCAATGACTCCGGAATTGAAGAGCTTTTCAATGATATCGGCTCTCGTTGCAACGGTACCAAGCCCCCCTGCCTCGTGGATTGTGGCGAGTAGGTCTTTATCAGTCTCTTTCATGAACTTTTTAGGGTTTTCCATAGCAGATAATAAGGTACCTTCATTAAATCTTCCTGGAGGATTTGTTTGACCTTCCGTCTCCTTAATAGAGAGGACAGCATAGACAGCCCCTTCTTCCATTTTTGAAAGCATTTGTTCGTTTTCAGAGTCAAAATCGTATACTTCTTTCCAACCGGGTTCAACGATTCTTTTCCCTTTTGTATGAAAAGACTCGGATCCTATCTTAGCTTCTACTGTCGTTTGTTCATACTGATAGGGAGGAAGGAAGACACTGATGAAGCGCTTTACGATCAAATCATAGATTTTCCTTTCCCTATCCTGTAACCGCTGTAAGGAAGGTGTTTCTTCCGTAGGGATAATGGCGTGATGGTCTGTCACCTTCTGATCATCCACATATGCTTTAGACAGTTGCACCTGCCCCTGTAATGCGACATGCGCCATCTTTCGATAAGGCTGTACATTTACAGCTCTTAATCTGTCCTTAAGGGTGCTCACCATGTCACTCGATAGGTGTCGACTGTCTGTCCTGGGGTAAGTCACCAACTTATGCTGCTCATATAACTTTTGCATAATGGAAAGGGTTTCTTTAGCTGAATAGCCGAAGAGTTTATGTGCATCTCTCTGCAATTCAGTCAAATCATAAAGGGATGGTGCGAAATTTTTCTTCAGTGTCTTCTTAACTGATTGAATGGTGATTTCTTTCTTTCCTTTAATTGATGACATGACTGAGGTCATTTCTTCTTTTGAAAACGTTCGTGTATCTTTATTCTTTCTGTTAGTCCATACGAAGGTTCCTTTTTCTGTTACCGCCTGTATTCCATAATAAGTCTGTGGCTTGAAATTCTTGATTTCTTCTTCCCGCTGAGCAATGATGCTTAGTGTTGGGGTTTGTACACGCCCACAGGATAATTGTGCGTTATGTTTGGTTGTAAGCGCTCTCGTTGCATTCATCCCTACATACCAATCAGCTTCGGATCTAGCCTGAGCTGCCGCATATAGGTTTTCGTATCTTTTTGCATCTTGGAGATTGCGGAAACCGTCCTTTATGGCTTTATCGGTGACAGAAGAAATCCATAATCGTTTTAACGGTTTGTTCACCCGGGCTTTCTCAATGATCCAGCGGGCAACTAGCTCACCTTCACGACCGGCATCTGTCGCAATGACGATTTCCTTTACATCCGAACGATTCATTTGTGCTTTTACTGTACTGTATTGCTTTCCTGTCTTCTTAATTACTACCAGATTGAGGGCTGGTGGAAGCATGGGTAAATCCTCAAGCTTCCATGATTTATAGCGATCATCATAGCTTTCAGGCTCTGCAAGGGTCACCAGGTGGCCAAGTGCCCATGTGACAATATAATCGTCCCCTTCCAGAAATCCATTTCCTTTTTTCGTGCATTGAAGTACTCTAGCGATATCTCTGCCGACAGAAGGTTTTTCTGCCAGGACTAAGATCTTTTTCATGTGAAAAATCCTTTCATTACTGGGTGTATATTTTCTATATCTTTTCTATTTTAACATACAATAAAAAGAGTAGTGCATATTGGTTCACGACTTCATGGAGAATGTACTATACTTAGAAATGTTGATTTTAATAAAGGAGCCATTGACTATTGCAGCAAGATACACGAAAAAGCTCCTTCCTTCCTCATGAGGCTTGGGGCATTATCATCATTTTATTAATCAGTATACTATCTAAAGGTCTTGGAACGCTTTTCCCACTGATCGGAAGCTTATTATTCGCAATCTTGATTGGAGCATTCCTCCAAAATACAATGAATCTCCCTGAGGATTTTAATCCGGGTATTCAGTTCACTTTAAAGATTCTATTAAAGGTAGCAATCGTTTTTCTTGGAGTTGGACTTAGTCTCTATGACATCTTCTATATTGGGCAAAAAGCACTTTGGGTAATCTTTTTCTCGGTTTCAATCGGGATTACCGCCACTTATTTTGTAGGTAAATGGATGGGGGTCGACAAACGATTGAGCCTGTTGATCGGTATCGGCACCAGTATATGCGGGGCCACGGCTATTTCAGCCGTAAAAGGGATCATTGGGGCAAAAGAAGATGAAACCGCTTATGCGCTTTCTACAGTCGTTTTCTTTAATCTTATTGCATTTGCCACCTACCCTGTCATCGGTCACCTGCTTCATATGTCAGATCTATCCTTTGGAATCTGGGCAGGTACAGCAGTCCATGACACGTCTTCTGCGGTTGCTGTAGGATATGCGTACGGAGATGATGCCGGGGAAGTTGCGACGACGGTCAAGCTAGCCAGGACATTATTTCTTATTCCGGTCATGTTTATTCTCCCTTTCATTATAAGGAAGAAACACACAGGTGAATCTCAGTACAAAAAGGTATTCCCATGGTTTGTGTTATTGTTCTTGGCTGTGTCCGTGCTGCACACATTTGAAATGATACCTTTCACGATCGAGACGGCTCTTCAGAATTCTTCCAAGTTTTTGATCATCATGGTCATGACAGCTGTAGGGCTTCAAGTGAGAGTGAATGATATCAAACGTTTAGGAATCAAACCCCTCCTGACGGGACTTATTGCTTCTTTTACTTGTGCCATCATCAGCATATTTCTCATTCTTTAACATAAAGAAAACCAATCATCACACGGTGATTGGTTTTCTTGAATAAAAAAAGAGCATCTGGACAGATGCCCGCTGTTTCTTTATCCATTCTGCGACGAATAAAATTAGCTAAGAAGGAAAACTAGGAAGAGGCCGTCTTCCTAGTTAACGTTATTCTTCGTCGCCTTCTAAGAAGTCTGGATCTAACTCTTCAAACTCTTCATCATCCAAGTCACAAACCCAGTCTTCATCGTCACAACCTTCTGGATTCACAAGGACACATACTTTTGTTTCTCCAATAACTTCCACTAGGAATTCTCGTTCGACGTGAACGATGATTTTGTTACCGTTTGGTGAAATTACCGCTTCGCAGCAATTAGGCTGTTGTAGTACTCGAGCACATACTTCAATATCATCTAAGCAGTCGGGGTCACGGTATTTAAGTTTGATGCAGTCTGTATATTCTACTCTTTCAGTGACAACGGAAGTTTTTGTGTTGTCGCTGTGGGAGTACCATACGTTGATATCGTAAGAACCGTGAACTTCTACCTTCTTGCCTACTTTGTGTGCTTCATACTGATGATTAATGATCCAGCAGCCTAAAATGCTCGATGGATTATGCGGCGGGCAAATCGTATGATGAGACTGTGTAAATTTGCGTCCCTTCGCTACGACCGCTTTAGTGATAATCTCTCTATATTCTGCCATTCGAGCGAACCTCCTCATTCATTTTCAATTCATCTTATGCGACTAACTAGGTGTTTGTGCGAGTAAATTTAATTCCGTAATGGGATTGTTGCGAGATAATGTATTGTATGCGAATACCCATTGAAGGTTCCGGAATGCACTTCACGCTGACATTGAAATAATGGTAAACTTAGAAAGAATTCAAGTTCATATTAATGAGGAGGAAGCAAATATGGCAAAAAGTAAAGCAAAGAAGAAAAGAGACCATCAATTACGGAATACAGGTCGTGACGTATCGATTCACCGGGGTACTACTCCTGATTTTTCGACCATGATGAGGAGAACGAAAACCAAAAAAGAATCATTGCTAAAAGAACAGACAAAACACAAAAAACGACCTTTGCCAGGAAATGATATCCCTTTAAGCAAAGATCGTTTTTTTATTGGTTTTTATTTTTCAGTTAAGAACAGCTTCCAGGTGTTGAGTTTTTCACATGAGAACCCGTTTCACCGCGGAGTAGGTCTCCCCCGGTGGTTTCAATAATGTGATCGGTCACATTATTAGAGATAACCGAAGCAACGATTTGAAGTAAATCATTCACATCTGTTTGTGACTCCTTAAATTGTTGGACAACCGGAATTTCATCGATTTCTTTTTCAAGATTTTCTATTTTTGCTTCCACCATTTTTAGTGCTTCAATTTTTCCGTAGTGCTGGAAGTTAACGGCCTGTTTTTGTAAACTCTTGATACTGGCGATCATTTCACGGACTTTCTGATTTTCATGGATCTGTGCTTCAGCCCGTTTAAAGAAATCCACTTCCTCTGTTTCAGCAATCATGGTTGCAAGCTCCTCAGCCCGCTTCATAATATCGTCTTTTGTATACTTTGCCATATTATTTCACCTCTACCGCTTCCTGAAATTCTGTTCCAATTTGACCTTCTTCAACCATTTCCCCATCCAATGACCAGGACTTGGCATCAGTGATCTTTACTTTCACTATCTTCCCAATGGCTGTTTTAGGAGCCTTGAAGTTTACAAGTTTACTCCGTCTGGTATAGCCAGCCAAAATCTCGGGGTTCTTCTTGCTTTCTCCATCCACAAGCACCTCTACGATTTGACCCGTATAGTTCTTCATCGCCTCAGCAGAGTATTCCTTCACGACGGCATTCAAACGTTGAAGTCGTTCTTTTTTCACTTCCATCGGCACGTTGTCATTCATTTTTGCTGCAGGTGTGCCTTCACGCGGAGAGTAAATGTATGTGAATGCCGATTCAAATCCGACTTCCCTGTATAACGAAAGGGTTTCTTCGAATTGCTCATCTGTCTCATTAGGATATCCAACAATGATGTCTGTTGTAAGAGCTACATCCGGCATGGCGGCTTTTATTTTCCTCACTAATTCTAAGAATTGTTCGCGGGAATATTTTCGTGCCATGATTTTGAGAACATCTGTTGAACCTGATTGTACCGGTAAGTGAATATGCTCAACGAGATTTCCTTTCTTGGCAAGTACTTCAATTAAATGATCATCGAAATCCCTTGGATGACTTGTCGTAAATCTGATTCGCGGAATGTCTACTTTTCGAAGGTCATCCATCAGATCGCCCAGACCATATTCAATGTCTTCGATATCTTTCCCGTAGGCGTTAACATTTTGACCCAGGAGAGTGATTTCTTGATATCCTTGTGCAGCAAGGTGCCTTACTTCCTGAATGATCTCTTCAGGTCGACGGCTTCTCTCTTTCCCTCGTGTATACGGAACGATACAATACGTACAGAACTTATCACAGCCGTACATAATGTTGACCCAAGCTTTGATGTTGCCACGGCGTACCTTTGGAAGGTTCTCAATGACGTCACCTTCTTTAGACCAAACCTCTACGACCATTGCTTTGGACATATAAGCATCAGAAAGGATTTTAGGAAGGCGATGGATATTATGAGTTCCAAAGATCATGTCCACCTGTTGATAGGTTTTCAAAATTTTATTTACGACCGATTCTTCCTGGGACATACATCCGCAGACGCCGATCAACAGCTCCGGCTTTTCCCTTTTTAAATGTTTCAGATGCCCCAATTCCCCGAACACCTTATTTTCTGCATTTTCACGGATGGCACATGTATTTAATAGGATGACATCTGCATCGTCTGTCGAATTTGTCGCTTCATAACCAAGAGCCATGAAAATCCCGGCCATCACTTCAGTATCATGTTCATTCATCTGACAACCATAGGTCCGGATGTAGAATTTCTTTCCTTCTCCAAGTCCTCTATATAGGTCATCGATTGTAAAGTCATTATGATATTTGATTTCTTCTTTCCCACGCTTCTTTGCATCTTTTAAGGAAGGTGGGATATAGACACTCTCAAAGTACTTGCTGTAATCTTTATCAGATTTTTGGTCCGTTGGAGATACAGACTTCACTTGTTGTCCATGTTTCCGCTGCTCTTCGTTCATGAAAAATCCCCTTTCTACCTCTATAACCAAACCGTTTTCTTCTATATATAAAGCCGGCCGAATTAACAGGATATACATTGTTGCACATTACTATAGTATAAAGGTTTTCAACCTTACATACAATAGAGGCGCTTAAGTGTTGAAAAATGTTTCATTCCTATTTTAGCTAGTAAATCAGCTGTCCTTTGATAGTTTCTCTACATATCCATTCTTTTTCAAACAAACTGGTAAACATCTTCATCTGCCCTTTGAGGTTAAACAATGAGCGATTTTGTACCGTAAGTCTATTTTTATCGTTTTAGGCTAGAGGCTCAATCGAATATTCCTTTATGGACGTATGATAAATAGTAGTAAATTGTAAAGGAGTGTAAAAAAATGAGTTATAGTCAAAATTCAAAGACCCAGGACACATATTTCCATGAGGAATATTCAAACCATAAATGCCGGGAATCTCATTCCAAGCATTATGATCATTGCGTCAAAGACGTATTAGAAGCCATCCTTGAAGCTCAGAAGAAAGTAAAGAAAGACCACAGCTGCGAGACATCCTGTAAAAAGTCCATTGAGGATTTGCTATGTGAAAAAAAGAAACACAAAAAGAATACCATCCCCTTTATTTTATATTGTGGATGCGAGCCATTTAAAGGCACTGGTGTCACAACCTATCATTGTCATTCAAAAAAGAATAAAACATTCAAATGTATTGAAACCTATGTCTTCAAAATAATAGACCTGGATCACAAATGTGCGACCCTTGAATTATTAACATTTAAATCGGACCATAAGGGTGATTCTCACTCTCATCATGATCATAAGTGTGGACTCTCTTCTCCTTGTAAACAGATAGACCACAAAAGTGTGGAGGACTTGATGGAAACCGGAATATGTATCACTGTAGACTTGTCTTGTTTCTGTGCTATTACCTGCCTGCCCGCCGTCCATTTATAAAAATCCACACATAAAAAAAGGTGAACGAAAATCGTTCACCTTTTTTCATCCTCCAAACGCCTCAAGCAAATCGTCGATTTCTTTTAATCCTACGGTTGTAGGATCCTGTTCTTTTCGACTCACGATGGTACATTCGTTTGAGCTCTTAGAGGAATCATATCCATTTTGAAGAAGAAGTCTTTTTAAACTTGATAATTCTTCAAGTATGGCATGATCTGATGCCACATTACCTTGAACAGTTTTAGAGTGATGTAAGTAATCATGCAAAGCAGAAAAAATAAAATGACTCAACGTATTGTTTTTAGAATGATAAGCGATTTGATCCTGTATCTTTGAAGTGATGGCTTCTGTTTCCCCAGTTTTTACATTGATGAAACTCTCTGGGATCGTTAGAATCGTTTCTTGAAAGTAATCTGAGTATTTCCTAGGCATTTCCATCACCCTTTAGCTCTTTGTATATTCAATTTGTGCAGGATTGTTTTTTAATTGATTTAATTTTGCAAGAATCATAAGACCCGACACATTTAACTTTTCCATATTGGAAGGGAAAAATAATTCTATTGGGCGTCCTCTTTCTGCCCATTTCACTGCCGCTTCCCTTATATGAGATTCGGCTATTTTAGCGGCTCCACCTACGGCAATGTATTTGACAGCCCCTTTGATTTCATTTGAGCTATTTCTGACCCGGTCGAAATGCTCCAGATATTTAATCGCCAATGATTTTAACTGTGGAATGATATATTTGCTTATATCCTTTTTCACACCTGCGAATGGTTCTACATACCACTCGGATTGACCGGCCACCAGCTTTTCCTCAAGTTCAGATCTTGAATCGAACTTGTATAACTCATACTTACTGACCTTTTGTATGATATGATCTAAAAACTGGTTAATCCCAAATGGCTCACCCTCAATGGATGCCACTGGCTTATTGTTTTTGATCCCCACAAAATCGACTGAGTCTCCCCCAAGATCACCAATGAGGATTCCTTTGGCAGAATCCTGTAAGAGAGATTCATCTTTCACTCCCAATGTCTCACTATCCCGGGTTAACGCCAGGTAGGCACAGGCTCCTTCAGCACCGATAATGGCATTTTTAATATGAAGTCTTACGACAATTTCTTTAGGAGCGATCATTCCTGGAACCTTATGGAGATACACGGTATGAGTCCCGATCAATCGGCTTTTCAATGTATCTTTCCGTTCTTTATATTGAGTAGTCGGCAATGAAACCGCCAATTGATCGATTTCAAAAGTGACATCAGTATCAGATTGATTGTTTATTACGGCATGATGGGCCAACAGTCCAAACAAGAGGGTATAAGTACGGTCTTCGTCTACTTTCTGATTATTAAACGAGGTTAAGCTCACATTACGCTGTCTCGCTGCTGCTTTACCGATATAAAAGGTATCTCTCTTCTCATACAACGCTGAACTGTTCACTTCGACAATTAAATTGTCTTCTAATAAAACATCCTCATCATCGTAAGGTTTCTCATAAAATTCCTCGTCAAATAAAGCAATTGCATTTGGCATGAAATACTCTGTTGTTTCACCTTTTATTGAAACAATCGCTTTATAAAAGCTGTTCCCTAAGTCCACCGCAACATAATTATGCCTATCCATTACATCCTCCTCCTTCCTTAAAGCCTATGCCGGGAAAGAAATCATCTGTGCACGTACCCAGTCATAAATTTTTCAGTCCTATATCGTAATGTGTAAAAAGAACGATTTCTACTAGGAGCTTTTTCTCTAGTAAATTTCCACTCTTATACTGATTCATTTAACCACTCTTAATAGATTCTTTCAGCATACTATAAAGTGTAGTTTAAATAATGTTTATTAAATAGGAGGAAAAAAAATGAGTGATTATAATAAGAATAGAAATTGTGTGAGCGTAGATAAGTCTGCTTCACTCGATCACTGCGACAACACAACAGTCGACCCCATTCTAACCCCGGCAGGTGAAAGAATTGTCCATGTTCCAGTAGATTTAGGAGTATATCGTGTATCTAGCAATCTTGAAGCACATATTAAATTCCCTGAGCCAGTGATGGAAATCAAAGATGTGAAAAAGAAAGTGGAAATTGTCCAGTGCCGATTAATGACGATTCCAACCAGCAATGGAGACTTCAGTGAAGATGGGACACAATTTCCCCTGTTATTATCAGGTTATGTACGTAAAAACATCCAATATGCTACACCATGTGGGGGATCTGGATTCGATGGATCCTGTGTATCTTCAGACATTAAATCCTTGACGGTCCGCGTCCCTTTTAAATGCATGACTACGATTACCCTTGAATCTCCAGTCCAACTCCCAAGAACGAATAACCGTCAGGAATTTGATTTCTTTAGAGCTCAAGAACTAGGGACAGGCTATCCTGAAAAGGATCAATATTTATCAAATGACATCTCCCAATTCCATCAATACTGCACGAATTACTATAATCAACTTCCATATTGCGAATTGCTTTCAAGCAGCATTCTAGAGTGGGATGAATCTACAGATCGTGTATCTGAAGGTCCAGTAGGTGAAGGATACTTTTACAATATGCTTGAAAAAATGTCCATCAACTTTACTGTAAAAGTATTACAAAAACAGCAAGTCCGTATTAACGCATTATAAGCAGTTGCCCAGTATCATCAGCACTCCCCCTACTGTATGAATACAGTAGGGGGAATGCTTTTTTTCACGTATCCCTAAGTGGTTGTAAATCATTCTTGATTCATTTGTCTTTTTACATATAGGCTCAGGCCCAAACAACAATTAATCTAAATCATAAGATGGCATTATCTTGCTTTAGGAGGCCCCTTATGTTTGATAACCATAATAAAATGTCTGATTGTCATGCAACGTCAAATATGCATGATTGTAAAAGCCAGTGTCACCATCCAAAAGTCAGTATTGGAAAAATCGTGACCAAAGTTCCTGTTGTATTGGCTGAACTGACACTACAGGTAAATGTAGATGCGACGATTACCTTTCCAGAAGCCGTTCTGGAAATTAAAGATATTAAAAAAACGATAAAATTAACCCAGTGCAGACTTCTACTTCCTTCTAATAAACTCTTTGTAAAAGGGTTTGTCCGAAAAAACATCCAATATGCAAGCCCTTGTAAAGAAATTGAAGAATCGTCCAACTTTTCGATCGCATCAGATCTTCACTCTTACACCGTAGATATACCCTTTCAATGTGTGACAGCCATTAAGCATTTCTTATCAATGCCTGTCATGCCAGAAGTAAATAATCGTCAGGAATTTGACTTCCTTATCTCGAAACCATTGCCGTCCGGGTATCCAGAAAAAGATGAATTACTAACACACGATTTATCTCAGTTCCATCAGGAAAGTCATCAATATTACAACGAAATTCCTTACTGTGAATTAGTTTCCAGTAAAATCATCGAGTGGGATGAAGCGATCGATCGCTGTCCCCTTCCTCATTCCGGTCCGATTGGAGAAGGCTACTTCCGCACAATTGAAGAAAAAATGGTCATAGACCTATGTGTTAAAGTCCTTCAGACCCAGCAAATCCGGGTAACCTCCACTACGAATGATGATTGCGACTGAAAATGACAATTCATTCATTACTGAGAGGAGGCAGCGGATTGAGTGTAATCCTAAAGCGCACCAATCCCCGTGAAAATGAGAGATAAGAACATGGATGAAATAGAAAACCATTTCATGAAACGGATGGAAGAAAACGAAAAAACCAGACAAAAAATAACTAATAATCATTCATCTCAGCCTTCATTTTCTCTATTTAATCTTACCCAGAAACAAGATTCTTCCGTTGAAGAGAGTGTAACGAATAACACGAATATTTCAAAAGATATTATTTTGCTCAGGGAATCTCAGGTCAAGAGTGATTCTTCCCCTACATTTTTCCCTCCTCCAAAGGTGATGGATGTGGAAATAAACCAAGAAGAGACTATGAGTGGTACCGATGGGTCAGAAGATGAATCGAAGGAAATGAAGGAATTGGTGCAGGATTACGAGGAAATGGATAGTCCTAATGAAAGTCACAGCCTCGATCAATTGACTTCCGATGATGATAACGAGATTGAGCCCTCATTGGTTGATGAACTTCCCATTGAGGATCTCGAAGTAGGAACTGAATCTGCCTCGATAAGAGAAGAGATCTTTATGATGTTGGAGGAAGAGATGGAGGAAGAAGCAAATCTCCTTAAAGTACAAGAAAATGATCAAATACATGCTCTATCCTCTATCGAACAAAGTGGTATATCTAACGACGATACATTTGAAGAAAGTAATCTCAACTCTATTCTGGATCTTGATTCTGTTGATCATCATCAGCCTTCATTCAATCAATTTTTAGAAACCATTTACTGTGAAAAAAAATCAAATCCGGTAGTAAGTAAAAACACTGATTTCGTTCGTTCCATCGGTTCCTTAACCTCCGTTCTCAAAAAAATTTCAACTGAGCGGGTAAAGATGAACGAAACTCAGGATATTATCAAGGAAAGCGAACATGATGATACTAAACTGACGGCACTAAAAGAACATTTCGAACATGAACTACTTTCAGCGGAGCATCTCGCGGAAGATGTGATCGAAACAGCATTTTCTGGTTCTCGTTCGTTGACTGTAAAGATCCCTGTTGTACTGTCTACATTGCGCATTGAAGTCGACATTTTTGAAGATTTGGATTTACCTTATCCAATTGAACATATACTGTCCATCAAATGGTCCATCAAATCTCTTAAGGCACATATCCCTACACCGTCTTCTATTGTATTTCTGAAAGGGACTCTTATTGCTTCGATTGAATACGTAAATTCAAGGGAAACAAGTTCTGTTCATTCTGTCAAAATCCCTATACAATGGAATCACACCAGTCCTACACGGTGGATACATCCACCGAATATTCCTATGAGTGATCAGAGAGAATATACATTCCTCGAAGATGACAGCCAAGATACAATCACTCATCAAGAAAGTCATTCTTCCTTTTGTGATTCTATTCAACATTTTCTACAAGATTACACGTTTATCAGTCAGCAAGAATGTATAAAGCAAAACGGAAGAGCAACCTTAAAAATCCAAGGATGTTTACAGTTATGTCTTCATTTTACACAAGAACAATTTGTCCAGATTCAATCGGAAAATTTACTTTAATGATAAGTATAAAAAGGAAGGGGTACACCCTCTAGGTGAACCCCTTTTGCCCTCATAAACTTTATCCTATTTGTTATCTTCGTATTCTTTTCATGCCCACCGGTAAGAACCGCGTTATAGAGTCTCCCTAAAAACAGTTACATCTCATCATTAACGTTGGATGATGTTTCGGAAACGATCAAAGACTACTTCTGGACCTTGCTGATCTTCACCTGCATCAGTATCTCCAGCCATTTGTTGTTTCTTTTGGGTTAATTTAATAAGAAGGTTAATGTCCATCTTTTCTGTGATTTTATTAAAACGTCCCCAATTATCAAAGTTTTCTGTAATATCCCACTGATTTACTGCAGATGCAAGAAGTTTGCATTTAATAGGCTCGTTATTGATTTCGAACGTTAATGAACCAAATTCGCAACGGGATGCACCCATTCCATCTTTAGCAAGTTCTCTTCTTTGCAACACATTTTCCTTAATGCTGAAGTCAATTCCAAATGGTTTATTGACAGGATTAGCAAGTCTCACCCGGTCATACGCTTTAAAAGGAATGTCAACACTATAATCTTTCACTACACCGTAGGAACCTTCTACATATTGAATGTTCTTGTGAACGATTCCTTCTACAAATAATTTCACGTATTCCGGGAACCCTGGTACAGGAATTGCTTTACACTGGGTGAGTGAGACGTTTTTCTCGATGTTTTTAATGGCACTTGCATAAGTTGGAAGATAAATCTCCGCTTCAGTTAAAGATTGAAGAAATACGTCTCCAAGTACGACCGTTACTTCTTCCAAGTCAAGGTCCGGTACGTATGTTTCTGTAAATAAGCTTCTAGATTCTGCTTTATCGCTTGATGGTTGTGGAGGGCATCCATGTTGACCAAATCCGCAGCCTGTATTCTTTTTCATATCTATTCACTCCTGTTAGTCATAAATTTATCAATAGAAAAGTCCAAAAGTATTGCGAAGTTAGTGAATATTCCTTTTCTATCGACTTACTATAATCTATGATTTTTTTCATGAAATGAGTGGACGAGTGTCGGTAGGCTTCAACATATTTCTAGCACTACTTCTATTATTCTAGTAAACTTCAGTCAAAAAGCCCCATACTCAGGTAAGCTACAGATGATCTTAACAGCCAGGGCTTTTTGTAACGTTTACCCAAATGGATCCATACAATAGAGTAAAAGTCTATAGGAGGAGATTACGATAAAGGAGGAAGCCAAATTATCACCTATGTACACGATTTCTGATCAAGAGGTCCTTTATTTGAAATCTGAAATAGAGAGCCTGAATAAAACGATCCGAACGCTGAAAAGTAGTTATTTATATGCAGAAAATGAGTACCATAAGGACCAACTTCAAAAGGTGCAGGAGGAATTGACCCTTGCTCACCGACACCTGGATGAGAACGAAACAGTTGAACGTGAACTCATTAAAGACCGAAACTTGTTTCAAGAAGGCAAGGAGAAATTAGAAATTCAAGTACGGGCACTTCATGACGCTTTACATGACAAGGAAGAATTACTGCAGCAGCATCAAGTAACCAAGAATGAACTCCAACAAGAGCTCCTTTCAAGCAGACTCAAGCAGAAGCAGCTATCCCAGAAAATATCGGAATTAGAGAAGAACCTACAAGACATCTCCAGTAAAAATCAATCATTGCTGGAGGAGAACATCCTCCACCTAAGAAAAATTGACAGTTTAAACAGTGATCTCCAAGGTAAAAAAAATCATATTTCAGATTTGAATTCGGCACTGGCTCATTCTGAAGATACAAAGAAAGAAATCTTTTATAACCTGATTTCAAAAACCGAAGAATTAGAAAAAGTAATGTCTGAGAGAAAACATACCATTGATTCATTGCAAATTGCGAAAGATCAATTATTAGAAGCAGAAAAACAAAAGATGGAGTACATTAAGACATTTATCAGTTCATATCAAAAACACTTTGAAGAAAATGAATGGTGGCTGTCTTCCCAATTTGCGGATATAGATCAACGAACCAAACAACAGGATGAACGAATTGAAGCGGTCGAGCAGGAACAAGAAATTCAGTTTACCCTACAGAATGAGGTGTTGGAGGAGAAGTTGGAGCAGGTTGAGCAAAGGTTTCTGAATTTCATTACGGAAGTCGACTCCATACGTGAATATAATTCCACATTGACACATAGTTTATTTGAGCTTAAGAGGCTGGTGGAGAGCCAAAAGCGCAGTCAGACACATATTATAACAGCACGTCAAAAACCTTCTGTAGAGAAGATCTCAACAATGATTGAGAGTCCATATTCTGACGATGAGAAGGAATAAAAAGAGGCTGGGACATAACAAAATCTATACACTATAAAGACGAACAATGAGATTACGTGTCACACCGCTGCCCGATTCCGTGCAAGACTTCGCTTTCCTCGGGCGGAAGGCGAGCCTCCTCACAGCTTGCGCTGAGGCCACTGATAATATCCCGATTATTTGATTTATAAAACAAAAATGAGTTTTAAACAACACAAAAAGAGTGTATTTTGGGATTCCCCCCCATTATACACTCTCATTTTTATTTCTTTCTTACTTTTTTTCGTTCATTAATTTTATTATTCGCTTGATATTCACCGCGAAGATGGAGGTGGCTCCTTGTATATGCATACCTAATAGACCCGCGGCGTTGGCTTTATCGTACCCGTGTCTGTTTTTTAGTTCACTATTCTTAGCCTCAATTTTATATCGGGAACGTGTGAGTTCTTTGAACTCTTCGGATTGTTGGAATGTCTCGTGCTCCGAATGTTCCTTTGACTTAATGGTCAGAGAGTAGCTCTTTGTCTTCGCCCCTTCTGTGTAACACCCTTCTCGAATCGGACACTCTTTACATTTCTCAATGTCCCAATAGAACTTTATTCGTGTGTTACGATTCTTGTCTCTTTTTTTTATGTGTCCACTGTTTTTAGACAAGTGCCCTGCCGGACACATATAGCGACCTGCATCTTTGTTATAAACGAAACTGTCATCTTTTCTTCTGCCATTTGTTATAAGGAGATGTAACTTAGAAACGAGCTTAAGTTTTTCTTTATTGGCATAAATGAGATTTTCTTTTCGGGAGTAAGCTTTGTCACCAATGACTGCCTCTATTTTCACCCCATTTTTTTTCGTTTCATCAATTAAGTCAGGAAGATAG
This sequence comes from Rossellomorea sp. YZS02, assembly GCF_033963925.1. NCBI lineage: Bacteria > Bacillati > Bacillota > Bacilli > Caryophanales > Bacillaceae > Rossellomorea > Rossellomorea sp. YZS02. The sequence continues at coordinate 106,639 of NZ_JAXBLY010000009.1, read as the reverse complement.
TTACCATCCGATTTTTCGCCCGAAGTAATAATAGCCGCTGTGATGATTCTTTCATCTGAAAGGGCAAGATGGGTCTTATATCCATGGAAAGAATGGTCTTCAGATTTGTGTCCGACTCTCGCATCAGGATCTGTTGAAAAATGGGTATTATACTTACTATCTTCAACGGCTTCCTTTAAAACGTTAAGCTTTTCCTTCACGGAGGGGACTTTTGCGATTTGTGGAGATTGTTCAACCACAGACACTAACTGTTCGGTGTATGTAAGTTCTTCTTGGTAGTTACCGTCCACTGGTTTACTAGGGAAACTTTCTTTCATTTTCTCATCATATTGGTAAATCGTCCTACGAAGCTTTTTGGACAATTCTTGTAAGTATTGTGCAGCTGACTTTGAGTTATATCGAGAACTAGTATGAGTGGCGTCTAAGATAATGGATCTTCCTAATAAAAGATTGTGCTCAAGGGCTATTTCTACCGTCTTTCCGATTAGTAAATCAAGTAATTTCATATCCTTAATACGCAGTCTTCGAAATTTAGTAAGAGAACTTGGATTAATCACAGAGTCCTCCGGGGCCATATCAAGAAAATATTTAAAGGATAGATCATATTGAGAGCGTTAAACAACATCGACATCTGACAAGTCATAAAACACTTTGAGTAAGAGGTATTTGAACATACGAATGGGTGGTATGGCGTTTCGGCCATTATCAATACTATAATTCTTTTTAAGTTCGTCCAGGATAAAAGAAAAGTCAACCAATTCTTTCGTTTGTCTCAGTAGGTTATCTTTAGGAACGACAAGGTTATACAACTCATTATATGGACTTAAAACCAACTCTTCTTGTTTTGATAACATTAAGAACACCACCTATTCACTAATACCTTAATTATAAAATAAAACAGTTAGACATTCTTCATTTTCATGAAGAATGTCTAACTGTTAACTGTAAAGAGACTTTTTCAGTGGCTTCGCTTGCGCTCCTGCGGGGTCTCACCTATTCCGCTTTTCCCGCAGGAGTCTTCGTCTTGCACTCCAATCAACAGCTAGAACCTGCTAAATACAAGGATTATAAAAATTAAAAATCCGAACGAGTTAGATTTTTATCAAATCACTCGTTCGGATTTCTCTTTATCTGAAACCCTTTTGTCCCAGACTCTTTTAGTTAAAATGTAATCTTGATTTTATTATTTGAAGAAAGTTGGAGTTCCTGATCTTCAAATAAAACAAACCCTATTATGGTCGATGATTCCTGTTCTTCAAGATTTTCTACCGTAAATTGCAGCCCTTCTACTGCTAGCGTTTCACCTGGAGGTATAAATGTTTCCTGTATCGACTCAATCCAATATTCTCCAGTTGAGAATGCCTTTTCAAGCCAATCCTTCCCCATATACTTCCATCCTTGTGCACCGTTTTGACCTTGTATGGAAAAAATTTCGCTCATCTCAGGTGGAAGAATCTGTCCTCCAATCTCAATCTTATCAGGTGGATCCACCCGAAAGCAGATCTTGGGATTGGTTAAGTCTACATTCCCTGTGTTCTTTATGAAAAAATCAGCTTTAATAGAATAACGTTCAGTTTTTCGATTAGGTATAACATTGTAATCAAGATATATTTCCGCATAGGGCTTCTTTTCTTGGGATTCACGGACTTTCCGGTTTGCTTTTCGCATTTTCATCTCTTCGTACATTTTATCATCCATTTGGAGGTCTTTACTCGCCTTTTTCTTATCCACGGTAATTGGATCAGCTGGCCCTGTTTGATTACTCTTCGTTTGTAATAAATGGAGAATATTTAGATCCAGTAAACTGGGCTTTTGATTACCGAGGAGCGTTTTCAAGATACATTGGGTTAGAATTGCAGGAGATTCTTTCAACAAGAACTCTTCGTCTTCGCAGCTTATGGAACAACGTAAATGAGGAATGGAATGATTCTCCGACAACAAATAGTATCCCTTAAAGTGCAACTCGTCTTTATATATTGAGAGACTTTTTTTGACATTGATGGAATTCAGTCTTTCATTATAACCAACAGATATAGTTCTGCTGGCTCCCTTCCCTTTACTCGACACTAGTTCAATAAATAAATCCCCGTTCCTGATTTTCCCGGTATCCCTTTTTGTAGAAACATCAATTCCATAATCGGTTAATATCCCTGTCACTTTTTCATCAATTTGATTGTTTATACTACCATTCGGTGTGGTTACTGATAACCATACTTTCTTTCCATGAAGCGAACTTTTCACTTCCACCATTTGTTCTTCTTCGTTCAGATGAAATTGGTGGTTATTCTCCGCACAGTAAAGTTGGATGGCAGCTATGGAATGTGCCGGAATCGTTCCCCAATCATAATTGTTTATTTTTAATTTCATTAATATGCTCACCGCTCTTCATTCTTATTTGGTCTCTTTATCTTATGACTCAATATGTTCAACTATGATGCATGAACACTATCTCTCATTCCATGTACACCAACAGAGCATATATACATATGATAAATTGATGGATAAAAAATTAAAGGAGAGAGCATGTAGTGCATAAAGATCATTCAAAGGTATCTATTATCTTTCCAGTAAAAAATGAAGGTTCCAATGTAAAAAAAACATTAAACTCACTATTTTCCACTGCCACTAATATTAAATATGAAGTGATCATCGTGGACGATGCTTCTGACGATGGATGCTGTGATTTCCTGGAACAACCCCACTTTAATAATAAAGTGAAAAAAATTCGAACAATGGGCGTTGGGCCATCTGTAGCCAGGAATATAGGGGCTGAAAGCGCTACTTCTGACTACTTGATGTTTTGTGATGCTCATTTAACATTCCAACCTCTTTGGATAGATAAATTATTGACTCCTTTGAAATCAGATTTGACGGATGTTGTTTGTCCTGCAATCGCCTCAATGGACGACCAGAAAATTGTGGGGTTCGGGCAAACTTTAAATAGTAGTTTAAGAATACAATGGCATAAGAAAAGGCCCTATTTATTCCATACTGCGATTATTCCTGGGGGATGTTTCTTGATCAAACGAGATGTCTTCTTCAAAGTTGGTGGATTCGAAACTGGGTTTAAAACCTGGGGGCATGAAGATGTAGAATTGTCCATTAAACTGTGGTTATTCGGTTACAGATGCAGCTGTGAGCCATCAGTCACGATTCTGCATTTATTCAGAAAATCACATCCATACAAAGTGGATTATGACGGGGTTTATTATAATTTACTAAGGATGGCTTACCTCCACTTTGATCAGGAGAGAATTAAAAAAACCAAGGATTTGATCATTCATCGGAGTCCAAAAAAAATCGAAAGCCTGGTTCTTAAGGATGGAGTGGAAAAAAGAAGAAGAGAGTATTTTCAAAAGAGGGTTTATAACGACGAATGGTATTTCAAACACTTTAAGATCCATTTTTAAAAGAAACAGACCATTTCTGCTTACATTTAATGAAATGGTTTGTTTTTTATTCTCTTCATAAAATTAGTAATTTAACAACACTTGTATATTTCCAAGGCATTCTAATTTCTAGATTCATATAAAGAAAAATTCAACAATAATTTTGTAAATTGATAATGATAATTTAAGGGGGTTTCAGCCCTTTTTTTAAATATCCATGTTTGTCCCATATTATCTTATACCCTTATTCATACATTAATAATAAAGGAGTTGTTTAACATTAGTAAGATTTCAATTCTTATTCCCTTCCAACCAGCAAACAAGGATCGAGAGTTATTGTTTAAATGGCTCGTAAAATTTTATGAAAATACACTTCCTGAAGCTGAGATTTGTATAGGTCATTCCTCAACTAAACAATTTTCAAGATCTTTAGCAATTAATAATGCTGCAAGGAAAGCATCTGGAGAAGTGTTTGTCATTGTAGATGCTGATATTATTTGTAATCCATATGTCATTCGTAATGCCGTTAACACACTAAAACATTCAACATGGATTATTCCTTATACAAATATTGAGGATATTTATCCCATCAGTACAAAAAAATTATTAACTCAGACGCCAAAGTGGCCATTACCACCGAATATAAAGTCAACTAAAAGATTTAAAGGCAGTAAAAATTTTGTGAGTTTTGGTGGAATAAATATTCTAAAGAGAGAATCCTTTTACTCTGTTGAAGGATTTGATGAAAGATTCATTGGATGGGGTGGAGAGGATGATGCCTTTCGTTGTGCAATGAATACAATATGTGGAGATTTTATTAGAATAGATCAAAATGTTTTCCACTTATGGCACCCTCCTGCTAAAGCAAGGAGCAATCCAAATTATAATAACAATGTTAATCTTGCATTACGATATTGTAATTCGAGCGGTGATATAACCGCTATGCAAAAACTAATTAAAGAAAGTAAAAGTTTCAAAATTAGTAAAAATAATCATTAAGTGCTTAGTTTAAAAATAGAAAGAGCTACATTAGCATATTTCTCAAAATAATAAGGTTTCCCCTCTTAGTACAACTCCAATTAATATATGTTGATTGGAGTTTTTTATATTGACTTCAATTCTAAATCCCTTATCTAATTTCTCTCAATTGACTAGAAAAACTTAGATATGATAAAGCATTAATAAGGTGTATATTGGTTCACTTAAATATTATTAATTCTTAATGATAGCAGCCCTGTCGTTGGCCACTGACTTTGTATATTATATACAGAATAAAGTTACGTCTGAATAAAATTGTGAATGATAGGAGGGACAAGGTTTAAAATGCGGTCATCGCAATTCCTTAATCATATATTACAATTCTAAATTGTAATGAGAAAACCCTTGAAATAGTAAGTGGTCCTTAGATAAAACACCATATTACTTCATACAGAACATTTCATGGACAATCAGTCTGTTTAAATATCCAATAGTAAACTACTGCTACTGTATTTATACAGCTGAAGTGGGGTGAACAATAAATTTGATTACAACTCAGATTTTTAGGGGGGATGAAAAATTGCAGAAGAAAACGATTTTAATCATTAGTGCAGATTATAAACAAAGACCTTTTCCTGATTTTCATTACCTTATGGATGAACTTGAAAAGGGTGCCAATATTATATTGTGGCAAAAGTCAAGTGATATCAATGAGATTTTATTCAATATTGACAAGGAACCAGATTTCATCTTAATTAATGACTACGGTGAAAAATTCACACCTAAAATCACTAATTTAAGATCGAGCTCTATTCCTAAAGGGGTAATTGTTCATGACCTTCATTACGAAAAATCAAATAGAAAGAGAATGTTTTTACAGGATGAAATTGATTATATATTTTCTTATTACAGGGATGCTTTTATCCAATTTTATCCTGAATTCGCAAATAAACTCATATGGCTTCCGCACCACGTAAATACAGAGCTATTTAAAGATTATGGATTATCAAAGAGCATAAATAAATTATTAATGGGCTCTGTATCCCCTTCAATATACCCACTTCGGGCAAAGATCCTTCAAACTATGAAAAACAAAAAAGATTTTGTTTACCATGCTCATCCGGGATATAGAAAGTTTTCTAAACAGGAAATGCAAAAACTGTTTATCTATGAAAATTACGCAAAAGAAATCAATCGTGCCAAGATGTTTTTCACATGTGATTCTATTTATAAGTATCCTGTTTCTAAATACTATCAAGTTTTAGCTTGTAGAACCCTCTTATTAGCTCCATCATCTCCGGAACTAAAAGATTTAGGGTTTATTGCTGGCAAGCATTTTGTTGAAATTAATTCAACAAACTTTGTAGAAGTATCGAATTATTATTCCAAAAATGAAAAAGAGTGCGAAAGAATTGCTGAAAATGGATATAAAATGGTCAGGCTAAATCATACTACAAAGATTAGAGCTGCACAATTACTGAAGAGTATTCATTCGATTTTAGAAACTGAATCAATATAAGGGGGAGATAAAATGAATACCAGAATTGGGGTTATGATTCCTACAACTCTCGGGAGAGAAAAAACTTTGGAGTGGACAATCCTCCATCTACTCAATTATTTAAAGAAGCCATTTACAGTGTATGTTTATAACGATATCACATCTCCTTTATCTGTTAGGCTTACAAGAATAATGAAGAGTAGTAAGAGAAATGACGTAGATATCATCGTCTTGAATGACCGGAGAGAAATCAATACTGAAAGAGTTGGTGCTGGAGGGTCAAGGCACTATTTATTTCAAGCAATGAAAGGTAAATACGACGTTATCATTTCACTGGACGATGATATGCAAATTACACCACATTGGTTTGAGCATATAGAAGAAGCTATGAATTACTATCCTCATCATAGCGTTTTTTCTTCAGGTATGAAGCGACCTGGTGGTGCGGAGATGATTTTCGGTGCAAAAATGGAATTCGAAGGAAATTCATTGATTCGCAAACGACTTCGAACTGTCTATAGAAACTTTCAAATAGCAGACTGGGGACCTCTTGGTTGTCTCGTGTTGTGCAGAAAAGCTATAGAGCCAATAATAAATTTTCCAAAAGTTTATACCTTGGATGATGAAGCCTTTTTTCTAGAACTAAAAAACAAGAATATTCATCAGACAATTGTTGCAACGAATGCAATAGCAATTCATTGCCCAATTCCTACTCCTAGTTCAAATCAAAGATCAAATGATTGGGTTTCTCATTCTCAACAATATTTAGAAAGTGCTTATCAAATAACAGTAAAGTTAAAAAATTGAACAGCAAGCTTGAATTAGAGCGCTTAAAGGAGGCAAAACAAGTGGATATCATGATTTCAGCCGTTACTCAAAGAACAGGTTCCACATTAGTGCAAAGGATATTTAACGAAAGAAAAAATACGTTGATATGGGGTGAACACTTTGGAGCATTAACCGATTTTCATAATATTTATAAAAATACGACAGCTTTCTACAACCGTCATAAAGGGACAAGAAAATTATATTTCAAAAATGAAGATACAGGTATTTCAACATCTTGCTTAATGCCAGATATGTCTTACATTGAAAAAGCCATGCAAACCTCTGTCAGGACCTTTATAAATGAACTTTATGCAGAAAAAAGAAACTCGTACGATAAGATTGGATTTAAAGAAGTACGATATGGAAAAGAAGAATTAAATTTATTTAGAAAATGTTTTCCTAATACACCAATCATATTATTAGTAAGAAACCCTATTGACATAAGAAAAAGTATGAATGGTAGTGCATGGTCCAGGAATGAGAATCCATTCAACCAATTCGTTAATGAATGGAATAGTAGAGCAAAAGATTATTATGAACTATCCCAAAAAGATCCAAATATGTATTTGATTAAATATGAGGATATATTAGAAAGGAAGCCAAACGCTCTTCGGATTATTTCTAAATTAGGGGATCTTTCTATCAATCAGATTAACAATGTAATAGGTAAAAAAATTAGTAGCACATCAACTGAAATCCCACAAATTCAAGAAAAGCGAATTCGTGACATTTGTGGTGAGACTATGAAGCTATTTGGTTATTAATAACATTTGGTTTTTTCTTGCCATGAATCTGATAAAACTCAAATGAAAAAGCCACTTCACCAAATTAAATTTACCAACAAAAATAAAATTACCTTTTACGTGAATATAGAAAACAATGCCATGTACGAATAATCTATATGGCATTGTTTTTATTTGATATATACAAAGTTTGTTTTTTTCAAAATAACGAGTTTATGTATTTTCTCAGTTGTATTATAGTCTGTTACTATATATTCGTCATTAAGAACCTATATGTAAGGATAGTAATGCAAGCCATATTCCAAGCTTGTTCCGTGCTTTTACTTTTGAAAAACCATCTATCTATTTCAACATGATTTCCACTAACTGGATATAGGTATTTGAACATTTTTCTTTAGTGCCCTATCCAAATGATGTCCATCACATAAAATAATAGAAAGAATATCTACATTTACTAATGAAAGGAGAATGATTTTATGGTATCTCCACATGGAGGCACCCTCGTTAATCGGGTAGCAGAAGGAGAAAGTAGGACTAAATTGTTAGAAAAAGCAGAGAGTTTTTTTTCTATTACATTGGATGCATGGAGTCTCTCCGATTTGGTTCTAATTTCTATAGGGGCTTTTAGCCCATTAAATGGCTTCATGAAACAAAAGGATTATCTGCAGGTTCTAAAAGAAATGAGGCTAAGCACTGGAGAAATTTGGAGTCTTCCTATTACTCTGTCTGTTTCACAAGAGACAAAAGAAAAGTTGTCCATTGGACAAGTCATTTCATTAAAGGGAGAAGATGACGTCACTTACGGAGTGATGGAAATAGAAGAAATCTATCAATACAGTAAAAAAGCCGAAGCATTATTCGTTTATAAAACAGCCGATTCAAGTCACCCAGGTGTCAGCAAAGTGTTTGAAAAAGAAGATTATTATGTAGCAGGTCCCGTAACTTTACTAAATAAACCTGAAAGTATATTTACGAAAGACTTCCAAACTCCAAAACAATTAAGGAAAACTTTTCAATCACTTGGATGGCGGACTATTGTGGCCTTTCAAACACGTAACCCCATTCATCGAGCTCATGAATATCTCCAAAAAACAGCACTTGAAAATGTAGATGGATTACTTATCCACCCCCTTGTCGGGAACACAAAAGCTGATGATATTCCTCCTGATATTCGGATGAAGAGTTATAAAGTACTAATAGAGAATTATTACCCTAAAGACCGGGCGCTATTGTCAGTCTTTCCTGCTGCTATGAGGTATGCTGGGCCTAGAGAAGCGGTTTTCCACAGCATCGTCAGAAAAAACTTTGGATGCACTCATTTTATTGTGGGTAGGGACCATGCAGGGGTTGGTAATTATTATGGAACATACGAAGCACAAAACATTTTTGACCAATTTAATAAAGAGGAACTCGAAATTGAAATACTTAAGTTTGAGCATGCATTCTATTGTATCAAGTGTGCTTCTATGGCTACTGCTAAAACATGTCCTCACGATAACGAATTTCATATCCACCTTAGCGGTACCAAGGTTCGAGATATGCTTAGAAATGGACAGGTACCTCCTAAGGAATTCTCAAGGCCAGAAGTGATAGAAGTGCTGCTTGCAGAAATGGAAGACAAACAGGTATAGGGATAAAAAGGAGCCAACACCATGATTGAGTTTTATTTTGTATCTATAGTTGTAATATTGATGCTATTTTGCCTGGTCCTTGAAATAGGGAAACCTGAATTCATTATTCCCTCTACGCTTCTTCTGTTCATGGTTACAGGGGTTATTACAGTAAAGGAAGCAATCAATGGATTTTCTAATGAAGGAATGCTTACGATCGGACTCCTTTTTATTATTGCAGGTACAATTCAAAAGAGCGGATTGGTTGATATGCTTTTACAAAAATTGTTGGAGAAATCTATATCTACAAAACATGCATTAACTTCTATACTCCCCCCCATTTCCTTGCTCTCTGCCTTTATAAACAATACCCCTATTGTGATTGCATTCACTCCATTAATTAAAAAATGGTGCGAAGAAAACGGCTTTTCTCCTTCTAAATTTCTTATTCCTTTATCTTATGCAACCATCCTAGGTGGGACGATTACGCTAATCGGCACCTCAACAAATTTAGTCGTTCATGGACTATTGTTAGATAAAGGATTTGAAGGTTTTACCTTCTTTGAACTTGCAAAGGTCGGTATTCCTATCACCATATTTGGACTGCTTTATCTTATATACTTAGGACCTCACCTTCTTCCAAATCGAAAAAGCACTGCTTTGCAAGAGGTTGAAAATCTTAGGGAATTTACTGGTGAAGCATTGATCACAAAAGACTACCCATATTTACACGCTACAATCAAGGAAGCAAAATTAAGAAGTTTAAAAGGTGTATTTCTGGTAAGCATCGTGAGGGGGACTAAAACCATTGCACCCGTCTCCAATATGACCATTCTTAAAGAAGGGGATCGATTAATATTTTCCGGGGACATTTCAACGATTACTGAACTACAACATACAAAAGGACTTGAGCTCCAAAGTTGCATTGGTGAAGATTTTCCGAAAAAACACAAACTAGTGGAGGCGGTCATTTCCCATCATTCCCCCTTGATCAACAAGAAGATAAAATCTACAAATTTCAGAAGTAGATATGATGCTGCAGTCATCGCAGTCCATAGGCAAAACCAACGTCTAAGATCAAAAATAGGCGATATTATGATAAAACCTGGGGATGTCATATTACTTGTTGCCGGGCCCGAGTTCAACAAACGGATTGAATCCACTGACTTCTACTTTACTTCCGAACATTCTAAAATTGTCCAAACAAATGAAGATATCCGTGAAGGATGGTACGCTGTTTTATTACTTGGTATGATGGTTGCTTTAGTTACTTTAGATTTTCTCCCAATGATATCGGCCATGTCCATTATCGTCATACTTTTTATTTTGTTTAAGTTGCTCAGTCCGAGGGAAATGAAAGATTTTATTCAATGGAATGTTCTTCTTATCATTTCTTGTTCATTTGGAATCGGCTATGCATTGACCAATTCTGGTGTTGCATCCTTCATAGCAGATGGATTAATCAAACTGACCACTCCATTTGGTGTGTTTGCGGTTATTTTATCTATATACATGCTAACCAATTTATTTACAGAATTGATGACAAATAGTGCAGCTGCTGTGTTGATGTTTCCTATCGTTATTGAAGTAGCATCTATCTTGCATATATCTCCCACTCCATTGGCAGTTGCCGTAGCTATTGCTGCTTCGGCAAGCTTCGCTACCCCGATTGGTTACCAAACAAACCTTATTGTTTACGGACCCGGTGGTTACAAATTCATAGACTTTCTAAGAATAGGTCTTCCATTAAATCTTCTTACCATGCTTGTCACATCGACACTCATTTATTTGTTCTGGATTTAATTTAATTATGGAAGGTGGTGAATATGATGAATGAAAACAATATTAAATGGCATGAAGGTAAAGTGACAAAACAACATAGAAATGCATTAAATCGACACAAAAGTGCCACCCTCTGGTTTACAGGGTTATCCGGGTCAGGAAAATCAACAATCTCTGTTGAACTGGAAAAATCACTCTATGAAATGGGGATTAGAACCTATAGACTGGATGGTGATAATATCCGGCACGGTTTAAACAGTGATCTTGATTTTTCAGACAAAGACCGAAAAGAGAATATTCGTAGAATCGGCGAGGTATCTAAGTTGATGATTGATGCAGGACTTATTACCCTAACTGCATTTATTTCTCCATTCAAAAAGGATCGTCATTACGTTAGGTCTTTAATGGACGATGGGGAATTCATTGAAGTATACGTTTATGCAAGTATTGAAGCCTGCGAAGAAAGAGACCCAAAAGGCCTTTATAAGAAAGTAAAAGAAGGAAAGATTAAAGGATTTACAGGAATCGATTCACCTTATGAAGAACCTGATTCACCTGAAATCCATATTGATACAGAATCTTTGACGATTGATGAATCAGTGGAAAAAATCCTTACCTATCTTAGATACAATCAGTACCTGTGAACAAAAATATAAAATGATATTCGTCTTTAAACTTGATCGCTTGGAGCAAAAATTGTTAAATTTGCTCACTTAAACGAACCCTTTTAATAAAATGACTTATAAGCCTTACATTACGAGTAGAGGTGAAATAGATGTTAGACCAAGTTAAAAAAATAGCAATTATTGCAGGGAAAGAAATTATGAGTATATATAAAAAAGACTTTAAGATAGACTTTAAAAAGGATGACTCCCCTTTAACAACTGCCGACCAACTCTCCCATCATCTCATTATAAAAGAGCTAACAGACTGTTGGGCAAATATCCCTATTCTAAGTGAGGAAGGTGCTTCTATCCCCTATCATGAACGCTCTGGATGGGAGACATTTTGGCTGGTAGACCCTTTAGACGGAACTAAAGAATTCATAAAAAAAAATAACGAATTCACAGTGAACATTGCCCTCATTCATAATGGGGCTCCTGTACTTGGTGTCATTTATGCACCTGCTTTAGACACTCTCTATTACGCTAAAAAAAATGTAGGAGCATTCAAACAAATAGGAGCAAATAAACCGATCTCTTTACCAAATGTTTCAGTGACTGATCACAAATCTGTTGTCACCAGTCGTTCACATCTATCAGAAGAAACGATTTCTTATTTAAATGAACTGAAAAAGAAGGAAGGGAAACTAGAAACCATTACAGTTGGAAGTTCATTGAAATTTTGTCTAATTGCTGAAGGGGCTGCACATTATTATCCACGACTTGCTCCCACCATGGAATGGGACACTGCCGCAGGTCAAATTATCCTTGAAGAAGCTGGAGGAGCTGTAATAGTTCAAAACACGGGCTCAAAGCTTATGTATAATAAATATCATCTTACAAACCCTTCATTTACATGTTTTATGTAAGAATTAAAAGTCACTCCTAAATTATGACTCTGAGAAAAATTTAAGGACAATAACTATTTGTCCTTTTTCTCTGGAAAAACATTCATTCTTTTTTCTTTTGGATGACTAGCAAACTATCATACAACACAAAACCCGTCGAGCTATGAAATACTCTCAACGGGTATTAAGCAATTATTTATTAGAATTATTTTCATACCTCCAAGAGTCTACACACATAGAAATAATGTTCTTCTTTGCTCTCCAGCCAAGCTCTTGAGTTGCTTTAGATACATCTGCATAACAGATTGCAATATCCCCATGCCTGCGGCCTACGATTTCATAAGGTACTTTGACTTTATTAGCTTCTTCAAAAGCTTTTACTAAGCCAATGACACTTGTCCCTTTTCCTGTCCCCAAATTATAAACATGTGCACCTTTCTTTAAACCTTTTAAGGCTGCTACATGCCCTTCGGCAAGATCTTCAACATGAATATAGTCTCTTATAGCTGTACCATCAATTGTTTCATAATCCCCTCCAAAAATTCTAAGTTTATCGAGTTTTCCAATAGCAACTTGCGTAATGTAGGGCATTAAATTATTCGGAACACCTTTAGGTTTCTCCCCTATTAATCCACTTTTATGTGCGCCTACTGGATTAAAATATCGAAGAATTGCAACTGAAAATTCAGGAATTGCATTAGATACATCAGATAGAATTCTCTCGCTTATCATTTTTGTTTCACCGTAAGGATTCGTGGTTTCCATTAATTCCATTGTTTCAATAAATGGCACTTTATTGGATCCATAAACAGTAGCAGATGAACTAAAGACAAACCGATTCACTCCATATTTAACACTTGCCTTAGCAAGGACTATGGTACTAACAATGTTGTTAAAATAATAACTAATTGGGTCATTTAATGATTCACCAACAGCTTTTAGACCAGCAAAATGAATAATGCCATCAATAGAATGTTTAACAAAGAGTTCCTCTACAGCGTATTCATCCGTTACATCAATTTGATAGAAAATTAATTCTTTATTGGTTATTTTCATTACTTTATCCAAGGTTTCAACTTTACTATTACATAGATTATCTGCAACTATTACTGAATATCCTGCTTCCAATAAAGTAATACAGGTATGAGAGCCAATATAACCAGCCCCTCCAGTAACTAGTATATTCAATACATATTCAACCTCCTCCTATTGTAAATAGCGTACTCTTGAATGACAATAATCTTTTTAAGATAAGATATTACTATTTCATTCATAATTGTGGTGATAGAATATAAAAAAAGTTTTCTAGATCTTATATTTTGAACATCATTCTAATCTTCTCACCAAGACTAATAAAAAATTTCATTTTATTGGGAGTCAGAAAAATAAAAAAATTCTTATTATGGGTATTCGTGTTATTTTCTCCCTGAGAGAGTAAATAGCATACTAATAGTCCCAGGCTAATTATGCCCTGAATGTTGAAACATTAGAGTTCAAGAGAGCCATTAAGTTAAAATAACTCTCTTTGAACAACCTCAACTTCCAAGGCATATCCTTTCGTAATTCTATAACACTTTATTTCAGCATTTGACAGGCTAATTGAAAGAATGAAATAGTAAATCGAGGAATCAGGAGCAAATAAGATATCATCTTTCGAAGGAATGGCCATCCCATTTGGGTGAGAGTGGTATACTGCAATCAAATCCTCATTTCTTTTCTTTATTTCATGTGAAATCATTCTTTCTTCATTCACATCAATGGCAAAAGTAAACGGGCTTGGATTTACATTAGTTGTTGGCCATATTTCAGAACATATATTATTTCTTCCAGAAATAAATCCACAGGCTTCATTAGGTAGTTCTTTTTTACAATGCCTTATTAAACATTCACTTAACTTTCTAGATAGAATGATTGATTCTTTAGGCGTTACACCCGCAGCCTTTAAATTTAAACTTCGTTCGCTTCGCTTCCATTTGTTTTTTTTGTTCTTTTTTGATTCCAATGGGTGTGCTTTTTGACTGCTTGTATATTTTATTTAGATCTTTCGATTGCATCTTCTTCCCCCCTTTCAAATTCATCGAATGTATTTATTCGGGTTAAACATGGTTCGTTTCGAGTCAGAAGACATCGGAATATTCCCATATTCTTCAAACTGGGTATTTACCTGAGGAGCTTGTTTCTTCTGCTGTTTCATTTTGTTATAGAGGTCATTTTTCTTATTCGATTGGGATTTTAGATCTTGACGAAGTTTCATAAGTTCTTGTTCCAATTCGATTTCCCTTTGATTCTTTTCACTCTGCTTAGTCTTACTTTTTTCATCTAATAAGGCCATCTGTCTTTCAAAATGTGATTCTCTTTGCTTAAAATCTTCAATTTGACTCTTCAATGCATGGAGCTCTTCCTCATAATGTTCTTCAATTTTTTTTAGCTCATCATGCAAATCACTCGTTTTTTGTAAGAAACTTTGAGTGATCTCCTCTCTCGTATTGCCCATATTTAATGATTCCTTGACTTCATTAAATTTGGAGGAATATGAAACTAATTGTTCTTCAATCAGATCAAGCTTCTTCAGAATTTCAGGGTGATTATTCTCTTCTTTACCCCATAAAAATCTCCACATTTTTGAATACCACCTTTCATTTTTTCCCACTGTATATTGTTTTCGTTGCTTCCTTAACCACTCTAGTTGTGTATGGAAAGTATTTGAGTATTCCTCTACCTCAATTGAACTTTTACTACCTGGTAAAAAGCATCTATTTGCATCAACCAACAAAGATAATGCATCATTTTTAATTCTTTCGAGCAATGATTTTTTTTGATTGTGAGTGCTTTCATAGATCACTCTTATCTCAGGGATGGGAGAAGGAAATGTACGATCAGAAACTCCCGAAAAATCCCCTTCAAACATGCTTTCATCATTATCTTCTCGGATTTTATTGCCTGAGCTTATCTCCTTCAATTCGTCATGTAAAGTTTCTTTTTTTAGTTCATGCTTCAACTGAATATAAAGCTCATGCTTCACTTCAAGATTTTGAAGCAAATAGTCAATCTGTTCCGTCAACATTTGAATGGTATGATGATTTTCAGCAATTTCTAATTGATATACCTTATGCTTTGATCGTTCCCTGGACAACTCTTCAGACACTTTTCGTATCCTGTTTGAATAATGATAATATAGAGACTCGAGTTCTTCAGATATCAGATGAATATCCTTTAATACTTCCGGAAATTCTTGTGACTTACTCTCCTCCTCGTTCATCTTATTCATCACCTCCATTTAGTTTTTTTATTATCTTATGTAAGGTTTGTATACATGTTAAAAAAAAGGAGAGAGTTACCTCTCTCCCAGATTTAATTAATCATCCAATCCGCCAAGTAAGTCTGCAAATGTGTCACATTCACTGTATTCGACCAAAGCTTCTACTACACCACTATCAAAGATTACAACGTTAGCAGTGTTTCTTAAGATTAAACGGAAGCCTTCTGAGATCGGTCCAAGTAAACCTGTGAAGATTTGCAATTCGTAGAACATTTGTTCAGGTACACCATCAAAATAGCGGACACCTTCTCCAACTGCTGTCAATGCTTCCTCTCCGCAAGTAACATTGTCGATAGAAGATGGATCAAAAGTAAAGCTGTAGTCAGGTTGGAATCCTGTTCCAGTCGGAGCTGGTGTTGGACCTACTTCAGTATCTGTGAAGGAATAGGACCATGTACTGTCTGCTAGTGAGCATTCTTGACAAATTTCTGCTCTTAGAGTGGATAGACCTGTCACCACATCTGCTGATGCACCAGAACCGATTGTGGCAAGAGTATCTTCATTTCTTGCTAGAGCAGTTGCCTGGCATTCACAGTTATCAACCGGGAATAATCCTGGACATTGACGAGGGAACTCAAGCAGGCTTAAGTCACATTTAAGTCTTTCTTCAGGCACTGGAATATTGTTAGGTCGTGGGAAACAGAATTTCGCCAATACTTCAAGTTTTACAGGGTACTCAACTTGAACATCTTTACAAAGTACTACTTTCAATGGAATCATTGGCCCAAATGGATCCGGCCCCATAAGAACTCCACCAGAAGTTGCAATAACCTGAGTCGCTCTGATGTTTAGATTATCGTTTGTAATACCAACCGGTACACAAAGCATAATTTCGTCTGTGAACTGAGTACGTACTGTAAATGAACACTCTGCTACTCCATCAATAAGGATCGTAACATCTACTGGTACTGTCCAAACAATAAGGACTTTCCCAGGGTTACCATTTTCAATGATGGAACCTGAAACGCTGACGTCAGACGGATTTACAGGGGCAGTTTGCACCTCTACTCGCTGACCAGCTGCTAAAGCTGCACTAACTGCCGCACGACATGCTTCATCTGGAATAAAGTTCTTGTTCTCATACTTATTAGCGAAGAACACCCAGTCATAAACTTTATCTACGAAGATACATTCCGGTGCTAAATCATTGGGATCCAAAGGTATACCCGTCGGTGTTGGTGTAGGAGTCTGGGAACCCCTAATTTGTTTACGCTTCTTCAAACAAATCTTCCTTTCTTTTAATGAATATTTATATCACACTATATCCTATGGACGAGAACGAAATTGGTATAGAGTAAACACCTATTTATTCAAAAAAAATTTAATAGGCGTATTAATAGTTTTTTAAATACTATTAAAAAATAGGCAGTTTCTATAGACGAATGACAGTACAGCAGCATCTTAGCCGTCATATGATATACCATAAGGAAAGGAGGAATGTTAAACAAAACAACAAGCCAGATTTTTATATTGACACAAACTGAAACATTCATATATAAATTGATTCAAACTTTTAAGGTTACGCTACTTCCTTTAAATGAATATTACGAACGTGAACAATTACCCTATCATTGCAATGATATTAATTATAAATATAAAAAGCCATGTAAACGCTGGGAAGTTTACATGGCTTCTTTCATGGACAAACACCATTCATCCTGATACTGACATATACATATGAATAGCAAACTGCCGAAAGGAGTATTTAGGCATGAGACAACTTTCACCCTTACAGCTTCAGCAGCAAATCATCCATTATAAATCGGAAATGGAAAAGTACAAACGAAAATGTGAATCATTAGAAAACGAATACCTCTCAAAGAAGTACTTCTCCCTCCAAAAAGAAAATGAACATTTACGCAGTCAGATTGAAACTAAAGATTCGGAAACACAAATAGAATCCTCAAAATACCAAGCACTTCTTAAAGGACAGGAAATGGAAATAAAAAAGCTTCGTAACGTTCAGAATCAGGTTAAAGAGCAACTTCGCAAACTTCTTCAATCTCATATAGCGAATTCAAAGGTACAAATAGATCAACTTTTTGAATTAAAAGAATCCCTTGAACAAGAAATCCTTTCAATTCAAACTGATAACAGTTTCCTATTAAAAGAGAATGATTCTCTATTCAAAACGAATCACGAGTTGGCGATACGCTTATATAAAAGAGAAATCGAATTATGGGAGCTTGAAACCCTATTGAAAGGTAGGAATGAAGAAGCGGCATCTCGGAATCAGCATATTGAGATGGGGTTCGTCCAAGATGAAAAAGCTCGCATCAAGAATGACAATGAATATTTAAAAAAACGCATTTATTTAAATGAGATAGAATTATTTGAAGCAGATAATCTTCTCTCAGAATCCCAGATTTATTACGAGAATGTTATTGAACATCAAAAGGAACAACTTGACCATGCATTCATGGTTCAACAGAATAAGGATGCATCTATTCAACAATTCCAGGAGGAACTTAGGAGGCTTCAGGGGGAAAAAAACTTATATACTCAAACACTGAAACAGTTCAGATTGAGCATTAAAGAAATGAAGGAAGCGGGCTTAGCTGTCGATGAAGGAGAATCCAAAACATCCAAAGATACTTTGAAAAGATATGAAAATACCATCCATCATCTTCAATTCACCAATGCGGTTCTGATTGATGAAATCAATAAACTAAAAAACAAACCGGGCTCCTGAAGAAGCCCGGTTTCTACCATTACATAAATTCTTTTACTAATTCTTCAAACTTACGTTGATCTAACGTTAAATCATGAGTGCTTAGGGGTTCATCCGAGTAACCCGCCACAAGGTCCTGGTAAGACGGCTGTTGTTTGTTTTGATAAATCAAGCCAGTTACAAGTCCGTCCTTTTCCATTAGCGTATTCATTGCCTGTTCACGATTTGACGGGTCATAGCCTTCTACATCAGCAAGTTTTGTAAGATTCTCTTTAAACCAATCGTACGTATTGATTTTATTATACGTTACACAAGGACTGAACACATTGATCAGCGAGAAACCTTTATGATTAAGTCCCGCTTCAATTAACGCTGTCAGTTCTTTTAAGTCAGATGAGAAACTTTGTGCTACAAATGTTGCACCTGCTGTCAATGCCATTTCCATTGGAGCAAGGGCCGGCTCGATCGATCCTTCTGGCGTAGACTTCGTTTTGAAACCGGAGGATGAACGTGGAGACGTCTGCCCCTTAGTCAATCCATAGATCTGATTGTCCATGACGATGTACGTCACATCGACATTACGGCGGATCGCATGGATTGTATGCCCAAGACCGATGGCAAATCCATCACCATCTCCTCCTGAAGCGATGACTGTTAAATCCTTGTTCGCCATTTTCAAGCCTTGGGCAATTGGAAGTGACCGGCCATGAATTCCGTGGAAACCATATGAGTTAATGTATCCGGAAATCCGTCCGGAGCAGCCGATACCGGAAACGACCGCTAACTGCTCCGGATCAAGCCCGACGTTTGCCGATGCCCGTTGAATCGCAGCTTGAACGGAGAAGTCACCGCACCCTGGACACCAGTTTGGTTTAACATTATTTCTAAAATCTTTAAAGGTAGCCATGGATTAGTTCAACTCCTTACACCTTGAATGAATTTCATTTGGCAAGTACGGTGTGCCATCATACTTTGTCATTTTAATGATTTTATTTCCGTACCCAACATTCATTTTTATAATATTGGCTAGTTGACCGGTAGCATTATTCTCGATCACGACCACTTTCTTCGCAGATTGCATAAGTGGCTCTAATTCTGCTGCAGGGAAAGGATGAATCAAACGGACGTGTGCATGGTTCACTTTCAACCCATCTGATTCCAAGCGGCTCATTGCTTCTTCAATCACTCCCCGTGTAGAGTTGAATCCTACTAATAGTAGGTCGGACTCTTCATGAGGTGCATGGGTGTGAATCGGATTCTGGAATTTGATGTTCTCAAGTTTACGCATCCGTTTATCCATTTGGGCTTGTCTATTCACAGGAGATTCAGATGGTTTTCCGGTTTCGTCATGCTCTACACCCGTTACATGATGAATCCCATTTTTCATTCCCGGGATGACACGCGGAGATACTCCATCTTCTGTCACTTCAAAGCGCTTGTAATACTTCTTAGGTTCTAATTCTTCCAATTCAGTTTCGCTTACAGCAAGCTTTCCTCTTCGTATCTCCACCTTACCGTAATCAAGGGGTTCTACGGTTTGTTTCCCCAATGAAAGCTGTAGGTCAGATAGAATGATCACCGGACATTGATATTCTTCCGCCAGGTTAAAAGCTTCCACTGTATCATAGAATGCTTCTTGAACGGTGCTTGGAGCGAGGACGATCTTAGGAATCTCACCATGCGTGCCGTAAATCATCGCCATCAGATCGGACTGTTCCTGTTTTGTCGGCAGGCCTGTCGATGGTCCCCCGCGCTGTGTATCCACTACTACAAGAGGCTGTTCTGTCATCCCCGATAGCCCGATTGCTTCCATCATGAGTGAAAGTCCGGGTCCCGCTGAAGCAGTGAACGAACGAATGCCGCCATAGTTCGCTCCGATTGCCATAGTGGCAGCGGCAATTTCATCTTCTGTTTGAATGACGGTCCCACCTACCATTGGCAGTTTCTTAATGAGATATTCCATGATTTCAGAGGCCGGAGTGATCGGGTAAGCAGCCATTAGACGAACGCCACCTGCCAGGGCACCAAGTGCAATGGCGTCGTTTCCGATCATGAACATGCGCTTATTGCCGTCAGCTTCTTTCATCTGAAGGGAACCGACATTGTCTCCAAGCTCGGTTTTCATCGTTTGATAACCCTGCTTGATCGCTTCCATGTTCTTTTCAACTACTGTTTCACCCTTACGGCCAAATATCTCTTCCACCACTTCCTTGAATACCCCTGGATCAAGGTTCAGAACGGCACATGTCGCACCTACTGCCACCATATTCTTCATAAGGGAAGTTCCAAGCTCTGTGGCTAATTCAGTGAATGGCACAATATACAGGGATGCATCTGTATCTTCGGGTTTCTCCGGCTTGAACTTTGCATCCGCTATGATCACACCATCGCTATGTAATTCCTTATAATTCACATCAATCGTTTCCTGGTCGAATGCAACCAAGATATCTAAATCATCTGCAATCGCACGAACTTGTGTCGTACTTACACGAATCTTATTATTGGTATGTCCTCCTTTAATGCGGGAGGAGAAATGGCGGTAACCATACAAGAAATACCCAAGGCGATTGAGGGCCATCGAGAAGATCTCACCTGTACTCTCAATACCTTCACCCTGCTGGCCGCCAACTTTCCATGAAAGCTGTTCCTTCATTTATTACACCCCTTCAATCAATATTTGCAACGCCCTTTAAAGAAACATGTTCTCTTCACTAGGCTCTATCATCTATTACGGTTGCATCTTTTACATTTCATTCACTCTATCAGTTTATCACTTTTCCAATTAAATCACTACTGTATTGAAGAGATTGTAAGTGCGGTTCCCTAATCTGTAAAAACATAATGCCACTATAAGTAGACCTATAGTGGCACGTTTGGCGATCAATCCGGTAACCTCTCAAAAAAGTTATCAAACAAGAACTTTTTCACTTGCTTTTCACTGTAGTATCGATGAAGTGTGTTAATCAAGTTATCATATTGAACATATGAAGAGAGTCCCTTTACGGTTTCATCTATTCCGTCAAAATCTGAACCAAATCCGATATGGTCCTCCCCTCCCAAACTGCATACATGTTCGATATGCCGTATCACATCCGAAATTTCCGCTGTCCCTTTTTTATTTAAAAAAGGTGGGACAAAGGTGATTCCCATCACGCTGTTCTTTTTAATGAGCGCCTCGATCTGGTCATTCTTTAAGTTACGCGGATTAGGACAAATTGAGTAGGCATTGGAATGAGAGGCTATTGGAAAATCAGCCGTTTCCATCACATCCCAGAATGCATTCTCACAGAGATGGGAAACATCGGTCCATATACATTTTTCGTTTAAGAATGTTACCATGTCATGACCGAAGTTGGTTAACCCTCCTCCTCTTGGTTCAAGGGCACCATCTGCTGCTGCATTTGCCCAATTCCATGTCAGACCGACAGATCGTACTCCCAACTTATAGAGGATTTCAAGCTTAGTAAGGTCCTCCTCCACTGCTTCAGCACCTTCAAGTGTAAGTAATGCCCCAATTTCATCATCGGCAAGACGTTCTACATCTTTTTTCGAAGATATTAATTTCATCTTTGGGTTCCGGTCGAGAACCTGATGATAAAACATATTCACCATCTCCATGGCCGCTTGAAACCTTTGTCCGGGCTTTAGCTCCGATGGAATATAAATGGCAAATAACTGAACTTTCCCCTTTCCTTGGAGAAGCTGGGGATATGTAATATGTAAGGATTGTTTAGATTGAAACGCTCCACTACCAGGTTCTAAGTAAAGCTTCAACAATACATCACAGTGTGCATCAAATATCATCTTTCTTCCTCCTCCCGATTTTTATTACTATCGTCATTTTACTATAGTATAAAGGCTGTCCACTAAAGGTTCACCTTTAATGAACAGCCTATGGTTAATTATCTTGGTTCTACGATCAACTTTATCGCCGTACGTTCTTCCCCATCAATCAAAATATCCGTAAATGCCGGGATGCATATTAAATCTAAACCACTGGGTGCCACAAAGCCCCTTGCAATGGCAACGGCTTTAACTGCTTGATTTAAAGCCCCAGCTCCGATTGCCTGGATTTCGGCTCCCCCTCTTTCACGAAGAACACCGGCGAGTGCACCAGCTACAGAATTAGGATTAGATTTTGCTGAAACTTTTAATATTTCCATTCCTTTTCCTCCTTGTCATTTCCCCCATACCGTATGTCCGTGGTAAAGAACAAACTTGGTATAAATGATTCCACTGATACTATATTCGGGAAATGGACAAATCATTCCGCTAACACTGAAAAAGGAAGGAAAACATTAATATTCTGTCATGAATGGATGGTCCTCGTTTATGAGAATACGCTCAACTTTCTTTGCTTTACCTGTTTTATTATCAATATCGATTAAACATGCACTTAAGATCTTACGACCCGTTTTAGGTACTTCAAAACGGACGGGTAAGCTGGTTTGAAATCTCTTTAAGACTGAATCCTTGCTCATTCCCAATACTTCATCGTAAGGTCCAGTCATCCCTACATCACACATGAAGGCCGTCCCATTTGGCAATATCCGGTTGTCTGCCGTCTGTACATGCGTATGGGTTCCAACCACTGCCGACACACGGCCATCCAAGAACCACCCAACCGCCTGTTTCTCACTCGTTGCTTCTGCATGAAAATCAACAAAGATAATGGATGTTCTCTTCCTGGCTTCATCAACCAGTTCATCCAGTGCCTTAAAAGGGTCATCAAGAGGAGGCATAAAGGTTCTCCCTTGTGCATTGATGACCGCAACCTCTTTCCCGTATACCTCTCTAAACACCAAACCGCTCCCCGGGGTTCCTTCTGGAAAATTGGCTGGTCGTACCATTTGCTTAGAAGAATCGATAAAATTAAAGATATCTTTATTATCCCATGTGTGATTTCCCAGAGTCACCATGTTCGCACCGTCTTGTAAAAATTGTTTGTATATTTTTTCTGTAATCCCTCTGCCTGAAGCAGCATTTTCACCGTTCACGATCGTAAAATCCGGTGAATGCTTCTTCTTCAGTTTAGGCAAGTATTCTGTGATCATCTCCCGGCCCATAGAACCGACAACGTCTCCAACAAATAATATTTTCATGAAAATTCCCTTCTATATATGTAATAAGCCATAATGTTATTGTATCACAAATAACCAGAGGACTATTCATCCGAAATAGTCTTCTTGATCGGTCATCCCCTGGGCGAATAAAAATAAAAAAAGCTGACTTGAAAAGGGACGTCCCTCTTCAAGTCAGGCTCTTATTTCGCGTATTCAACAGCCCTTGTTTCACGGATGACCGTTACTTTAATATGGCCTGGATAATCAAGTTCGTCTTCTATCCGTTTACGGATATCCCTTGCCAACCGGTGGGATTCCAGGTCGTCAATGGCTTCCGGCCTTACCATGATACGAACTTCACGGCCAGCCTGGATCGCGAAGGATTTCTCAACGCCTTCATACGACTCTGAGATCTCTTCAAGCTTCTCTAAACGACGGATGTAGTTTTCAAGCGTCTCACTTCTTGCTCCCGGCCTTGCAGCGGACAATGCATCAGCTGCCGCAACCAGGACTGCAATGATGGACGTTGGTTCCGTATCTCCGTGGTGAGAGGCGATACTGTTGATGACAACAGGGTGTTCTTTATATTTCGTTGCAAGTTCCACACCAATTTCAACATGGCTTCCCTCAACTTCATGGTCGATCGCTTTACCGATGTCATGAAGTAATCCGGCACGCTTAGCCAGTCTTTCGTCCTCACCAAGCTCTGCTGCCAGTAATCCGGAAAGGTATGCCACTTCCATTGAGTGCTTTAGAACGTTTTGACCATAACTTGTACGGTATTTCAAACGTCCAAGAATCTTGATTAAATCCGGGTGAAGACCATGAACCCCAACTTCAAAGGTTGTCTGTTCTCCGATTTCACGGATATATTCATCCACTTCACGTCGAGATTTGTCCACCATTTCTTCAATTCGTGCAGGGTGGATACGTCCATCCTGTACTAATTTCTCTAATGCAATTCGAGCCGTTTCTCTACGAATCGGATCGAAACCAGAAAGAATAACCGCTTCAGGAGTATCATCGATAATTAGATCAATTCCTGTAAGTGTTTCCAGCGTACGAATGTTACGTCCTTCTCGTCCAATAATTCGACCTTTCATCTCATCATTCGGTAAGTTCACAACACTAACCGTTGTCTCTGCCACATGCTCGGCAGCACAACGTTGAATAGCCAGTGAAAGGACTTCTTTCGCCTTCTTATCTGCATCTTCCTTGGCGCGGGTTTCATGCTCTCTGACCATAATGGCGATATCATGGGAGAGTTCATTTTCAACGCGATCAAGAATGATTCCTTTCGCTTCATCACGAGTCAGGCTCGAGATACGCTCTAGCTCTGTTTGCTGTGATCGTACCATCTCGTCCACTTTGCTTTCCATCTCTTCAATATGTTGTTGTCTCTCGTTAAGAGTCCCCTCTTTTCTCTCGAGTAAGCCTTCACGCTTATCAAGCGATTCATCTTTTCGATCGAGGTTTTCCTCTTTTTGCATCAAACGATTTTCTTGTTTTTGCAATTCATTTCTTCGTTCACGAAGGTCATTTTCCATTTCAGTGCGAAGTTTATGATTTTCATCCTTTGCTTCCAAAAGTGCTTCTTTCTTCAGAGCATCTGCCTCGCGCTTCGCATCTTCTAAAATCTGCTCCGCTGAACCTTTAGCACCAGCAATCTTTGCTTCAGCAATGGACTTACGAATTAGGTATCCAACAACTACACCGACGATTAGGCCAAGCAAAATGAAGATGATTGTAATAGGTTGCATTATTTCACCTCCTCTTGCTATGAACTGTCATGTTTTTTACATGTCGGCTTGTACATTGCTCAATTGAACAAAATATACAGCGCTAGGCTTTCAAATATTCATTCGAAAAATTTGTAAAATATACATGTTAATTTTAAATCTCTGAAAATTTATTGTCAAGGGGTTGAGCCCTCTATCACTAGATTTCTCAAGGGTTTTTTTGCAATCGACAAAAATTGACACTGTCATAGTGGGCTTAGTAATACTTTTTCAGCAGCACCATCTTTTTCAATTTTTTTGACCAGATGCGATGATAGCTGGTCAATCGCGGTATGTAATCCCTGATTTAAACCGATTACACTTCATTATTGAGAAATAGGATTGTTACTATTTTCCACCAATACATACATTCCCATACATAATAAAGAGAAGCAAACCAAATCACGGCTGCTTCTCTATCCCCACTTAGTCTTCTAAAAGACTTAATTCACCTTGATCATCCGTTTCGGCACGTCCGGTATCCAATCCGTAATGTTCACGGATTTTCAACATGATTTCATTACGGACCTCAGGATTTTCCTTAAGGAAGATCTTCGCATTCTCACGTCCCTGTCCTAAGCGCTCTTCATTGTAGGAGTACCAGGCACCGCTTTTCTGAACGATGTCCAATTCAGACCCAAGATCGACGATTTCGCCTTCTTTAGAAATCCCTTCCCCATACATGATATCGACTTCGGCTACACGGAAAGGTGGGGCCACTTTGTTTTTCACGACTTTTATCTTCGTTTTATTCCCTACCATTTCATTGCCCTGCTTGAGGGTTTCGGCACGACGGACTTCCAAACGTACAGAAGAATAGAACTTAAGCGCACGTCCACCTGGAGTCGTCTCGGGATTCCCGAACATGACCCCGACTTTTTCACGGATCTGGTTAATGAAAATCGCAATGGTCTTTGACTTGTTGATGGCACCTGAAAGTTTACGAAGGGCCTGTGACATTAAACGGGCTTGAAGACCTACGTGGGCATCTCCCATCTCACCTTCGATTTCTGCTTTCGGTACAAGGGCCGCAACAGAGTCAATCACGATAGCATCCACAGCTCCACTGCGAACCAATGCCTCAGCGATTTCAAGTGCCTGCTCACCCGTATCAGGTTGAGAAAGCAATAATTCATCTATGTTCACCCCGAGCTTTTGAGCATATTCCGGGTCAAGTGCGTGCTCAGCATCAATGAATGCCGCTTGACCACCTTGAGCCTGAACCTCTGCAATAGCATGAAGTGCCACTGTTGTTTTACCGGATGATTCGGGACCATATACCTCAATGATTCTTCCGCGTGGATATCCACCTACTCCAAGGGCTGCATCCAGTGCAAGTGAACCACTCGGGCATGTGACTACTTTTCTATCAGTCTGTTCCCCAAGCTTCATGATTGAGCCTTTACCAAACTGTTTTTCTATTTGTTTTAACGCCATATCCAAGGCTGCTTTACGATCGCTCACAAATCTTCCTCCTTTAAATATAGAACTTGATTATGACAACTTATAAGCTTGTCTCAAATCCAACCTATCTATACTATAAACGTTTTTAATATAGAAAACAAGAAAAAAATCGAACATTCATTCGGTTTTTTCTTTAGAAGATTAGGACTGAATATAGTGATGAATGAGACAGGAAGGAGGAGAATGAAAGGAACAAAATCGAGGGGGATATCCAACCAAATACGTTAAGAAGCTGCCTCCTATAAAGGAGACAGCTCTGTCCTAACTCAATTCCTTGATCAAATAATGCCAGCCGTACTTCGCCGTTCTATTGCGGTTTCCATTTCTGCCCCCTCCAAGATTCAAAGGGAACGCCTTAGTCATACCATCTTTCATGGATAATCCAATCCAGACAGTCCCTGCAGGCTGACCTTCGAATGGACCTGGTCCTGCCACCCCGGTAAAGCTGATTCCTATGTCAGTGGCAAACAATTCCCTTACATTTTCCGCAAGTTCCCGGGCACACTGTTCACTGACAGACGAATATTGTTTCAAGGTGCTTTCTTTAACGGATAAAATCTTTTTCTTGACCTCATCCTGGTAGCAGACCACACCACCACTCAATACTTCTGAAGCCCCGGGAATGGATGTCAACTGCCCTTGGAATAGTCCTCCTGTTAAACTCTCTGCAGAAGACAGTGTAAGGGACTTGTCCTTCAGCAAGTTGAAGCCGACTTCAACAAGGGAGTCGTGGTTGTAACCGTAGAAATATTCTCCGACAATCTGAAGAACTTCCTTTTCTACCTTATCTAATAAAGATACGGCAATATCTCTTGACTCATGCTTTGCCGTCAGCCTTAAGGTCACTTCACCATCACCGGCCAAAGGGGCGATGGTCGGGTTGGTTTGATTCTCGATCAGCTCTTCTAATTCCGTTTCAAGCTGAGCTTCCCCGATCCCGAAGAAACGAAGGACCCGTGAATGGATGACTTCTTTTTTCTCCATTAAGTTCAGGATCGCCTGTTTTCCATACGTTTCGAACATCGGCCGCATCTCAGATGGTGGACCGGGAAGAAGCATATACGCCTTGTCTTCCTTTTTCAATAACATACCAGGAGCCATGCCATTTTCGTTCTTCAGTACGTGTGAGTCTGTTAAGATAAGGGCTTGCTTTTCATTATTCGGTGTCATTTCACGATTGACCGTTTGAAAATATGTCTTTATAGATTCCAATGCCTCGTTATCCATGCTAAGAGTCGTCCCTAAAGAATTCGAAATGGTTTCTTTAGTCAGGTCATCCTTCGTGGGTCCAAGTCCACCTGTAAAGATTAACAAATCCGCCCGTTTCTGTGCTACTTCAATGGCGTGCTTCAATCGGGCAGGGTTATCCCCCACACTTGTATGGTAATAGACATTCACACCCAAGTCAGCCAATTGTTCGGAAATGAATTGGGCATTGGAATTGACGATTTGCCCCAGCAGCAATTCGGATCCAACGGCAATGATTTCTGCATTCATCTTTATTCCCCCTAAATTTGGTTAAAAGAAGGGGATGATTCTTGTTGAATCCATCCCCTGGTATACTCTATTATTTCGAATTTACAAATGCTTTCTTGTTATGTTTGAAGTAGTCCCACCCTGACCAAATTGTAAAGAACATCGCCACCCATAGAGCAATGGTTGCAAATGGCAGATTGATCATTTCAAATATAGCGTTATGCAGGAGCAGGGCTGAAATGGCAATGATTTGTGCCCAAGTTTTAATTTTCCCGAGTTGACCTGCAGCCACGACTTCCCCTTCCCCTGCCAGGACAAGTCGAAGCCCTGTTACGGCAAACTCACGACTGATGATGATGATGACGATCCAGGAAGGTGCAAGTCCCAACTCGACCAACACGATTAAAGCGGCTGAAACAAGGAGTTTGTCAGCCAGGGGATCCAGGAATTTCCCGAGATTCGTCACGAGATCCAGTTTTCTTGCATAATAACCGTCTATCCAATCCGTTGTCGCCGCAATGATAAAGATCAGGGCACCGACAAAATGTTTGACGGGCATTTCCGCCCCAAGAAACATCATCTCACCCCAGTTTAATGGTGCGAGCATAATGACTAAAAATAATGGAATTAAAAATATCCTTGATACTGTAATCTTATTAGGTAAGTTCACCTTTCTACCTCCAATACTTAAAAAACGGGTCTACATTTAGTATGTAAGAAAAAGGAGTTATTAAAACTCCTCTCCTTGACATTATTGCGCTGTTTTCGGTTCATAATTGATGATGATATCCTGCCTCACGACATCCGTGGCTGAGATTTTATACTCAAGTTGTTTACCGTTCACAGTTACATCTGTGTTCGAAGCATTCCCAATTATGAGATATGCCTGTTTCTCGCCAGAGAAGTCGAATTCTTTTTTGTTATCCTTCTTTAATAAACCTTCGAATAGCAATTTATCATCAGCATTATAAACACCCACCCAAGTGTCCCCTTTCGCTGACAACTGCAGCTTGAACTCTTCTGCATTTTTTAGTTCATATGTCGTTTTATACCCTGACGAATTCACTACTTCTAAAGATTGTTCCGGCTTTTCTTCATCTTTCCCGGCTTTTTGATCATCTGCAGGTTTGTCTTCGTCAGTTTCATTCTTACCGTCGGCTACTTCAGGTTTTTCACCTTCAGCACTCTTATTTTCATCCACATCCACTTGAGTCCGATTTTCAGATGGATTGGCCTCAGGTGCCTTGTCCCCTACTTTTCCTTGCCAAAATACCCAAGCTGCTATCAGTGCACCCAAGACGAACAGGACAATGAGTAGCTTTGGAAGGAAGTCAAATACCTTCGTAGAGCCTTCTGATACACTTTTACGAGACTGAACCCTTGAAAGGGAGACCGGTATTTCATCTTCATAGGTTGTCGGGATATCCTCCTTATGCTCTTCAAAAATCATTTCTGGAGGAAGCCCTACCGCTTCACAGTATTGTTTAATGAATGCCCGTACATAAAATTTACCGGGCATTGCATCATAATTCCCTTCTTCAATTCCGATTAAATAACGTTTTTGAATCTTCGTTATCCTTTGCAAATCATCAAGGCTGTAACTTTTAGCCTCACGTGCTTCCTTTAAACGATTTCCTAATTCCGTCACCACTTAACACCTTCCAATA
This sequence comes from Rossellomorea sp. YZS02, assembly GCF_033963925.1. Taxonomy (NCBI): domain Bacteria; kingdom Bacillati; phylum Bacillota; class Bacilli; order Caryophanales; family Bacillaceae; genus Rossellomorea; species Rossellomorea sp. YZS02. The sequence continues at coordinate 76,863 of NZ_JAXBLY010000009.1, read as the reverse complement.
TTAAAAATCAAAACCTCCAAAATCGGAATTTTGAAATAGATTATTTTGTTCTACCAATTCGTATGTAATTTCTTCATCAGGATCGTTTCTAAGTTCAATGATATAATCAAAATCTTCTAGTGAATATTCAGAGTTTTGAACGAAAACATCAGGATGTTCGATTACTTTCACAGCAGGCAGCCTCATGATTTCCCTCACCAGCTGCCAATGCTTCTCACTTGCACGTCGTGTCGATACAATACCGTCTATAATAAAAAGATTTTCTGAGGAATATTCATCCTCGATCAGTTTGCTTCGAATCGTTTGCTTTAATAAAGTAGAAGAGACAAAAAGCCATTTCTTGTTTGCGCATACACTTGATGCCACAATGGATTCGGTCTTCCCGACACGGGGCATCCCTCTTATCCCAACAAGCTTATGTCCTTCCTGCTTGAATAATTCAGCAAGAAAATCAACCAATAAACCGAGCTCGTCACGAACAAACCGAAACGTTTTCTTATCATCGGCATCACGCTGGATGTAGCGTCCGTGTCGAACGGCAAGCCGATCCCTTAATTTCGGTTCCCTTAGCTTTGTCACGTTGATCGTATCCATCGTTTGAAGAATGGACTCAAGCCTCATGATCTGTTCGTCATTATTTGCAAGGAGAAGCATTCCCCTTCTTCCTTCATCTACGCCATTTATGGTCACTATATTTATAGAGAGCATTCCTAATAAAGAGGATATATCACCTAAGAGGCCTGGACGATTCTTTTGAATTTCATATTCTAAATACCACTCTTTGCGTTCCATTGGTCCCCTCCTGAAGGCTGTGACATTCCGATTTTGACAAATTGTTAGCATGTATTTAAACATCTAGGTATTATAATAAATGATTTTCAGGTAATAGAAAAGCAAAACCTATATAAATATGTAGAATTTCTCATTTCACAAGTGCTCTTTCCGGTGGGCCACTTTCCATTATCGCGGAAGTTCCTTATATAAGAAAAAGGAGAGGGAAATCCCTCTCCTTAGCGAGTACCATTGTTGTTAACAAGTTTCACCATCATGTTCGCGATGGCATGTTGCTCTTCAGGAGAAGCGACAGACCATAAATCCGCTAATACTTTTTCCTGATCATTTTTAGCTTCAACCTGATTGGCAAGATAGTCACCAATTTGGTATGCTAAATCATTTACCGTTTCATGCTCCATGCCGCCGTGCTCTGCCTGGTGAAGACGGTCCCCTAAAAAGTTTTTCCAATCAGACCAGTTATCTAATACAGACATTTGTCATGACCTCCTTTATTGAAATACAACCTTAGTTTGTATCCCGGAAAGAAAATTATGCGCCTTAAACAATTGCCCTAAGAAATATTTTATGTGTACCAGCCCCCATTGACAGAAAGGGTTTGACCGGTAATATACGTCGCCTTGGAAGATAATAGAAACTGAATAGAATCTGCAATCTCGTCCGGTTGGGCGAAGCGGCCCATTGGAATCTCATCATACAAGGAATGTTTATCGTCGTCTGTGAAGGCGCTCATCATGGCGGTTTCTACAACCCCTGGTGCAACTGCGTTGACTCTCACACCACTTAGAGCGAGTTCTTTACTCAAAGATTTAACAAATGCCAATTGGGCACCTTTAACGGTTGAATATACAACCTCACAAGCCCCGCCAATCTGACCCCAGATCGAGCTGACCATAACGATGCCCCCTTTTCTTTCAATGATCTTTGGAAGCAGCTTTTGAACAAGAATTAAAGGGCTTTTGACATGTAGATTGATCATCTCGTCCATATGATTTTCAGTTTGATCCTGGAAGAGTCCCCAGCTTGAATTCCCACTGCAATATATGATGGCATCAAGCCGGAAAATCGACTCTACAAGCCTCCCCACTTCTTCCGGTAAAGACAGATCCGCACGGATGGGGATCGCTTCCACTCCGAATCCTTCCACTTTATGTATTAACTCTTCCACAGCCTTTTTATTGGTATGGTAATGCAAATAGAGGTTCCATCCCTCTTCTGCCAGTTTAAGGGCTGTACTGCTGCCAATACCACCGGATGATCCTGTAATTAATGCGAATTTCATTCTGTTCACTCCAAACAAATATAACATAAAGAGAGGAACTACCCTTAAAAAAGAATAGCTCCCCTACTGTCATGATTTAGGTACTACCTGACACACGGTAAAACGTTCTTCACTAATAATCGAATCAGCAACAGCCTGAATATCATCATATTTCAACGCTTCAAGAGTCGGTACTACTTCAAATAAATCCATCTCATTAAACGCGTAGCGTGTAAATTGATTGGCGATATATTCAGGAGAGTTAATGGCACGAAGGAATGAACCGATCTTTTTCTTCTTCGTTCTCTCAAGTCCTTCTTCTGTGAAGAGAGATTCCTCTTTCGCTTTCAGAAGAAGTGATTGTACTTTCTCAGCCAGTTCATCTGGTCTTTCCGTATCACCACCTACAGTAAGGAAACCAAAGCCATTTTCCTGCGTATAGTCATAATGGAATGTTTCATCGATCAAGCCATCATTATAAAGTTCAGAATAATGAGGTGAGCTCTTTCCAAACACCATATCGAGGAAAACATTCATGGATAGCTCCTGTCTGAGCATTTCCTTGCCTTGTTGATGCGGCTCTGGGGCTTTAAGGCCAACCAGGCATTTAGGACTCTGCACATTCATCTTAAGCACTTGTTTCGTCTCTGCAACGGTCTCTGGTTCATCCTCAAATTTCCGTTTGATTTCAGGCATCTTTTCATAATCCTTCTTTTCCTGATTTGAACGGATCTGATTCATGATTTGATCGGGATCTACTGAGCCCACCACAAAGAGAAGCATATTGCTCGGGTGGTAGAATGTATTGTAACACTGATACAGCATATCTTTCGTAATTGGAGTAATGGACTCAATGGTACCTGCGATATCAATCTTCACGGGGTGATTCTTATACATATTCTGTATGACGCCGAAGTATAGTCGCCAATCCGGATTATCGTCATACATCGTGATTTCCTGACCAATGATTCCTTTTTCTTTTTCCACCGTTTTTTCTGTGAAGTAAGGGTCCTGGACGAAATCAATAAGCGTTTCTAAATTCCGTTCTACATTGGTCGTACTTGAGAATAGATAAGCAGTCCGGGTGAAGGAGGTGAAGGCATTGGCAGATGCTCCCTGCTTACTGAATTGTTGGAAGACATCTCCATCTTCTTTTTCAAATAGCTTGTGTTCCAAGAAATGGGCAATCCCATCGGGTACCTTGACGAATTCATCTTCACCAAGAGGGACGAAATGATTGTCTATGCTTCCATATTTCGTTGTAAAAGTGGCATATGTCTTATTGAATCCTTTTTTTGGAAGGATATATACGTCCAGCCCGTTTGACATCTTTTCATAATACAAATTTTCCTGTAATTGATCGAAGGAAATTTTCTTCATCTTTATCCCTCCATTCCTGTTAGAAAGTAGATTGTATCGAGTTCAACTTTATTTGCCGCTTTCACGATATCTTCTTTTGTCGTTTTTTCAATTTCATCAAGCCAATGTTTCAAGTCGATTTCTTCATGTGCTACTGCATTATGATATAGGACCTCGACCAGACCTCTGGATGTATCAATCGTTTCAAGGAGCTGATTCCGGATGACTGCTTTCGTCTGTTCGATCTCACCATCTGTAAAATCCCCGTCCTTCATTGCTTGAAGCTGCTCGTTGATGATGCCGACCGCTTGATCATACTTCTCGAATTCGATTCCTGACATGACCATCAATAAACCTTTATGACTCTCGAGGCGGCTCGCAGCGTAGTATGCCAGGCTCGCTTTTTCCCTCACGTTAATGAACAACTTGGAATGGGAGAATCCACCGAATATACCATTGAATACTTGAAGGGCGAAATAATCAGCATCTCCATATTTCGTATGTGTACGGTAACCCATATTCAGCTTTCCTTGTTTCACATCCTGCTTCTCTTTTACGACGTTTTCATTTTCTTTCCTCTTCACCTCGGAAGAATCCACAGATTGAGGACTACGTTCTTTCAATTCGAAAAGTTCATCACAGAGATTTTCAACTTCTGAAACGTCTACATCACCGATTATATACAGATCAAACTGATCTTCAGTTATCACTTTTTGATAATATTCGTATAAACTCTTGGCCGTGATGCTCTCCACTTCTTCACTCACACCGTTGACATGAAGGGCAAATCTCTCGCCTTTACACATTTCTTCGACAAGTCGTGAATTGGCATAGCGCATTTTGTCATCATAAACGGCCTGAATTCGTACCTTTTGATTCCGCTTTTCCTTTTCGACTGTTTTCTTGTCGAAACCACCCTCTTCAACATGAGGGTTTTGCAAGACATCTGCCAGGAATTCGATGCCTTTCTGAAGTAATGGTTCGGAGTCCTTCAGAAACTTTTCGTTTGCGATCTCAACAGACATACTGACCACATGGTACTCACCTTTTTTCCCTAAATCCACAAAAAAGTTCGCTCCATATAACTCATCAAGATAGGAGCGTAATTCCGTCGTGCTCTGATAGGTCTTCGTACTGCTTTGCATGACATGGGGCAATAATCCCCGTAATGTAACGGTTTCCGGATCAAGGGGTGCTTTCATTTTTAAAACGAGGCTGTTGGTTTTATACTTATCCGTTTGAACGATATGTAGCGTGTACCCATGTTTCTTCTTGACTATTTCGTTAATGGCTGTCATCGTACCGTCCTCCTTAGTTCCATGCTTCCATCATTTTGGTTTCAATCATTATAAACACCCTTATTGTGTGGTATTTATGTATAACTATACATGTAGTGAGAGATTGATTTCAAGCATCTTCCACTGTTGGTAAAATACTCATTTGAGTAAACTATTATATGCCTATGAATTTCCCATTATGTTTGAAGCGAAAACCATTTCAAACGGAGTTTAAACAAAGAAAAAGGATATCCCTATTTTCGGGATATCCTTTTCACTTGATCTCGATTTTATTAACGATTAACGGTTTCCTTTGATGTATGGTGTACCAAGCGCTTTAGGTGCGTCTGCACGTCCGATGAAGCCTGTCAATGCAAGGATGGTTAACACGTATGGAGCGATCAATAGGAATACACTTGGAATGTTTTCAAATAATGGGATGCTTGATCCGATGATGCTTAAACTTTGAGCGAATCCGAAGAAGAGGGCCGCTCCCATGGCTCCAAGTGGATGCCATTTACCGAAGATCAAGGCTGCAAGTGCCATGAATCCTTGTCCGCTGATCGTTGCATGGCTGAAGTCTGAAGAAATCGCCTGAGCGTATACTCCCCCGCCGACACCTGCAAAAGCACCGGAAATGATGACACCGATATAGCGCATTTTCGTTACATTGATTCCCATTGTGTCTGCAGCCATAGGATGCTCCCCTACAGAACGCAATCTCAGACCAAATGGGGTTTTGAACATAATGAACCAAACAATGAAAGATACAAGAATCGCAACGAATGGCGGCCAGTATGTGTTGGAAAAGAAGATATCTCCAATAACCGGAATCTTGTGAAGTAAAGGAACATCGACCTTCCCAAACCCTTCAGAGATGATATCCGTTTGACCTTTTCCATAGATACGTTTGACTAAGAAGAGAGTCAAACCGACTGCCAGCAAGTTGATGGCTACACCTGATACAACCTGGTCAGCCCTGAATGTGATGGAAGCAACGGCATGCAGAATAGCAAGCAGTCCCCCCATCACCATGGCCACAAGCAGCGCGACCCAAGGAGTCGCTGCACCGAAAGTATCTGAAAAAGCAAGATTAAATACAATACTTGAGAAAGCACCGATGACCATTAGCCCTTCGAGTCCGATGTTTACTACACCTGAACGCTCTGAGAACGCCCCTCCCAAAGCAGTGAAAATAAGTGGTGTTGCCCAAAGCAAAGTTGATGGGATGAGGATTGTCAAAATATCAATAAAACCCACTTATTTCACCCCCTTTTTACTAAATCGTTGAATCAGATAACGGATCATATAACCAGATGCTACAAAGAAAATGATAAGGGCAATGATGATGTCTACCAGTTCATTTGGAATTCCAGCATCGAGAGGCATATTCAGCGCCCCTACTTTAAGTCCTCCAAATAGAAGAGCTGCGAACACAACTCCGATGGCCGCATTACCACCAAGAAGGGCTACAGCGATTCCATCGAATCCGACCCCTGTAAATCCTCCCTTGATTGAAGCATAGCCGAATGTCCCAAGACCTTCCATCGCTCCTGCAAGGCCGGCAAAAGCTCCCGAGATGACCATGGAAAGGATGATGTTCCCATTCACGTTCATACCTGCATATTGTGAAGCATGCTGGTTGAACCCTACAGAACGAAGCTCATACCCACGCGTTGTCTTTTCAAGCAGGAACCACATAATGAATACACATGCAAGGGCGATGAAAATCCCCCAATGCAGACGGGAGTAATCTGTCAAACTTTCAAAGAAAGGTGATTTCAATGAAGCTGTATCTGCAATCATTTCTGTACGATCTTTACGATCAGTAATGACATCACGGATAATGGCATTTGTAACATGAAGAGCAATATAGTTCATCATGATCGTGACAATTACTTCATGTACGCGGAATTTCGCTTTAAGAAGTCCCGGGATAAAGCCCCATAGCGCTCCTGCTAATGCTGCCGCAATGATGGCAAGGGGCAGGTGGATCAGCTTTGGTAAATAATCAAAAGCAACCCCTACCCATACAGCTGCAAGCCAGCCCACGATCAATTGACCTTCCACCCCGATGTTAAAGAGACCCGTTCTAAAGGCGAAGGCAACAGCCAGTCCTGCCAAAATATATGGTGTTACTTGACGGATTGTTTCTCCTACATAATAGATCTCCCCGAAGATCCCATTCCATAATGCAGCGTACCCGGCAATCGGGTCATATCCACTCACCAGCATGATGATCGTTCCGACAATGATACCTAAAAGGACCGAGATTACCGGGATTAATATATTTGTTAATCGATTAGACATTTGATTTCCCTCCCGCTTCCTTCCTTTTTGAACCAGCCATTAACAAGCCAAGTTCTTGTTCGGTTGTTTCCCTTGGATTGACGATCGCCACAATTTGACCCTCATAGATAACGGCGATACGGTCACTTACATTCATGATCTCATCGAGTTCAAATGACAGCAGAAGAACCGCTTTTCCGTTATCTCTTTGTTCAATCAGACGTTTATGGATAAACTCGATCGCCCCTACATCAAGGCCCCTGGTCGGCTGTGCAGCAATCAATAAATCCGGATCGCGGTCAACTTCACGGCCGATGATTGCTTTTTGCTGATTCCCCCCGGATAAAGCACGGGCAAGGGTAAATTCTGATGGAGTCCTGACATCAAATTCCGATATCAGTTTTCTTGCCTGATTGTAAATATTCTTATAACTAAGTACCCCTTTGTTGGAATACGGTTTTTGGTAATAAGTCTGAAGAACCATATTTTCCCCAATAGGAAAATCGAGTACCAGGCCGTGTTTATGCCTATCCTGAGGAATATGACCTACGCCTGACTCATAAATTTTGCGAGGCTTCATATTTGCGATTTCTTTACCATTCAGTTTAACTGAACCACTGTCGACTTTATGAAGACCTGTGATGGCCTCGATCAACTCACTTTGTCCGTTTCCATCCACACCGGCTATGCCAAGGATCTCCCCTGCTTTCACCTCAAGGTTTAAGCCCTTTACAACAGGGACATTTCGATGATCTTTTACGTTTAAGTCACGAACCTCGAGAACATTATCACTAGGTGTAGCTTCTTTCTTCTCCGTTTTAAACGTAACTTCACGTCCCACCATCAGGCTGGCAAGATGATTTGGATCGGTCTCTGTAACTTTCACAGTCCCAATCCCTTTCCCTTTTCTGATAACGGTTACATTATCACACACTTCCATAATTTCTTTCAGTTTATGGGTGATGAGAATGATGGACTTACCTTCTTTAATCAGAGTTTTCATGATTTGAATGAGCTCTTTGATTTCCTGTGGAGTCAATACAGCAGTTGGCTCATCGAATATCAGGATTTCTGCTCCACGATAAAGTGTCTTTAATATTTCCACACGTTGCTGCATACCTACTGAAATTTCAGAAATCTTAGCATTAGGATCTACTTTCAGACCATATCGTTCAGAAATATCGAGAATATCTTTTTCAGCTTTTTTAATATCGACTGTTGCCCCGGACTTCGGCTCTCTTCCGAGAATGATATTTTCCGTTACAGTGAAGGTATCGACGAGCATAAAATGCTGATGAACCATCCCGATTCCAAGATCATTGGCTATGTTCGGGTTGGTAATATTCACTTTTTGCCCTTTCACACGGATTTCTCCCTGCTCAGGCTGGTACAAGCCGAATAACACGTTCATCAATGTCGACTTACCGGCTCCATTTTCACCAAGAAGCGCATGAATTTCACCTTTTTTGAGCTGGAGGGTAATGTTGTCATTTGCTACGATGCCTGGAAATTCCTTACGAATATTCAGCATCTCGATTACGTAATCCATTGCTAATCACTCCTTGCATAGACTAGGGATATTTATCTAGTAGTTAGAGGTCAGACCTTAACACGCCAGAAAAAAAAGGGTTTCCCCGAATAAAAATCTAAATGAAAGATAGAAAAGTTCTATACTTCAATTAAATTTCTATTAACATATGAATCTCTTATTTATCAGGATAAGCGGCCAGCGTTAGCTGGCCACCTGTCCCATATGCTATTAGTTAGCTGAGAAAGCTTCCGCATCCTTGATTGTTTCAGGAACGGTTACTTCACCGCTAGTAATTTTTTCTTTCCATTCGTCTACTTTTTTCATGACTTCATCTTTGTTGGAAAGCTCTGCATTTAATTCAGCAAGCCCAACGCCGTCTTCTTTAAGACCGTAAAGGATTTGTTCCCCTCCTGGGAAGTTTCCTTCTTTTGCTTTAGTAGATAGATCTACTACAGCGTTATCAACGCGTTTCAATGCTGATGTCAGGATGATATTATGATCTCCTACTTTACCTTCTGCAGATTGATCAGAGTCAACGCCGATTGCCCAAAGTTCACGTGAAGGATCTTTTTCTTTCAGGTCGCGTGCTTCTTTGAATAAACCATTACCAGTTCCACCAGCTGCATGGAAGATCACGTCTACATCTTGAGTGTACATTTTAGAAGCGATTGTTTGTCCAAGTTCAGCTTTGTCGAAAGCCCCTGCATAGTCTGCAACGATTTCTGCATCAGGATTGACTGCTTTAACACCAGCAATGAAACCAGAGTGGAAGCGTTCGATTACCGGAATCTCCATACCACCGATGAATCCGATTTTGTTCGTTTTAGTCGCAAGTCCTGCTGTTACACCAGCAAGGAAAGAAGCTTCCTGTTCCTTGAACATGATGCTTGCAACGTTTGGTTGCTCTACAACAGCATCAACGATTGCGAAATGTGAATCTTTTTGTTGTTGTGCAATTTCAGTGATTGCACCTTCCATAAGGAAGCCGATACCATATACTAAGTCAAAATCTTGACGAGCTAATTTGTTTAAGTTCGTAGCATAGTCAGCATCAGATTGTGATTGTAAGTAGTCAAATCCATCTTTACCTTTTTCCAGGTCGTTTTCTTTACCGAAAGCTTTAAGGCCTTCCCAAGCTGATTGGTTGAAAGACTTATCATCTACTCCACCAACGTCTGTAACCATTGCTACTGTGAATTGATCTTCTTTGTTACCTTCACCACTAGATGCACCTTCTTTGTCCTCGCTTGTTCCACAAGCACCTAATAATGTACCTGCCGCCAGAACAAATGATAACGCTAAACCGAATTTACGTTTTTTCACCTAGAGTACCCCCTATTATTGTAATAAATTAGTAGTAAGATGGATTGCTGTTATATGCGCTTTCTTAATACCTGGAAGCTAAATTTGTCTGACCTGAAATAGTTTACGGAATACAAGATCGGCTCATCATTCTCGTCAAAGTGCATTTGCTTTAACACGAGTAAGGCCGTCTCCGGTTCGCAATTTAGAATAGGGGAGATTTTATCGTGATAACCCATTGGTTCTATTTGTGCCACTGCATGAGTGATTCTCTTATTCTCTCGTTTTTCCAAAACGGTGAAAATCGAATTATCCTCATGTGTGAAATTCCTTGGCATTACCTTCTCAGGAATCTTGTCTACACAATATACAACCGGTTCTCCATTAGCGGTTCGAACCCTTTCAATCAGGATCACGTCGTCCTCTTCATTGCATGTAAACCTTTTCACGTCATCCTCAGTAGCTTCTTGAGTTGTTGAGCTTAAGAAAATGGTCCCTGGCTCCATACCAGCCTGCTTAATCATGTTCGTTACACTGTTCAACTGCTCGATACCGGAAGTAAAGAGCGGTTTCGCGTTTACAAATGTACCTACTCCATGACGTCGTACGATGACACTTTCTTCCTCAAGAATTCTGAGAGCTTCCCTAAGAGTCGCCCTACTTACACCTAATTGTTTGGAGAGATCGAATTCTGATGGAAGCTTCTCTTTCTCTTTGTATACTCCCGCCTCGATATCCTTCTTCAAACGATCAATCACCTGTAAGTATAAATGCCGATTGTCTGTTTTTATTGTCACTGGAACCACCACCACATTTTCTCAAGACATCAGACCTCTGATGTATATCTTTCCTACTAATCGAAAATACTATAACACTTTTCTTTTGATAAATAAATAGCATTGTGTGATTTTGTCGAAAAAAATGATTAGAATGACAATTTCGAATCCTTTTTTGTAATATTTTAGAAAAAATAACCTTTTGAATGGGTTTTCATGGGATATTTTAACTATATTTTTACAGGGGTATCGTATTTCATTATCAATCTTTACATACATGCAACAAGAGCATTACTTTTGTAAACGCTTTTAATAGTATAACATATTCGTGGATAACTACTTATTTTTATATGTTTCCAGTACTCAAATGGCTTTATAATCATAAAATCACCTAAAAAAAAGGTGTGTTACCCCATTCTGAATCATTAGGGTAACACACCTCTTATTTTTATGAACTTTGTTCTTCTGAAGGCTTGCCCACAAGGACCGTTCTCGGCTTGCTGCCTTCATAAGGACCAACGACTCCCCTGACTTCCATTTCATCGATCAGTCTGGCGGCTCTCGTATAGCCAATCCTGAACCGTCTTTGAAGCATGGACACAGAGGCAGTCTGCATCTCTGCTATTAGCTGGACGGCATCATTATATAATTCGTCTTCCGCTTCGCCTTTTTTCTCATCTTCAGGCACTTCGTCGGGAATCATTTCTTCCTGATACTGAGCCTTTTGCTGAGAGATGACAAAATCAACGATTTCTTCTACTTCTTCATCTGATAAGAAAGCTCCTTGAACTCTTGTAGGCTTGGATGCTCCTACAGGCATGAACAGCATATCTCCCCTGCCCAATAGCTTCTCTGCCCCTCCTGAGTCCAATATCGTCCTTGAATCGGTTTGAGAGGATACGGCAAACGCAATCCTCGAAGGGATATTGGCTTTAATGACTCCCGTGATAACATCTACTGACGGACGCTGTGTCGCTATGATTAGATGGATTCCTGCAGCACGTGCCATCTGCGCAAGCCTTGTTATGGCATCCTCCACGTCGCTCGAAGCGACCATCATTAAATCGGCAAGCTCGTCGACAATGACCACAATGTATGGAAGAAGGGGCTGCTTATCATCGTTCTCATTATTTTGTCTCTTCACATATTCATTATAGCCTTCTATGTTCCTTGTGCCAGTATGAGAGAATAGCTCATATCTGCGCTCCATTTCACTTACAACCTTCTTCAATGCCTGTGAAGCTTTTTTGGCATCTGTTACAACTGGTGCCAGGAGATGGGGCACACCATTATATACATTTAACTCGACCATTTTGGGATCGATCATCATAAGCTTTACTTCATGGGGCTTGGCCCTCATAAGAATACTGGTAATAATACCATTGATACAAACACTCTTACCGCTTCCTGTTGCCCCTGCTACCAGTAAGTGAGGCATTTTATTCAGCTCAGCGAGAACCGCTTCACCTGTAATATCTCTCCCTAAGCCTATCTGCAATTTGGCATCGGGTTTATTATGTTCCTTCGCTTCAAGTACTTCACGCAGGGAGACCATGGCTACTTCTGAATTCGGCACCTCAATACCGATAGCAGACTTACCCGGTATCGGAGCCTCTATTCGGATGTCTTTTGCTGCAAGGGCCAGTGCGAGATCGTCACTTAAATTAACGATTCGGCTTACTTTCACTCCTACATCCGGATGCACTTCATATTTAGTTACGGCAGGGCCAAGATGGACTTGTGTAACCTTTGCCTTTACACCGAAACTTTGAAATGTTCTCTCGAGCTTTGCGGCATTGGCGTGGATCAATTGATATTCATTGCTTTGATCTGTTTTTCTTGGGCTTTTTAATAAAGCAATTGACGGAAGCTTGTAATCTTTATTTTCCACTTCAGTGAAGGTGATGGGGGGAGCAGTCTCCGCTTCACCTTCTGACTGGTTGAGATTGTTCGACTCAGCTTCTTCTTTTTCATCCGTTACAGCTCTTTGAGATGGTGAATCATCTTTAGGAATTTCGCCATATGCACGCTCTGCAAAATTCGAGATGATCGGTTCCCTTTTTTCTTCTTCCTGAGGAAGCACTGACTCAACCGATCCCTGGCTTTTCTGCGGTGCATCTTGCTTCTTCTTCTCTTTTATCTCTTTTTTCTTGGATTGTTCCTCTTTCCAATCACTCATATCTTGCTTAAATGCTGACCATTGTCCACTCATGAAGGCACCGAACCGCTTCCCCGCCCTTCCGAGTACATCACCTAAGGATTTACCTGTCACTAGAATGATGCCGATCATGATGAAGGTTGCGCTTACGATCCTTGCACCTTGTGAATCAAAAAGAAAATAAGAAACGGCAAACAGAACGCTGCCGATCATACCTCCTCCAAGATCCGATGTACTGGTTTCACCTCTGATATCCATCCAATACAAATCCCATGTATTCATAATGACACTTGGATTATCGAATGACCCGCCATTGGAAAGGAGATCAAATAATTTCACGTGACTCAATAGCAGGAAACTTGCAATGATAATGTATATCCCGACCAATCTGCGGCTGAATAACATTGGTACTTCTCGCTTAATCATAAGGTAACCCGCTACATATAGCATCCATAAAAGGGCAATCATATACCATTCCCCAAGGAAGAAACGATAAAAATATACAAGTGCTTTCCCTACAGCGCCAAGCTCAATGATGGAAATCAAGCTTAGGGCGGAAAGGATGAGTCCGATAATCTCATATTTAATCGTCTGTTTTAATGTGGAGCTAGTTTGAGAACGTTTTTTTCTTTTTTTTCGTTTTGCCAATCCATTCACCTAAATTCTGTTGAAGTCTACCAAAGTTATGTACATAAAGATGAAGAAAGGGCTGACCCTTTGGGGCAATGTGTGTGCCTAAGGTGTCAGACCCTTCCCGTAAACTTATCATATCAATAATCGTTTGCAAGTATATTATAGCATAACCACTATTTGGGGAAAATCCTCTTTCTCACTTAATTGTTGATAAATTCCCCTGGGCATATTTGTTCATTCAAGTAATGTGCAGGATCACTGCTCATGACCCGGATGATTCGATACTTGTTTTCTTCCTGCTGGACGAGGATGGGAATGCCCTGATAATCCATCATCATTTGACCGCTGAATTCACTGGCTTCTGTCGGGAATACAAGATCATTGGGTACCACTGTATAAAGAATCATTGAACAAGCCCCTCTTGCTGATCTGACTGCTTTCTCAGATCGATCAATTCATTGATTTTCTTGATTGCTGTACCGATACCGCCAATACCATCTATCAACCCGTATTCCACTGCATCATCCCCCACCACATTTGTCCCAATATCCCTGGTAAGGTTACCTTTTGCAAACATAAGATCCTTAAAATCTTCTTCTGTAATATTGCTGTGTTTTGTGACAAAGCTCACCACTCTGTCCTGCATTTTATCAAGATACTCAAATGTTTGTGGCACCCCGATGACTAACCCGGTTAATCGAACAGGGTGAATCGTCATGGTAGCGGTGCTTGCAATGTAAGAGAAGTCGCATGATACAGCAATCGGCACCCCGATACTATGGCCTCCTCCGAGAACTACAGAGACTGTGGGTTTGGATAGTGAAGCAATCATTTCAGAAATGGCTAATCCAGCTTCTACATCTCCCCCGACTGTATTTAAAATGACAACAAGTCCTTCAATTTTAGGGTTTTGTTCAATTGCCACGAGCTGTGGTATGACATGTTCATACTTTGTCGTTTTATTTTGGGGCGGAAGCTGCATATGTCCTTCGATTTGTCCTACAATCGTCAGACAATGGATATTAGAGTCTTGAGAAAGCTGTGGAACATTGGTTTGACCTAACTGTTGTATCTTCTCCATTAACCCGGAAGGCTTGTCTTTTTGATCATCTTGTCCTTTGTTCGGCTCGTCCTGCATACGTTCACGATTTTGTTCCATGAAAACATCTCCTTTTTATTCCCATTCTCTTGTTATTATTTAAATATGGGAGTGTTTTCATACTTCATTCTTTAGCTTCAAATAAATATGAGGCTATTTGTTCGAAAACAAATAGCCTCATACTTTAAACTTCCATGATAATCGGCAAGATCATCGGTCTTCTTCTTGTTTTATTGAATAAGTAATAATTCAGTTGATCCCTGATTTCCTGCTTGATGGTTGTCCATTCAAAGGAGCCTTTTTGCAGATAAGAATGAACCACATCGGTCACAATCCCCCCTGCCCCTTCGATCAATTCCTCGGACTCCCTTACATATACGAATCCCCGTGAGATGATTTCAGGTCCGGCAACAATCGATTTCGACCTTCTGTTAATCGTGACGACAACCGTAAAAACTCCGTCTTCTGACAATAATTTACGATCTCGAAGGACAATGTTCCCTACGTCTCCAACCCCGATGCCATCAATCAATACATTCCCGGCCTGTACACGTCCGCTCATCCTCATCTTGCCGTCCTTGTATTGAAGGACGTCTCCTTTATCCAAAATAAAGATCTGCTTATGAGGAAGTCCTGTATCATGTGCGAGCTGAGTATGCGCGACTAGCATCTTGTATTCACCCTGGATGGGAATAAAGTATTTAGGTTTCATGATATTCAACATGAACTTCAAATCTTCCTGACTACCATGGCCTGATACATGAACCTTTTTATTGGCGGTCAATACATTTGCCCCGGCTCTAAAAAGCATGTCGATCGTCCTGCCGACAATCACTTCCATGCCCGGAGAAGGGGTGGCTGTAATGAGGACCGTGTCTCCTTCCTCGATGTTTACCAGACGGTGTGAACGCTTGGACATCCGTTGAAGTGCCTCAAACGGTTCTCCTTGAGTTCCTGTCGCGATGATGAGGATTTCATCTTTGGGGTAATCACCAATTTCGTCTATGCCGATGATCATTTCATCCCTGACATGAAGATATCCCAGTTTCAAGGCTACATCATACACTCTCTTCAAGCTCTTTCCAACTACCGCCACTTTACGGTTATTCTGGTCTGCAGCATCAAATAGCTGCTGAAGCCGAATTAAGTTCGAGGCGAAGCATGCCACAATGACTCTCCCTGATGCTTTCCGCAAGGCATTTGTAATATGCTGCTCTATGACTGCTTCAGATGTCGTAAATCCCGGTCTTTCTGCTTCTTTACTGTCAGATAACAAACAAAGGACGCCCTTCTCACCTATTTGTGCCATCTTGCCTAAATCCGGACGATACAAATGTTTGGCTGATTGATCAAATTTGAATTCACCTGTATGGACGATGACTCCTTCAGATGTATGTATGCAAACACCTACTGAATCTGGAATACTATGTGTGGTCTTAAAGAACGTGACATTCACTCCGTCAAAGTTAAGGTAGCTATCTGAGTGTACTGTATAGAATTTCACATCTTCCCTGACATTTTCGTCCTTCAGACGAGCTTTTACAAGTGCATTTGTCAAGCGTGTACCGTAAACAGGCGCTTTGATCTTACTTAATACATACCCAATCGCACCTATGCTGTCCTCATGTCCATGAGTCAGGAAGATTCCTTTGACCCGGTCTTTGTTTTCAATCAGATACTGAATGTCCGGGATGACGATATCGATTCCCAGCATTTCGTTTTCCGGAAACATGAGTCCCGCGTCGATCACGAATATTTCATGATCCACTTCTACCACATACATGTTCTTCCCGATTTCTCCTACTCCCCCGAGTGGTATTACTTTAATATTTTCATTCTTTGTCTTACTCACATTTATGTCCTCCTATGCTGTTCCTTCCCCGATCTTCAATCAGTTATATCCATTATACTTGATACGAATTTGGGAGTACAACCAATTTTATCCTTACTAATCAATATTAGGAAAAACACTGCAATCATCTATACTAACTACTATTTCTATACTGCACGGGTAAATCCTTCTTCTTTATAGCAATTAAATCATGACAATCTATAGATATGACAAAAGACCGGAAAGGAAACTCAATCCTTCACGGTCTTTTGAAAATTAAATATGGATTAGCTTACAATGACTTCTCCAATAATTGAGATAGCTTTGCCCTTTCCACTTCTGTGAGTGGAATTAAAGGTAGACGAACAGAGCCCACGTCCAGTCCCTTCATCTGCAGAGCCGTTTTGACCGGGGTAGGATTCGGACTCATGAACAGCCCCTTCATGATGGGTAGGAGACTTTGATGCAGACGTGCTGCATCTGCCGGTTTCCCATTTAGAAAGGCAGAGACCATATCCTGCATTTTGTTTCCGATGACATGGGAAGCTACAGACACAACTCCAGCTCCGCCTATGGATAATACCGGCAGGGTAAGACCGTCATCTCCACTGAATAACATAAAATCATCGGATGTATGTGAAATGATTTCAGTCATACTATCCAGATCACCACTTGCCTCTTTTACGGCAACGATGTTCTCGATTTTTGAAAGGCGGATGATCGTTTCGGGTGACACGTTGACGCTCGATCTACCTGGAATGTTATACAGCATCACTGGTAAGTCTGTCGATTCGGCGATTACTTTAAAATGCTGATACATCCCTTCCTGACTCGGTTTATTGTAATACGGGGCAACCAGCATGATTGCATCAACGCCTGCCTCTTTTGCTTTTTTCGTAAGCTCTATCGAGGCATGGGTATTATTGCTTCCCGTCCCAGCAATGACTGGAATCCTTCCATCCACAACTTTCACTACATGCCGAAATAGGGCAACCTTTTCTTCTTTTGTTAAGGTAGGTGACTCCCCTGTCGTCCCTGCTACTACTAACGAATCCGATCCGTTGTCGATCAGATACTGAATTAACTGAGTCGTTTTAGTAAAATCAATATTTCCTTTACGGTCAAATGGCGTAACCATTGCCGTAGAAACACGGCCAAAATTCAATCTAGTCACTCTCCTCTTGTGATTATCCCACTTTGAATGCAGCACTTCTCTCTTGTAATTGAAACGTATCATGCAGGGCATTGATGGCATTGATCAAGTCCATTTCTTTCACCAGCACCCAAATGGTCGTATGACTGTCCGCAGATTGAAGAATGCGAATCCCTTCATTGGAAAGGGAAGAAACAATGGCAGAGGTCACACCCGGTACTCCGGTCATTCCCGCTCCAACCACTGAAATCTTTGCACACTCCGATTCAATAACGGGGTCATGCCCCATGTTCCTAAGAACATTTATTGCATCATCAGCAACTGACGACCCCACGGTGTAAACGACTCCCCTTGGGGATATGTTAATGAAATCTACACTTATCTCCTCTTTGGCCATAGCCTTAAAGACCTCAGCTTGAAGATTGTATTGATCTTCCTTAGCAAACACTTTAATTTGGGTTAGGTTGGATACATGAGCAATCCCTGTTACGGGATGACTCCTGAACTCTTTGTGCGCTTTCGTATTCTCAAGCGTGGTAACAAGGGTACCTTCGCCATTAGAGTATGTGGAGCGAATCCTGATTGGAACATTCGAATTCATGGCAATCTCAACCGCCCTGGGATGTATCACCTTGGCACCCTGGTATGCCATATTACATACTTCGTTATACGAAACAACCGTAATGGGTCTTGCCTTGGAAGAAATCCGTGGATCGGCGGTCATGACTCCCTCCACATCTGTGAATATATCAATGTAATCCGCTTTTAATGCGACGCCAAGTGCTGAAGCTGACGTATCACTTCCACCTCTGCCGATGGTTGTGATATCTCCATCCTTCGTTGCTCCCTGGAAGCCTGCAACTACCACGACATCATGCCGCTCGAGTTCATTTACCAAACGAGTGCATTTCATCTCGATGATCTTTGCGTTGTTAAAATCATTATTTGTCCGGAAGCCGGCCTGGGCTCCGGTAAGAGCTGTTGATCGGATCCCATGCTCTAGAAGCATATTGGAAAATACAAGGCTCGAAATGATCTCTCCACATGACAACAAGAGGTCCTGCTCCCTCTTACTGATTGAAGTATTCCTGCCTCCGATTAATGATAATAGTGAATCTGTCGCATAGGGTTCACCTTTTCTTCCCATTGCCGAAACGACTACCACCACTTTATATCCTTTTTCGATTGCTTGTTTCGTATGAGCCATTGCCTTGAGGCGGCTTACCTCGTCACGTACAGAAGTTCCACCAAATTTTTGAACGATCACTTTCATGACTACACCTCATTGTCATATGTTCAAGAGGTATGATAAAAATAGTAGTGGATTGATAGACATCTTCAGCTGGATCGATCCCTCTTTATTATTTAATTAAACCAAGCTTCATTAAACTTTCTGCGATCTGGACCGAGTTCCAAGCCGCTCCCTTCAGTAAGTTGTCAGATACAACCCACATATGGAAGCCCCTATCTTCATCAAGATCTTTACGCACCCGGCCTACAAATACATCCGGTTTTCCCACTGCATGAGCAGGCATTGGATATATTTGTTCTTCAGGAATGTCCTCAAGCGTTACGCCTGGCGCTTCCCGGAGAAGTTCATGGATCTCACTCACTGAAACAGAATCCTTCTCAATTTCAATATATACACTTTCAGAGTGACCTGTTACAACCGGTAATCTGACACAAGTAGCAGAAACCTTTAACGAAGGCATATGCATGATTTTTTTTGTTTCATTGATCATTTTCATCTCTTCAAACGTAAATCCGTTATCCTGAAATGTATCAATTTGTGGTATCGCATTGTATGCAATTTGATAATGTTTTTTGTCCCCTTTAACAGGTAAAACAGCAGGCTCAAAGGATTCCCCTGATAAAATGGCCTGTGACTGGGCATGAAGTTCATCTATTGCAACGGCCCCTGCACCTGAAACAGCTTGATAGGTAGAAACAATCACTTTCGTGAGGCCATATTGTTTGCGGATGGGCTCAAGTGCTGCAACCATTTGAATAGTCGAACAGTTAGGATTGGCAATAATTCCATTATGCTTCTTGATATCCTCTTCATTCACTTCCGGTACTACAAGTGGAACATCAGGATCCATCCGGTACGCACTTGTATTGTCCACAACGACTGCCCCGCGTTTTACGGCTTCAGGAGCAAGAAGTTTGGATACACTACCCCCTGCACTAAATAATGCAATATCGACTCCTTCAAAGCTTTCAGGCTTCGCTTCTTCTACCGTCCATTCCTTGCCTTTAAACATAACAGTGGATCCAGCTGATCGAGCTGATGATAACAAGGTCAATTGTTTTATAGGAAAATCCCTTTTATCTAAAGTTTGAAGCATCTGCTGTCCTACGGCACCTGTGGCACCCACAACAGCTACATGTAATCCCGTTGTATTCAAAATCTTCTCTCCTTCCAACCATTCAGTATTTTCATAGTACAATAGGTAAATGAATTTAGTCTATTACTATAATAAAGAATATTTTAACATAAACAATTATTCGACAATAGGAATTTTTTATTTCAAGTTGCGGTTCTTTCATTTAAGCAGCCTTCTTATACATGCATGAAAAGAAGGTCATCATAAAAGGATAATGAGATGACCTTCTTCCTGTATTAATCCAAATATCTTTCAATGATGACGGGTTGAAGCTGCCTTCCTTCCATCGCTGCTTCTATTGTTTCCTGGATCAGTGTCATCCTGGCCACCATTGATTTAGGCTTAGCAACAGGTGCATCCTGCCCAAATGGAATAAAATAGATGTCTTTTGTCGAAATTAATCGCATCAAATTCACACCATTTAATCCAAGAGCATCATTTGTGGAAATACCGAGCACCACAGGACGATGATTACGAATCGTTGCCTTAGCAGCCATCAATACAGGAGAATCGGTCATGGCATTGGCAAATTTACTCATAGAATTTCCTGTTAAGGGTGCAATCACCATGCAATCCAATGGGATCTTCGGACCAAGTGGCTCTGCCTTGACGATTGAATCGATGACTTTATGACCTGTTACTTCTTCGATTCGTTTGATCCAATCTTCCCCTTTACCGAATCTTGTCTCGGTGTTCATAACGGTTGATGTCACAATCGGCATGACTTCCGCTCCATTATTCACTAATCGCTCGATTTCCGGGAATACTGCATCATACGTACAGTGAGATCCTGTCAAACCAAACCCGATACGTTTTCCTTTCACACTCATGATGAACTCTCCTTTCCTAAATCAAAATCCTTCTCTAATAATTGACAAAGGACATTCGCCAGTATCTGCCCAGCCGTTTTCGGTGCTACAATTCCAGGGAGCCCTGGGGCTAATAGCGCTTTTATTCCACGCTTTTCTGCATAACGAAAATCTGTACCACCAGGCTTTGAAGCAAGATCGATGATTAACGTATGTGCAGGCATCTTAGCAATGACAGCAGCCTTCACGATATGCACTGGAATTGTATTAATACAAATGTCACAATTCTCAACTTCTTTTTCCAGATTATCCAAGTGAAATGGCACTAACCCCATTTCCGTCACCCTTGCCAGATGTTCACTTTTACGAACCCCGACCTTTACTCTTCCACCTAAATGATGAAACGTTCTAGCTACACTCATACCGACTCTCCCGAGACCCAATATGATGATGTCAGATCCATGTATAGTAAAGTCTGTATGTTGAATAGCCATCATAATCGTTCCCTCTACTGTAGGAATGGAATTATAAATGGCAACGTCGTCCCTTTCAAACAACTGAATAAGTTTACGGTTCGTTGAAGTCATGATTTTATCCAAGTATGCATTACTAATTCCTGAATAGATCGTACAGTGCTCTGGCGTCTCAGCTACAATTTCTTCGGTTAACATGATTTTCTCATTGGAAAAAATCGTATCTATTTCTCCTTGAAGATTCGTGCCTGGTACAGGTAATATGATGGCATCAATCAACGAAAAATCCACTTCATCAAGTTTTTCCTTCGAAGCCCCTGTAAAGGCATGATCTAGTTGTTCAAAACCTACGAGCGATATTTTGGCATCCAACTCTGTAAGCTTTCGAATGATCTCAAGTTGACGAGCATCTCCGCCTAGAACTGCGATCTGCATTCCAGTCAGCATCACTGATTTCACCTACTTTTAACATAATCGCTATTCTAAATCCCTTTTCACTTCAACAGTGTATGTTGCACCTGACCAATGGGTGAGAAGAAAAGGGGCATATGAACGTTTTGAAAAAGTAATCAAAAAAAATAAACGGGCACTAACCCGTTTACACAATTGTATTGTTTCAGTTATTCTTCCGATACTTCCAAAATGATCATGTCTGCCCCAATCGTCCTGATTTGATGCCAGGGCACCCTGATTTCTCCACTTTGCTTTCTCAACCATTTTCCTGTTGGTATGATGAGGGCGTTGATACTGCCTGACTTATCATTGAATTCAAGATCAGTTTGACCCAGGATGCCTAAACGTTCCGCTTTTTTATAATCAACGATTTCTTTCCCGCTTAATTCACTTAGCCTCATTATTAGTATCCCTCCAAAAAAATGCTCTTTAGTACAATGTATACACTGTCCATTGTTTTAGAAGCAGAAAGTTTAACCTCGGTGGAGAGGATTGGCATGTAAAAAAGCAGACCAATAAAGTCTGCTTTTCTTGATTAATTCTTCATATTTTTTGGCAGAACTCCTTCAGGGCTGATAAGAGCCGAAGCATAATCATCTGTAAAGATGCTCAAGGCCAGTCTATTGACTTTATCCATCGTCACACCATCAATTTCTTCGACGATTTCATCCAGGGTACGGTGACGTTTCAATAGTAATTCATTTTTGCCATTTCTGCTCATGCGGCTATTGGTACTTTCCAGACTCAGCATCAGGTTCCCTTTTAATTGCTCTTTGCTGTTGAGTAATTCTTTAGAGGTGATTCCATCTGCTTTCAGTGTTTCAAGTGTACTGTTTATCGTATCGAATAATTGATCTAACTGATTTGCCCCCGTGCCTCCGTAAATGGTCACCATGCCGCTGTCCTCGTATGCTGAGTGGTATGAAAATACAGAGTATGCAAGTCCTCTCTGTTCTCGAACCTCCTGGAACAGACGGGATGACATACTGCCGCCCAATACGTTATTTAACACAATCAAATTGTATATATCAGGATGACCGATTTTAAGACCATCGAAACCTAAGCATAAATGGGCTTGTTCCGTGTCTTTCTTACGGGCGAGCTTGTTGTTGTGAAAAACAGGTTTCATACGATCTTCCGGCCCTTTGCCACCTTCATAGGACCCGAATAGCTTTTCGACTTCCTTGATGAATGTTTCGTCGACATTGCCTGCAACAGACACGACTACCTGGTCAGGAGTATACATATCATGCATGTACTCCTTTAACTTAGCCTGATTGAATGAGTTCAATGTGTCTTCGGTACCAAGGATCGGATACCCAAGTGGATGCTCTTCATAGATGGCTTTACTTAGTAAATCGTGAACGATATCGTCCGGAGTATCTTCATACATTTTGATTTCTTCATATACGACATTTTTTTCCTTCGTCAGTTCTTCTTCAACATAAGTTGAATTAAAAAACATATCTGAAAGTGTATGTAATGCGTAGTCGGCATGGTTGTCCAACACTTTTGCATAATAACAGGTATATTCCTTTGAAGTGAATGCATTGACCTGTCCGCCGATACTGTCGAATGACTCTGCTATTTCGCGTGCAGTCTTAGTCTTTGTACCTTTAAAGAACATATGCTCCAGAAAATGGGAAATTCCATTATTTTGTTCTGTTTCATTTCGTGAGCCGGTCCCAATCCAGACTCCTATTGCTACGGAGCGAACGTGTGGAATTTCTTCCAGCACGATTCGCAGTCCATTTTGGCATGTATATTTCTTAATCAAGAAAGTTCCTCCTATTCATGATGCAAAATTACTGCTTCTTCTTACTATTTCCCTGTTGTGACGAATTATCTGCATCATCTACGATTCTCTCTTCTTTTACTAAACTTGAGATCGTACCGAGCCGCAAATCTTTGTCTTTTATTTGAAGGATCAACGAATTTAAGGAATTCGCAGTTGAAGCTGTCGGATGCATGAGCACAATCGCGCCGTTGTGCATCTTTCGCATTACGCGTTCAATCAATACATCCGGCTGTGGCTTTTGCCAATCAATCGTGTCCACACTCCACATGATAGTCCTCATTTGCATTTCATCCGCAATGCTCACAACTTCATCCCGGTAACTGCCGCTTGGAGGAGCAAACCATTTCACTTTTTCCCCCGTAGTCACTTCAATCATTTCGTTCGTCTTTTTTAATTCCTCTCGTACCTTGGCGGTTTCTAACGTCTTCATATCCGGATGGGAGTAGGAGTGGTTACCCACCTCATGACCCGCATCCACAATCATCTTCGCCAGGTCCGGGTTATTCTTGACCCATCTCCCCTCTAGAAAGAACGTAGCATATACCTGATGTTTTTTCAAAGTTGCAAGCATATCGGGAATGTATTCATTGCCCCAAGCTACATTGATGATAAAGGACACCATGGGTTTATCAGGATTTCCGCGATAAACTGGTGAAGCGGGTAAATCTGGTAAATGTTTTTCAGGTGGTATTTGCTTGTAAATCAGTTTATCTTCATCAAACGATTTTTCTTTTTTCATATTTTTCAAGGATGCCTCTACATCTACTTTTAATCCATTATATCCTGGTGTAGCTTTCCAAACCGTATCGATTACAGCATCCTGGGCTGGAATTTCTCTCGATTTCGCTTCCTCTTTTATTATGCGGGTCAAGTCATTAGTCCCACTATCCCCATTCACAACTACCGCTTCTTGTTTTAATCCCGTCACATATCGATCTGTTATAGGATTCTCTACAACTACTAAAGTCAGAATAGCAATTAGACTAATTCCAATCAAGTATTTTTTTTCCATCCCTGTCCACCTTCCTTCTCCTACAAACATATGTAGGAAAAGAATAGCGTAGAACATCCGGCGCTAAAGCCGTTCAACAGATAAAAAAAGCCGTCCCGGAGGAGAGAAATTGCTCCTTACAGGACAGCCTGCCATTCTTTAAAGATTAACCTTGGTTTTGTTCTTCTTTTTCTCGCTGTTCTTTAAGAACGGCTTTTCTGGATAAGTTGACTCTTCCTTGATTATCGATGTCGAGTACTTTTACAAGGATTTCATCACCCATTGCCACTACATCTTCCACCTTGCGAATACGTTCTTCTGCAATCTCAGAAATGTGGACCAGGCCGTCTTTGCCACTGAAGATTTCTACAAATGCACCGAATTTCTCAATTCGTTTTACTTTTCCAAGATACATTTGTCCAGCTTCCACTTCTCTGACGATATCTTCAATCGTTTTCTTAGCCACTTTGTTCATCTCTTCGTCAGTTGAAGAAATGAAGATTGTACCGTCCTGTTCGATATCAATCTTAACACCAGTCTCATCGATGATTTTATTGATTTGTTTACCACTTGGTCCAATAACATCTCTGATCTTATCAGGATTGATATGCATCGTCAGGATCTTAGGTGCATATTGAGAAAGACTTGTTCTTGATTCTCCGATTGTAGAAAGCATGCTCTCTAGAATCTGCATTCTTCCTTTTTTCGCTTGTTGAAGGGCTTCTTCAAGGATTTCACGTGACAGTCCATCAATCTTGATATCCATTTGAAGAGCAGTTACTCCTTTAGATGTACCTGCTACCTTAAAGTCCATATCACCGAGGTGATCTTCCATTCCTTGAATATCCGTTAAGATAGAATAGTTTTCACCGGATTTGATCAGACCCATAGCAATTCCTGCTACAGGCGCCTTAATAGGCACACCGGCGTCCATCATCGCTAACGTACTTGCACAAATACTCGCTTGAGAAGTAGAACCGTTAGATTCAAGCACTTCAGAAACAAGACGGATTGTATAAGGGAAGTCTTTTTCATTTGGAATGATTGGATCCAGGGCTTTTTCTCCCAGTGCTCCATGTCCGATTTCACGACGGCCAGGTCCTCT
This sequence comes from Rossellomorea sp. YZS02, assembly GCF_033963925.1. Classification (NCBI taxonomy): domain Bacteria; kingdom Bacillati; phylum Bacillota; class Bacilli; order Caryophanales; family Bacillaceae; genus Rossellomorea; species Rossellomorea sp. YZS02. The sequence goes on along the minus strand of NZ_JAXBLY010000009.1, from coordinate 51,386 downwards.
GATCGGTCCTGTTTCCCCTACACTGAATTGAGGGAAATTGTAATGGTGCATGAATCGTTTTGATTCTTCGATTCCTAACCCATCAAGAACCTGTACATCACCTAAAGCACCCAGCGTACAAATACTTAGTGCTTGAGTTTGTCCACGAGTAAATAATCCTGAACCGTGTGTTCTTGGCAATAAACCGACTTCTGAAGAGAGTGGACGGATTTCGTCTACTTTACGACCATCAGGACGGACTTTATCTTCCGTTATCAAACGGCGAACTTCATTTTTCACAAGTTTGTCCAATACTTTTTTCACTTGCTTCAGGGCAGCTTCGTCAGCCTCCTTTTCTTCTTCATATACAGCCATTACCTTATCTTTTACAGCTTTTATCGCTTCTTCACGGGCATGCTTCTCCTGGACCTGGATGGCAGGGATCAGTTCGCTTTCACATAATGCACGAACTTCTGCTTCAACATCCTGATCAAGTTCAGCAAGTTGGATATCCAATTTCTCTTTACCGACTTTAGCAACGATTTCCTCCTGGAAGGCAACTAAACGCTTAATTTCTTCATGACCAAACATGATTGCTTCAAGCATTGTTTCTTCCGGAACCTCATCTGCACCCGCTTCTACCATGTTGATGGCATCTTTTGTACCGGCAACAGATAAATGAATTTCACTCTTCTCTAATTCCTCAACTGAAGGATTGATAATGAATTTACCATCAACTAGACCCACGATAACTCCGGCAATCGGACCTTCGAATGGGATATCAGATACAGAAAGGGCTAATGATGAACCAAACATTGCTGCCATTTCAGAAGAACAGTTTTGGTCTACACTCATCACAATGCTGATGACTTGAACTTCATTACGGAATCCATCTGCGAACAATGGTCGGATAGGACGGTCAATCAAGCGGCTGGCAAGGATTGCTTTTTCACTTGGGCGACCTTCACGTTTAATGAATCCTCCAGGGATTTTACCCACTGCATATAATCTTTCTTCATAGTTAACCGTTAATGGGAAGAAATCCAAAGGTTTTGGCTCTTTCGAAGCTGTAGCACTGCTTAATACTGCCGTATCACCATAGCGTACCATTACCGCTCCATTCGCTTGTTTGGCAAATTGGCCAACTTCGACCGTTAATTCTCTTCCAGCCCAATCAATGGAAAAGGTTTGTTTAGTTTGTTCCATAAAGTGTACCCCTCTCTTTATATATCACTAAAGGGTTCGGCCTGTACCCAACCCGGATAAACTTAAAAATAATCTATATCATGCACATTTGCGCTGTTATATTCGCTTGAATAAATCTTACTGACTATGTAAATACAGGATGCTGTATCATAGTGGTTGATTGAGCCGTCCATTGGTCAATCGAGTACTCTATGTACATATTATGTATTTTAGACAAAAACAATCAAATTGAATACTTTAAATAAAGAAAATGTATAAAAAGAAGTGGAGGATCATACAAAGATTTCCACTTATGAAAGCTAAAGAAAAAGCGGGACATAATCCCGCTTCCTTTGTCTGTTTATCGACGTAAACCTAATTTGTTAATTAACTCACGGTAGCGTTGTACATCTTTCTTACGTAAGTAAGATAATAGATTACGACGGTGACCTACCATTTTAAGAAGACCGCGACGAGAGTGGTGATCTTTCTTGTGAACGCGTAAGTGATCGTTCAGGTTGTTAATTTCTTCAGTTAGGACAGCAATTTGAACTTCTGGAGATCCAGTATCGTTCTCATGTACTTTGTATTCACTGATAAGTTCGTTTTTACGCTCTTTAGTGATAGCCATCCTTTTCACCTCCTAATAATTTCTTTCAAATCCCCTGTTACTGAGCAACCGTTGGTGAATCGTGATGCCAAGCAAAGGTTCATTTCATACGCTATTTAGAATACTACTCTTTTATATAAAAATCAAGTGTAATCGTTAAATTTTCGTAAAGTAGTCTATAGCCTGGTCCTTATCTTTCTGGATTTGAGAGATTAATTCGTCAATTCCGGAAAACTTCTGTTCATCCCTGATCCTATCATACCATTCTATGAACACTTCTTCTCCATAAATGGAAGTATGAAAATCGAAAAGATGAACTTCAATAGAGAGGGAGTAGTCATCGGGATTCTTGAACGTTGGTTTATAGCCAATGTTGCACACACCGTTGAACCATGTATCATGAATTTTCATCCTGACTGCATAGACCCCCACCTTTGGGGTCAGATAGTTATCAGAAAGCTCGATATTGGCTGTGGGAAAACCTATTTTCCTGCCTCTCTTATCTCCGTGTATGACAGTCCCCTTCATTTTAAATGGTCTGCCAAGGAGCCTCTGTACCCTGTAAACGTCTCCTTCTTTTAGGTTTTCCCTAATTAAGGTAGAGCTCACTTTCATATCCAGTTCATTATCTGTAAGTTTTGAAATAGTCGTGGATGTAAATTTATCCCGTGAGTGAAATGGAAGAGTTTCCATCGTTCCTTTCCCTAGTCTTCCATATGAATAATCATACCCTGCCACTACATGCCTTACATTTAGTCCGATAATATATTGATCAACAAAGTCCTGTGGAATCAAGCTTGCAAATTCTGATGTAAAGCGGACAATAAATAAATAATCCACGCCGAGTCCTTTAATGATTTCTTTCTTATCTTCAAGAGGTGTTATGTAGTGTATATGCTTGTGTTTATGCCCCAATACGACGGAAGGATGCGGGTCAAATGTCATCACAGCGCTACAGACGTTCATATCCTTCGCTGTATCTACGGCTGCCCTGATCACCCTCTGATGGCCTTTATGAACCCCATCGAAATATCCTAGTGCGAGTACCAGGGGGGGGAAATCATTCTTACTAATTGAATGTGGATGATGTACAGTTATTACTTTCACAGTATTTCACCTTTTTCACTAGTCGTTGAAAAGCACTTTGACAGGCTTGATAATCCCAGGCTTGTCCGGATGCCGCTGATAGATGGCAATGACCTTACCTTGATACTCCATCACTACCTCTGGGCCTTCTGGCCAATCCTCAGGCTCTTCTAAGCGTGCTCCGTTCTTCACTTTCTCTGCTAATGTATCACTAATTGCCTTTTTCGGCAAATGAGAAAGCCCCATTTCCAGTGGAAGAAGAAGGTCTTGTGAACGTTCAGTCAGAACGAACTCTTGTATCTCTTCGAAAGTGAAACAATCTTCTTTTCTAAAACTGGCAGATTGCGTCCGGGTGAGGGCGGACATATGAGCAGGATACCCAAGTCTTTTCCCGATTTCAACGGCAAGTGTTCTTACATAAGTCCCTTTCCCACATACTACTTCAAAAGAAAAAGCAGGATTATTCCTGTCTAACTCATTCCAATCCTCCAGTAATTGAAGACTATGGATATGAACCGTTCTTGAAGGCCTGTCAACTTCTATCCCCTGCCTTGCATATTCATATAACCGCTTTCCATTCACTTTGACCGCCGAAAACATTGGGGGTGTCTGAGTGATGTCTCCTGTCAGATCTTGAAGGATTTCTTCAACCTCCTTTCTCGTTATCATTCGGTCTACCTTCTTTTCTTGAACTTTCTCTCCCCACGCGTCTTCTGTTGTGGTGGAGGAGCCCAGGGTGACTTCCCCTTCATAGGTCTTTCCCGATGCCGTAATATACTCTGCTATCTTGGTTGCCCTTCCGATGCAAATGGGCAGAACCCCTGAGACTTCAGGGTCCAAAGTACCGGTATGGCCAACTTTCTTCGTTCTGAGAAGCTTTCTCAGCTTAAAGACACAATCATGGGATGTCATTCCCCGTGGCTTCCATAGGGGCAGGATTCCATTCATCTTTATACCTCCAGTGTGCATTGTAGAATATTTCAAAAAGGAAAACATAAAGGACCGACCCTTTGGAATTGTACTTCCGTCCGGATCAGCCCTTTCATGTTACTCTTCTGTATCTTTAGATTCTTCTGGTTCATCTTGAACTTTTCTTAATAAAGATTCAATATGATTACCATAATCAATCGATTCATCAAACTCAAAAATAATTTCAGGTGTTTTACGAAGGCGGATCCTCTGCCCTACTTCAGAGCGGATAAATCCTTTTGCCTTCGCGAGGCCCTTAAGAGTATTTTCTCTCTGGTCTTCCCCACCTAGAACGGTAATATACACTTTTGCCTGTTGTAAATCCCCGGATACTTGTACATCAGTAACCGTTACAAAGCCAATGCGTGGATCCTTTATTTTGCGTCCGATAATATCGCTGAGCTCTTTCTTCATTTGCTCGCTAACACGATTCGCACGATGGCTCATCAATATCACCTCTTATATTTCGTTAATGGTTATATGTTGATATAAGCCCGTTTATTATAGCGACTCGATTTGGGTATCCAGTCGTTCCCACTCAGGAAAAGAATCCATGAATTTCAATGCGTGTTCGATCTCCCGTTCGCTCGCTCCTTTGGAAGAAGCGACGGCAACGATGGCAATCCTGGTACGCTGCCAAACATCCTGATGCCCGATTTCAGCAACCGATACATTGAATTTTTGTTTAAGGCGTGTCATGATCCTTTGCAGGACAGCCCTCTTTTCTTTCAATGAGTGAGAGTCATAAATCATGCACTCACATTCAACATATGTGATCATTTACGTGTGATTTCTTCCATGATAAAGGCTTCGATGACGTCGCCTTCCTTCACATCATTAAAGTTCTTAATTGTAATACCGCATTCGTAACCTTTAGCTACGTCTTTTGCATCATCCTTAAAGCGCTTAAGGGCATCCAGTTCACCTTCGAAGATAACGATTCCGTCACGGATGAGTCGAACTCCGCTATCTCGTGAAATCTTACCTTCTGTTACATAGCTTCCCGCAATCGTACCGACTTTAGACACTTTAAATGTTTGACGGACCTCTGCCTGACCAATGATCTTCTCCTCGAATTCAGGGTCAAGCATCCCTTGCATAGCGGCTTCGATCTCTTCCATTACCTTATAGATTATGCGATGTAGTCGAATCTCTACGCCTTCTGCTTCTGCCGTACGTTTTGCATTTACATCAGGTCGAACGTTAAAACCGATCACAATGGCATTAGAAGCTGAAGCCAGTGTAATATCAGATTCATTGATAGCCCCCACACCTGTGTGGATGATCCGGATATTTACACCTTCAACTTCAATCTTCATTAACGAGGCTGCCAATGCTTCAACCGATCCTTGAACATCCGCTTTAAGCACAAGGTTCAAGTCTTTCATTTCCCCCTGTTTCATTTGTTCGAACAGGTTTTCAAGGCTTACCTTGGACTTTTCTCCACGCTGGGCTTGAAGCGCCTGGGATGCACGTGCTTCTCCAACAGAACGGGCAGTCTTTTCATCTTCGAATACGACGAAACGATCTCCCGCTTGTGGAACATCATTCAAACCAGTGATTTCAACTGGAGCAGAAGGTCCGGCTTCTTTCACACGGCGGCCAAGGTCATTGACCATTGCACGGACTCGTCCGAATGTAGTTCCTACTACGATTGGATCCCCTACTTTCAACGTTCCATTCTGAACGAGTAGAGTAGCTACAGACCCGCGGCCTTTATCCAATTGAGCTTCAATGACAGTTCCTTGTGCAAGACGATTTGGATTTGCTTTAAGCTCTTCCACTTCACTTACAAGAACGATCATTTCTAGAAGATTGTCGATCCCTTCACCTGATAATGCAGATAATGGTACGAAGATAGTGTCTCCACCCCATGCTTCAGGCACCAATTCATATTCGGTTAATTCCTGCATCACACGATCTGGATTGGCAGCTTCTTTATCCATTTTATTAACAGCAATGATGATCGGTACTTCTGCCGCTTTCGCATGGTTGATTGCTTCAACCGTCTGAGGCATGACACCGTCGTCAGCCGCTACAACGATAATCGCAATGTCCGTTACTTTGGCACCACGTGCACGCATAGTCGTGAAGGCAGCATGTCCCGGAGTATCAAGGAACGTGATTTTCTTGCCGTCCACTTCCACTTGATAAGCACCAATATGCTGAGTGATCCCGCCAGCTTCCCCCGCAGTTACTTTCGTATTACGGATTGAATCAAGCAGAGTGGTTTTACCATGGTCGACGTGACCCATGATGGTTACAACAGAAGGACGTTCTTCTACCTGATCTTCAGTATCTTCAGTGAAATAAACTTCCAGATCTGTAGCATCCACTTTAATTTCTTCTTCTACTTCGACTCCGTATTCCCCTGCAATCAATTCGATTGAGTCCTTATCCAGCTCCTGGTTGATGGTTGCCATGACACCAAGCATGAATAATTTTTTTATGATTTCAGAAGGCTCCTTATGAAGCTTTTTAGCAAGTTCTGAAACCGTTAATGACTCGGAGAACGTTATCTTTGAAGGAAGTTCTTTTTTCTTGGCAGGCTGTTGTTGCTGAGGAGCCTGTTTGAAATTTTTGTTTTGCTTATTTTGTCTGTTATTTTTGTTTTTGTTGTTATTGTTATTATTGAAGACCTTCTTCTCCTTTGATTGGTGCTGTTGCTCGTGTTTTTTTCCTTCACGGCTTTTAGGCGCTGTCTTTACTTTCTCCTTATTAGGAGCATCTTCTGACTTTGCACTTGTTTTTGAATCTTTTTGGGCAGATTGCCCTTTGGAATCACCTTTATACATTGCGTCTAATTTCGTTACTGCGTCATCTTCTATAGTTGCCATATGGTTTGATACCTCAATATTAAGTTGCTTTAATTTTTCGATTACATCTTTGCTTGAAACATTATATTTTTTTGCATATTCATAAACACGCGTCTTGCTCATATGTTCACCCCCACTGAGATTCATCGAGCAGTTCGGATAATTTTTTGGCAAAGCCTGCATCCATGATGGCTACGACTACCCTTGCCTCTTTTCCTATGGCTTGACCTAGATCATGCCTGTTTTCCACTAAGCATACCGGGACATGATACGATTTACATTTGTCCGTGATTTTCTTGTTTGTATTAGCAGAAGCATCTTTGGAAAGAATGACAAGTTTCGCTCGTCCACTACGAACTTCTTTAATAACAAGCTCTTCACCTGAAATAATCTTACGTGCCCGATTTGCCAATCCTAAAAGTGACATCCAACGATTCTGATTCATACGCTAAACGTTACTCCTTCTCCACAAGGCTAATCAATTCATCGTAAAGAGATTCATCTATTTTCGCTTGTAATTGATTGGCTAAAGTATTTTTCTTTTTAGCTTGTAAAATGACGTCTTTATCCTTCGAAAGATAAGCACCACGTCCGGATTTCTTTCCCGTCGGATCGATGGAAACCTCGCCTTCTTTGGATCTAACAATACGAATCATTTCTTTTTTTGGTTTCATCTCACCCGTTGCCACACATTTGCGCAAAGGAATCTTCTTGTTAACACCCATCTTACTCACCTCTTAATCTTGATTTTCAAAATCAATATTTAAAGGCTCGTTGTCGTACTCTTCCTCTTCATCCTGAGGTAAAAAGGCCTCTTCGCGAGGATACAACCCTAATTCCCTTGCATCTGTCTCACTCTTGATATCAATCTTCCAGTTTGTCAACTTAGCTGCAAGACGAGCATTTTGACCGCGTTTACCGATCGCAAGGGACAGTTGATAGTCGGGAACGACGACCCTGGTTGCTTTATCTTCTTCATTCACCTGTACATCCAATACTTTGGATGGACTTAAGGCATTGGCGACGAAAGTCACTGGGTCTTCCGACCACTGAACGATATCGATCTTCTCACCTTTTAATTCGTTTACAATGGCTTGAACACGGGCACCTTTGGTTCCTACACATGCACCTACCGGATCCACTTCAGGGTTTTCCGCATGAACAGAAATTTTAGAGCGGTCGCCGGCTTCACGTGCCACTGATTTAATTTCCACTGTTCCATCAAAGATTTCTGGAACTTCAATTTCGAATAGTCGTTTCAATAATCCAGGATGTGTCCTTGAAACAAAAATCTGAGGACCTTTTGTCGTCTTCTCTACTTTCGTAATGAACACTTTAATCCTGTCATGAGGTTTATATGTTTCATTTGGCATTTGCTCACTTACAGGTAAAAGTGCTTCGATCTTTCCTAATGCCACATAGATGAAACGATTATCCTGGCGTTGAACGATACCTGTCATAATGTCTTCTTCACGGTCAACAAATTCAGAATAGATAATTCCTCTTTCTGCTTCTCTCACACGTTGAGTCACAACCTGTTTAGCCGTTTGAGCTGCAATACGCCCAAAGTCCTTAGGAGTCACTTCAAGTTCCACAACGTCTCCTACTTCGTAACTTGGATTGATTTCTCCTGCATCTTCCACTGAAATCTCCAGACGTGAATCAAATACCTCATCTACGACTTCCTTCCGGGCGAAGACTCTCATCGTCCCCGTATCAAGGTTAAGGTCTACACGGACATTCTGTGCTTGGTTAAAATTTCGTTTGTAAGCTGAAACAAGGGCTGCTTCAATCGCTTCAATGATGACATCCCTTGCAATGCCTTTCTCTTTCTCTAAAACAGTTAGAGCATCTAATAACTGCGTGCTCATGGTGGTTTCATCCCCCTTTATAATGCGGTTCGTTCCTATGAAAATGTAACAGCCAATCGTGCAATGGCTATCTTATCTGTTGGAATTTCAACCTTCTTTTTTCGAGTCTTAATGGTTACTTCTAGTGATAATTGGTCTGAAGTATAGGAAAGAAGTGTCCCTTCGAAGGCTTTTTCGCCGTTCAAAGGCTCATACGTTTTTACATAAACGTTTTTGCCAATGGCTTTCTCGAAGTCCTTGTCTTTCTTTAAAGGACGTTCAGCCCCCGGTGAAGAAACTTCTAAAAAGTAATTATGAGGAATTGGGTCAATTTCATCTAACTTTTCACTAAGTCTTTCACTTACTATTCCACATTCTTCAATGTCAACACCTGAATCTTTATCGATGAATACACGAAGAAACCAGTTGGATCCTTCTTTTACATATTCCATGTCGATGAGTTCTAAAGACATGTCATCTAAGATTGGTGTAACAATTTCTTCTACAAGTGTTGTTATTTTGCTCATACTTACCTCCTGGTCTATAGGAAAATCTTGCACCAAGACTAGAAATGATAGTTCAAAAAATCTCCATGTAATAACGAAAGAGTGGGGTGCGACCCCACTCTTCTACCTTTAGAGCTATCTTTAGTATTTCCAATAAAAATATACCATAATCAACATTTTTATGCAAACAATTCCCATGGTATCAACTTAAAAGAGGGATAACTGATTCTTTTCAGGTAAAGCTTCCAGGCATCCGTGGTTGTCAAGATATTCTATAATGGTCTTGGATACGCGGCCTCTTTGTTGAAGGTCCTCTTTTGATAGGAATTCCCCATCTTTCCTTGCATTCACGATATTGATGGCAGCATTGGTCCCAAGTCCCGGTATAGAATTAAACGGAGGGATCAGTGTATCTCCATCGATCACAAACTCGGCGGCTTTTGAACGATAAAGATCTACTTTCTGAAACTTATACCCTCTTTCACACATCTCAAGTGCCAGCTCAAGGACCGTCAAAGTATTCTTTTCTTTCGGAGAAGCATCCAGGCCTTTACTATTGATTTCCTCTATCTTGGCTCTTACAGCCTGAGAACCTCTTACCATCGCTTCGATGTCGAAATCCTCTGCACGGACGGTAAAATAAGCCGCATAGTAAAGGAGAGCGTGATGGACTTTGAAATAAGCGATACGAACGGCCATTAATACGTAAGCTGCAGCATGGGCTTTCGGGAACATGTACTTGATTTTCAGGCATGAGTCAATGTACCAGTCAGGTACCCCGTTCTTCTTCATCTCTTCCACCCATTCATCCTGCAGACCCTTCCCTTTACGTACAAACTCCATGATTTTAAAGGCAAGTGAAGGCTCGAGCCCTTGATAGATCAGATATACCATAATATCATCACGACACCCGATCACTTCGCTCAGGTTGCATATGTTGTTATGAATGAGCTCTTGTGCATTTCCAAGCCACACATCGGTACCGTGGGAAAGGCCAGAAATTTGGACAAGCTCGGAAAAAGTTGTCGGCTTAGTATCTTCAAGCATCTGACGGACGAACCTCGTCCCGAATTCCGGGATACCTAGAGTACCGGTCTTACACATGATTTGCTCTTCCGTCACTCCAAGTGATTCGGTACCGCTGAAGATTTTCATCACTTCAGGATCATCTGTCGGAATCGTTTTAGGATCGATTCCCGACAGATCCTGCAGCATCCGTATGACAGTCGGATCATCGTGTCCAAGAATGTCCAGCTTCAAAAGGTTGTCATGAATTGAATGGAAGTCAAAATGCGTCGTTTTCCATTCCGAGCTCGAATCGTCCGCAGGAAACTGGATAGGTGAGAAATCATAGATATCCATGTAATCCGGCACTACGATGATTCCTCCCGGATGCTGTCCGGTTGTTCTTTTCACACCGGTGCATCCACTGACCAAACGATCAATTTCTGCCCCACGGATTTGGAGCTGATGATCATTCGCGTATCCCTTAACATACCCATAAGCGGTCTTTTCGGCAACAGTTCCGATTGTACCAGCACGGTATACGTTGTCCTCACCGAATAGAACCTTTGTATAGTTGTGGGCATTTGGCTGATACTCCCCCGAGAAGTTCAAATCGATATCCGGAACCTTGTCCCCTTTAAATCCAAGGAAGGTTTCAAACGGAATATCGTGACCGTCTTTTTTATAAGGAACTCCACAATCGGGGCAGTCCTTATTAGGCAGGTCGAATCCTGACCCCACTGATCCATCGTCAAAGAACTCGGATTTCTTGCAGGACGGGCATACATAATGAGGCGGTAAAGGATTTACTTCCGTGATTTCAGTCATGGTCGCTACAAAAGACGAGCCTACCGATCCACGTGAACCGACCAAGTATCCGTCATCCAGTGATTTCTTAACCAGCTTATGGGAGATCAGATAGATGACCGCGAAACCATGTCCGATGATACTCTTCAATTCTTTTTCAATCCTGGCTTCCACGATTTCAGGAAGCTCTTCTCCATAGATGCTTTTCGCCATAGCATAACTCATACGACGCATTTCTTCGTCTGCACCTTCGATTTTCGGTGTATAAAGATCATCTCTGATCGGCTTGATGACGTCTATCATATCGGCAATCTTATTGGAATTATCAACGACAATCTCTTTTGCCGTTTCTTTCCCCAAGAAGGAGAATGCATCGAGCATTTCATTCGTTGTCCTGAAGTGAACATCAGGGAGCTCATGGCGGTTCAAGGGATTCGCCCCACCCTGTGACCCGACCAGGATCTTACGATAAATCTTATCTGTTTCATGCAGGTAATGAACGTTTCCGGTCGCCACCACAGGCTTGTCCAATTTCCGGCCAAGCTCAACGATGTTCTGGATGATATCTTCCAGGTTCTTCTGACTTTGAACGATGTCTAATTCAATTAAATGCTGGTACACTTCTTTCGGATGAACTTCCAGATAATCATAGAATTGAGCCTTTTCTTCGACTTCTTCTTTCCCCTTCTGCATCATCCCTTCGAACACTTCACCTTTGTCACAACCAGAGCCAACGAGAATTCCCGCACGATACTTCTGTAATTGAGAACGTGGAATCCGGGGGACACGGAAGAAATAATTCATATGAGAAATGGATACAAGCTTATATAGATTTTTCAATCCTTCTTCCGTCTGAGCAATCAATGTACAGTGATACGGCCTTGACCGTTTGTATGAGTCCCCTTTCCCCATATAATCATTAAACTGTTTATGATTCGTGATTCCTTTTTCCACAGCATCTTTCAACATTTTCAGTAAAAGATATCCCGTTGTTTCGGCATCATAAATGGCCCTGTGATGCTGTGTCAATTCAATATCGAATTTCTTCGCCAATGTATTTAAGCGGTGGTTCTTGAATTGCGGGTACAGAAGCCTTGCAAGCTCGAGGGTATCAATGACTGGATTGGCAGCTTTCTGTATGCCGGCTTTTTGATATCCTGCATTCAGGAACCCCATATCAAAGGATGCATTATGGGCGACCAGTATATCGTCGCCTACCCATTTATGATATCTATGAAGAACATCATTGATTTCTGGAGCTGTTTGTACCATGTCATCTGTAATTCCCGTCAGCTCTATCGTCGTAGCGGATAACGGATGATGTGGATTGGCAAATGATTCGAATTTATCAATGACCTCTCCATCTTTGATCTTCACGGCTGCAAGCTCAATGATGGTGTCGTAAACCGCCGAAAGTCCGGTCGTTTCCACATCGAACACGATAAATGTGCTATCTTCAAGAGGAAGGTCACGGTCATTATAAGCAATCGGCACCCCATCATCCACAAGGTTAGCTTCCACACCATAGAGGAGTTTAATATCGTTTTTCTTACTTGCGTTGTAAGCTTCCGGGAAAGATTGCGCTACAGCATGATCCGTTATCGCAACAGCTTTATGCCCCCATTTTTTTGCTTGGGCAACCAGGCTAGCCACTGAAGAAACGGCATCCATCTGACTCATGGGTGTATGCATGTGAAGCTCTACTCTTTTTTCATCGGCCGGAGCCGTATCCAGTCTAAGAACAGGCTTAATTTCATTGACATCATTGGCGATCATGACAAGGTCGCGTACAAATGTATCATTTTGAATGCTGCCACGACAGCGGACCCACATCCCCTTTTTCATCATGTTCATGACGGCAGCGTCCTCTTTATCCCTGGAGAACATCTTAACGAGAATGGAACTTGAATAGTCCGTCACCTTAAAAGTCAGTAAAGTACGTCCGCTTCTGAGTTCCCTTGTTTCACAATCGAACACATATCCTTCGATGGCGATACGCCGTTCTTCATCATAAATCTCTTCAATTTTTCGGAAGTCAGCATCGTCCTTGATCGTGAGACCAAGTATGAACGGACCGCTCGGTGCATCACTTGCACCTTCTTTTTCGGCTTTTTCCATTTCAATAAGAGCCTGTTTCGCTCTTTCCTGGTCCTCTTTAAGCTTCTCTTCTAAAAATTTCTCATATTCGTTGTTTTGTTCTTCTACCTGACCTACCTCTGCATCGAGCACCAATTTAGGGAAACCGAAGTTTTCAAATGTCGAGGTAATCATATCACCATATTTCCTTTTCAACTGCGTAGCTTCTGTATCATTAGAAGCCTGAACAATTATTTTGTTTCCATTTATTTTAGGCTTTTGCGTATTTAATAATTTTAATAAGGGCGGAGATATTCCTTGGATTTCTTTCACACAGTCCTGCCAGTAATCCAAGATATGCTGATCCGTCACATTCGGATTCAACACCCTGATCGTATAGCCTACATTCGCGATATGTTTAAAGGATGTTTGCAGCGCGATGGAAAATTTGCTCCATACGTTACAAGGGATGATTTCTTCAAATGTGAAGTGAAAATGCCATTTCTTTTCCTTACGATAAACTGCCAACTTTTCAATTTCAGCGTGTCTGAAATACTGAACAAAGGCATCTTCTGTTAGGCCTAACTGCTGCAGCAGCAATTGAAACCTTTCTCTTTTGCCCAGGGGCTTCTCATCCATGTTCTTTTCCCCCATTTCTATTCGTGTATCATACTTGTTTACAGAATAAAAAGGGCTGACAGCAAAAGGATTGCCTCCTTTAAAGTCGAGCCCTCTTAGGTTTACGAAAGTGTCTTGAATAGTTCTTGCAGCTTGGTCAGGAGTTCATCTTTATGAACCTCCAACATCTCGCCGGTTTTTCTTACCTTTATTTCGACGATTCCTTCTCCCGCTTTCTTTCCGACCGTTATACGGATAGGGAGACCAATCAGGTCTGAATCGGCAAATTTAACGCCTGGACGTTCAGCTCGATCATCCATTAATACATCATACCTGTTTTCTTTGAATGAGGCATATAATTCGTTTGAAAGTGATTCTTGGGCTTCATCCTTCATGTTGATTGGAATTAAATGAAGGTCGAATGGCGCGAGATTCGCCGGCCATACAAGACCTCTATCATCATTGAATTGTTCTGCCACCGCGGCTAAGGTACGGGAAACCCCGATTCCATAGCACCCCATGATAATGGATTGAGATCGTCCGTTTTCATCCAGGAATGAGCTTCCTAAAGCTTCTGAATATCGCGTACCTAATTTGAAAACATGTCCAACTTCAATCCCTTTTGCAAATACAATCGTCCCATTGCCGTCAGGTGAAGGATCCCCTTCCTGAATAAAACGAAGGTCTGCATACTCGGATACCTCGAAGTCACGTACAGGGTTTACATTCTTAAAATGGTATCCTTCTTCATTTGCCCCTGCAACACCATTGCGAATGTATTTGACTGCCTGGTCCGCTACAATCTTTACAGGAAGTGAGCAGGGGCCGATTGATCCAATCTCACATCCGATAACCTTTTTCGTTTCTTCGGCTGACGCTAATTCAACCACATCGGCATTGAAAAGATTCTTCACTTTTATATCATTGATTTCGTGATCTCCACGGGATAACACCAATACATGTTCATCGTCGACTTTAAATAGAAGAGATTTAATGCATCGATCCTTCTCTACGGATAGGAAAGTCGATACTTCTTCTATAGACTTGCTTTCTGGCGTTGACACCTTTTCCAATGTCAACATTTCTTCATTTAATTCGTTGTATGAATCAACCACTTCAGCCATTTCGATATTCGCGGCATAATCAGATGAATCAGAATAGGCGATCGTATCTTCTCCAACCTCTGATAACACCATGAATTCATGGGTATCCTTACCGCCCATGGCACCGGAATCAGCGATGACCGCCCTGAAATTCAAGCCGCATCTACTGAATATATTGGAATATGCCTGAAATAATCCATCATATGTTTCGTCCAGGCTCTCAAAAGACGAATGGAAAGAATACGCATCCTTCATGATGAATTCTCTTCCCCTTAAAAGTCCGAAACGGGGACGTTTTTCATCACGGAATTTCGTTTGGATTTGATACATGGTTAGTGGCAGGCGCTTGTACGATTTGATTTCATCCCTCACTAAGCTTGTAATGACTTCTTCATGAGTGGCTCCAAGGGCAAATTCCCTGTCATGACGATCATTCATTCGCATCAATTCCGGTCCGTACGTTCCCCAGCGCCCCGATTCCTTCCATAGCTCAGATGGTTGGAGTGCAGGCATAAGCAATTCAACCGCACCTGCCGCGTCCAATTCCTCACGGATAATTTCTTCTACTTTTTTTAACACTTTATTTCCCAGCGGTAAAAAGCTATAGATACCACTGGCATTTTGTCTTATGAATCCTGCACGCAAGAGAAGCTGATGACTCTTAATTTCTGCATCAGCAGGTGTTTCTTTCAGCGTCGGGATGAATGTATTTTTTTGCTTCATCTACTAGCACCTCAGTTACCATATATATTATTTATGTAGTGTAAGAATTTCCTTTTCACTATTTTAACTTAAATGAACAGGCAGTGACACCCTCATTTTTTGATTACAAAGGGAGAAACTGCCTGTTTATGATTCATAGATTGAATTCTACAAGAAAAATCTCTGAATGTCGTTCCATGTAACGACTAGCATTAGTACCATGAGAAGGGCAAATCCGACAAAGTGGACCATCCCTTCCATTTGCCGATCAACCGGTTTCCCTCTAACAGCCTCAACCGCAAAGAATAGGAGTCTTCCTCCATCAAGGGCCGGGATCGGTAATAGATTCATGATCCCAAGGTTGATACTTAGGATGGCTGCCCATCTCATTAGATAGTATATTCCGGATTTCGCAACTACATCTGTTGACTGATAGATTCCGACAGGTCCCGATAAGGCGTCGATAGAAAATTCACCCGAAACCAGTTTCCCCAGAAGGACAAAAATCATTTTCGTCCATTCATATGTTTGCTGGGCACTGTTGGTGACCACTTTCAGTGGAGACTTTTCGACCGGGCTATGAACTCCAATGATCCCAATCTCTTCCCCCTCAATTTCCTGAGGTTTTGGTGTTACAGGAATCTCGGTGTTGGAACCCCCGCGGTCAACATTGAACCTGAGTTCATCTCCTGGATGCTTCTGAATGATGGTTACGATATCATCCCATGTGGAGATTTCTTTCCCGTCAATGCTAAGGACCACGTCATCCTTTTGAAGCCCTGACTCTTTCGCAGCACCGTCTTCAGTCAATTCTCCCAGTACAGGGTCATTTGTCGGTACCCCTTGTAATAGGCCGACAAGAATGAAGATAAAGAAAGCCAAAATAAAATTGAATAATGGTCCTGCAAAGATGGCCAACGCCCGCTGAGGAAGAGTCTTGGATGCGAACTGCCGGTCCCATGGGGCTATTTGCGTTTCCACACCATCTTCAATGAAAACAGCCTCTCTTGAAATAGAGAATGTTTTCAGCTCTTCCTCATCTTCTTCATATCCACGGATGTGAAGCCTGTGCTCTAAATCCGCTTCTTCCACTTCAATGACACGGATATTCGGATAGCGATCTTTGTTATTCAATACGATTTTAACAATCTTTTCATCCTGGTCCAATACAAGGCCAACACGATGACCTGCTTTAAGCTCCACCATTTCCGGATCTTCCCCCGCCATCCTGACAAAGCCCCCTAGAGGCAATAAGCGAATGGTGTAGGTTGTTTCATTTTTTTTGTAAGAGAAGACTTTAGGCCCGAATCCAATGGCAAATTCCCGGCAGAGAATCCCTGCGCGTTTAGCGAAAATCAGATGGCCCAGCTCATGAAAAAATACTAAAGCCCCAAAAATAACAATAAAGGCAATCACCGTTTGCAAATAAAAAACCACCTTTTTTATAACCTGTTCATAACAGATTTAAATGTTTAAGTTAAACTATAAGAAACATGTCCACTATCAGTCTACGCTCCTGCTCATCCAAACATGCGCAGTTAGTGCATTACACCCAGCTAGCAACGAGTCTGCGTGTCTGTAGATCGATTTCATGAATGGTATCAAGATCAGGGGTATGTATAACATCGTGTGCACTGAGCGCCTTTTCAATATATGTTTCAATATCCAGGAAAGATATCTTATTTTCCAGGAATAGCGCAACGCTTGCTTCGTTTGCCGCATTTAAAACGGTCGTCATACTGCCACCGATCCGTCCTGCTTCATAGGCAAAAGCCAGGCACCGAAAGCGATTCTGATCCATTTCTTCAAAGTGAAGCTTACCGATCTCAACAAGGTTGAGCCGTTTCCCTGGTCTTTGGATTCTGTCTGGATACGTGAGGGCATATTGAATCGGAACGCGCATATCCGGAGTCCCCAGTTGGGCCATCACAGATGAATCATGGAATTGAATCATGGAATGAATGATACTTTCTCTATGTTGCACGACATCAATTTGATCGTATGGGATATCAAATAACCAATGAGCCTCGATCACTTCCAACCCTTTGTTCATCATGGAGGCAGAATCAATGGTGATCTTTGCTCCCATTGACCAGTTGGGATGATTCAAAGCTTCATGAACCGTGACACCGATCAATTCTTCCCTCGTCCTATCCCTGAAACTGCCGCCTGATGCTGTAATGATTAACTTTTCTATATTCTTTTCTTTTTCCCCTTGAAGAGCCTGGAAAATGGCAGAATGTTCACTATCAACAGGCAGCAAGGTTGTTCCTTTGCGTCTTGCCGCTTCCATCACAAGATGTCCCGCGGTTACGAGGGTTTCCTTGTTGGCAATCGCAATCGTTTTCCCTGCCTCGATTGCTTGAAGCGTTGGATATAATCCCACACTTCCCAGTACAGCATTGACGAGGATGTCAGCGTCATGATGACACGCCACCTCTACCAACCCTTCTTCCCCATATAGTATCTTCACAGACGAGGGGATTTCCGTTGATAAGGTTTCGGCATCTTCTTTACGCTGAACAGAAACGAGTCTGGGATTGAATTCCGTGATTATTTTCCTGGCTTCTTCTATATTTTTACCAACAGACATGGCAGTCAGATTGAATTCTTCAGGATGCTCGCGAACGACGTCCAGAGTCTGAAGTCCTATCGACCCCGTAGCACCCATTAAACTGATATTCTTCAACTACTACACTCCTCCCGAATGAAACTCCCCCTTTTTTGTCCACGTTACAGCAGGAAATGAAGAAGGGGCAGTACAAATAGTAAACTATCGAAGCGATCCAGCATACCACCGTGACCCGGCAGGAGATTTCCTGAATCCTTTACTTTATAGTGTCTTTTTAAAGCAGATTCAACTAAGTCACCAACCTGTCCGAAAACAGATAGAATGGCGGTGACAATCACCAGCTTAGGGATGCTCATATCAAGGTCGGTGAAAAATGTCATAACGACTCCGACGATGACGGCACATACAATACCTCCAATAAAACCTTCAATGGTCTTATTCGGGCTAATTTCCGGCCAAAGCTTTTTCTTCCCCATTGCTCTTCCGATGAAATAGGCACCTGAGTCGGTTGCCCAAATGATAAATAATGCATAAAAAACGAACTGAACGCCTTCTTCTAAGCGGATTTCCATGAAGTAATAGAAACCGATACCGACATATAGAACACTAAGAAGAGAGAACGCCGCATCCTCGAAATTAAACCGATTCTTAGTCGCAACCGTATATGTTAAAAATAATAATACGGCAAGAAAAGCCAACTCAATTTTGGAATAGCCGAAATCTGATATGATCCCGATCGTTTCCGTCGGAATGAGGAAGACCCACAAAAGGGCGAGGGATAGTAATCCGGGAATGGTTAAAATCCATTGCCCCTTCATCTTTAAAGCCTCATATAAACTGATGGATGCGATCAAGTACATTAAAATGATAAATGGTGTTTCACCAAATATGATGATCGGTAAAAATATTGCTGCCGCTACCACTGCTGTAATAATTCTTTGTTTCATTAGGATTCCTCACTTTGTAACCCACCAAATCTTCTTGAACGACCTTGATATGCTTCAATGGCTTCAATTAAATGTTCCCTGCCAAAATCCGGCCACAGTACATCAGTAAAGAAGAACTCTGTATAAGCCAATTGCCAAAGCATAAAGTTACTTAAGCGGATTTCTCCACTCGTTCGAATAAGCAGGTCTGGATCTTTTAAGTCTCTTGTCATTAAATACTTTGAAAATACTTCTTCATTCAATTCTTCCTCATCTAGTATTCCATTCTGCACATCTTTTAAGACATGCTTCATGGAATAAATGATTTCCGAACGGCTGCCATAATTCAAAGCAAAATTCAGGATTAGTCCATCATTATGCTTAGTCGCTTCCATCGCTTTTGTAACGGCTGCCTTCGTATGATTCGGCAAGGCATCCGGCGAACCCATCATTTTCACTTGTACGTTCTCTTCCACCAGCTCAGGAAGAAACGTTCCTAAAAATTCCTCGGGCAGCTTCATAAGAAACTCAACTTCCATTTTAGGTCGTTTCCAATTCTCTGTCGAAAAAGCATATAAAGTCAAGGCTTCAAGTCCCAGTTCATTTGCCAGTTTGGTAATTCTACGCACACACTTCATACCTTCATGGTGTCCGGCTACCCTTGGCAAAGCCCTTTTCTTTGCCCACCTTCCATTACCATCCATAATGATCGCTATATGACCCGGAATCGGGTGTTTTAGTAATTCTTGGAATCGAACATCCTCTTCCCCGGAAGTTTGTTGTCGTTTCCATTGCTTAAGCTTGTTTAGCATAAAAAATCCTCCACCAACAATCCAAAAAATATTTGCCCTTACTATCATATCAAAAAACAAGGAAGATATCTTTAAGAAAATAGATTATGTATATTCGTATCCGGTTTGAACGTAGTGGCGTTAGGGATCCACCCTAAATGACCTAAACAACAAACTAAATACCAAGGGACCGCCCCATAAGGAATATAAGTTCACTTATAGGTCGGCCCCCCGGGATTCGTTTATGAAAGATTATACTTCCAGCATTTCTTGTTCTTTATCTTTTGCAATATTATCAATCTTGACGATGCTTTCGTCTGTTGCCTTTTGAACATCATCTGAGTATCCACGAAGATCATCTTCAGTGATGTCGCCGTTTTTCTCTTTTTTCTTCAATTCATCGTTTGCATCTCGGCGAATATTGCGGATAGCCACCTTTGCATCTTCTGCTTCTTTTTTCACTAACTTTACGAGCTCTTTACGGCGCTCCTCCGTTAATGCAGGAACCACGATGCGGATGATGTTCCCATCACTTGTAGGTGTAATCCCAAGGTCTGACTTCAGGATTGCCTTTTCAATGTCCCCTAAAGCTGATTTATCATAAGGCTGGATAACAAGCATACGGGCTTCAGGAATTGAAATACCTGCTAATTGATTAACCGGTGTCGGTGCACCGTAGTAATCAACCGAGATCTTGTCGAGAAGAGAAGCATTAGCTCTTCCTGCACGGATGCTTGCTAGCTCACGTGAGAACGTTTGAATGGCTTTTGTCATTCTTTCTTTTGCATTTGTTATGATCGTGTTTGGCATCATGATTTCCCCCTTACGATTGTACCAATATTTTCACCGGTGATGGCTCTCTTAATATTCCCATTCTCCATAATAGAGAATACAATAAGTGGAATATCATTGTCCATACATAGTGAAGAAGCTGTTGAATCCATTACGGCAAGACCTTCTTTCAGGACATCTAAATAAGAAAGTTCTTCATATTTAACAGCACTTTCGTCCTTTTTAGGATCTGCAGAGTACACACCATCTACGTTGTTCTTAGCCATAAGGATGACTTCCGCTTCGATTTCAGCTGCTCGAAGTGCTGCAGTTGTATCAGTAGAGAAGTATGGGTTACCCGTACCTGCTGCAAAGATCACAACACGTTTCTTCTCTAAGTGACGAATGGCTCTGCGTCTAATGTACGGCTCTGCAACTTGTCGCATATCTATGGAAGTTTGGACTCTCGTTTCGATTCCCAGCTGTTCAAGGCTATCTTGAAGGGCCAAGGAATTCATAACGGTAGCAAGCATCCCCATATAATCTGCAGATGCACGGTCCATTCCCATTTCACTGCCTATTTTACCACGCCAGATATTTCCTCCGCCAACGACAACTGCCACTTCTACATCAAGTTCGGCAATTTCTTTAACTTCCTCTGCTACATTTTTAATGACAGAAGGATTGATTCCGAAGCCATCATCACCCGCTAATGCTTCTCCACTAAGTTTCAGAACGACACGTTTGTATTTTGGAACGCTCATGGGAACCTCCATAAAATAGAATTTTTCTTGAAAAATAGGGAACACGCTAGGTGTTCCCTACTAAAAATTGTTCAACTTTATCTGATCTTACTTGTTTACTTGGTTCATTACTTCTTCAGCGAAGTTTTCTTGACGCTTCTCAAGACCTTCTCCAACTTCGTAACGAGTGAAATCAGTTAAAGTAGCTTTATTTGCTTCAAGGTATTGACGTACTTTCTGATCTGGGTTCTTAACGAATGTTTGATCCAGGATGCAGATATCCTCGAAGTATTTACCAAGACGGCCTTCCACCATTTTCTCAACGATGTTCTCAGGCTTTCCTTCGTTTAACGCTTGTTGCTTAAGCACTTCACGCTCACGTTCCACTTCTTCAGCAGAAACCTGATCGCGTGATACATACTTAGGATTTAACGCTGCAGCGTGCATCGCAACGTCTTTCGCTACACTTGCATCAGTAGTGCCTTCTACCACTGTAAGAACAGCGATACGACCACCCATATGCAGGTATTCACCGAATGCAGCGTTGTCGCCCTTAGTACGGATTTCAAAACGACGTAATGTGATTTTTTCTCCGATTTTTGCGATTGCAGCGTTGATGAATTCAGTTACAGTTGAACCATTTGCCATTTTTTGCTCTAGTGCTTCTTCAACAGAAGCAGGTTTGTTTGCAAGAAGATGGTCAGATAGTTCTTTAACAAGGTTTTGGAAGTTTTCGTTTTTCGCAACGAAATCTGTCTCTGCGTTCACTTCAAGAATGATTGCAGTGTTTCCTTCACTAGCGATGTACGTAGTTCCTTCAGCTGCGATACGGTCCGCTTTCTTAGCTGCTTTCGCAATCCCTTTTTCACGTAGGAAGTCAATTGCTTTGTCCATATCTCCGTCAGTTTCTGTTAACGCTTTTTTACAATCCATCATTCCAGCGCCCGTTTTTTCACGAAGTTCTTTAACCATTTGTGCAGTAATTGCCATTGTAGGTTTCCTCCTTAGTTTGACTATGTAGACTTTATTCACCGTTTGGTGAAAGTCATAAAATGTACTGCCTCTATAGTAGAGTGCAGTAGATGTGAATACTCTTTAAAAAAAGGTGATAAGGGTAAGCCCTCTTATCACCTTTCATTCATTACTCAGCTGCTACAGCTGCTTCTTCACCTTGTTTAGCTTCTAGGATAGCGTCAGCCATTTTACCTGTAAGAAGCTTAACTGCACGGATTGCATCATCATTCGCAGGAATGACAACATCGATTTCATCCGGATCACAGTTTGTATCAACGATACCCACGATAGGGATATGAAGTTTACGAGCTTCTGCTACTGCGATACGCTCTTTACGAGGGTCGATGATGAATAATGCATCAGGTAGCGTGTTCATATCTTTGATTCCGCCTAGGAATTTAACTAAGCGTTCATGTTCTTTTTTAAGTTGAACTACTTCTTTCTTCGGAAGCACTTCAAAAGTTCCATCTTCTTCCATCTTTTCGATGTTTTTAAGACGTGTAATACGTTTTTGGATTGTTTCGAAGTTTGTAAGGGTTCCACCTAACCAACGTTGGTTGATGTAGTACATACCAGCACGTTCTGCTTCTTCTTTAACAGACTCTTGTGCTTGTTTTTTTGTTCCAACGAAAAGAACTTTACCGCCGTTACCAGCTAATTCTTTCACGAAGTTATAAGCTTCTTCAACCTTTTTAACTGTTTTTTGAAGGTCGATGATGTAGATGCCGTTACGCTCAGTGAAGATGTATCTCTTCATTTTTGGGTTCCAACGGCGAGTTTGGTGTCCGAAATGTACACCAGCTTCTAGCAATTGTTTCATAGAAATTACTGACATGTGTGTTTCCTCCTAAATGGTTTTTGTTTTCTCCTCCGTTTCCGTCATCTTGTAGTAGAAACTATCCACCTAAGATAGCACCATCTACCTCAATCGAGAAACGTGTGTGATAACACCATGAATACTATAGCATACCTGCACCAGCCAATCAAGGACTTCCTACATAATTTGACGAAATTTCAGTAACAACTCAATTTCTGTCTTGCCCTTTCCAACAGACTTTGCTATTTCTTCTATGGACATACCCATCTTGTTCATAGAGAGGATTTGATGAAGGAGGGGATCATGCTTCGATTTACCGGGTTTCGTATCCAAATGATCAATGGGCTCAGACTCAGGACCTTTCGTCTCAAGATATGCCTCCGATGCACGTTTATATCCGGTTCCAGTCCATTTCGATTTCTTCATTGCATTAGCATTAGGTTCCGGATTATTTCCTTGCGGTGGATTTTTTTCTTCGGTGTCGTTATGCATTTGAGATTTCATGTTCCGTATAAATTCATCATTTTCTTCCTTCATTTCGATCAGATATGCTGAAATGACGTCTTCCATTTCAGCAATAATCTTCTTCTGGTTTTTTTCCACTTCGGAATACCGGTTTTGTCTGGAGTATAGTATGACAATTGAAAGCAGACAAACGATATTGAGAAGAAAGGATAAAAATAGTAGAAACGCAACCATGTTATCACCTTATCTTTTGTATTTACTACATGCAGTTCGCATTCTCACTTGGCAGTAAAAGGACTGCCCCCTAATGTTCCATCTTGGGAGAGTCCAACCGTCTTTTCGAACCTTTCTGATATTACGATCCCAGCAGTTTTCGTAATTTGAAAATGGATTTTGAATGGATCTGTGAAATTCGAGATGTTGATAACTTCATCACTTCCCCTATTTCTGTCAGAGTAAGTTCTTCCTTGTAGAATAAACTTAGTACAAGCTGCTCTTTCTCTGAAAGGGTTTCAATCATTCTTTCTAATTCAGCCAGTTTTTCACCCTTCAAAACTTCTTCCTCGGGTGAAATGGTTTTGTGATCTTTAATAGAGTAGTTCTGAGATTCATGATCCTCATCAGTCAATTGCTCATCCATGGAGAGAACATTGGCAAAGAAATGTTCATTTGTGGTTTGGTAAACTTCCTCAGGTGTCATCTCCAGGGAAGCTGCTACTTCATCGGCAGTCACGTGGCGTAAAAGCGATTGTTCCATTTCCACGGTCTTAGCCTCGATTTTTTTTGCCCGGTCCCTCGTAGAACGTGGAAGCCAGTCTTCTTTCCTAAGACCGTCAAGAATGGCTCCTCTGACCCGAAAGGAGGCGTATGTATCAAACTTTAAATCCCTTGAAGGGTCAAACTTCTGAAGAGCATCCAATAATCCCATCAACCCAAGACTCTTTATATCTTCTCTAGAGACGTTCCTTGGCAACCCAACGGAAATTCGCTGAACATGATACGACACCAGGGGCATGTACTTCTTCACTAACATATCCCCCGCTTCAGTATCACGACTGTTTATCCATTTCTCCCAATATTTTTGTTCATCTGTTCGAGTGGGTTGTTGAGACATAAGAATCCTCCTTGCTAACTATTTTCTTTCGCGGGAACGGTTGGCTTCTTGATCATTTAAACTGAAATGGGATCCATACCTTCATAATTCCTTCGTCCCTTCATTGACTGTCCGGACCTGGAGAATCCTTGTTGAGGTGAAGAATTCGATGGTTCTCCCTTTGTTGCCCCCTATATCCTCTGCAACTACCGGAACTTTATATTTTAAAAGGGTTTCTCTTACGGCTTCTGCATTCCTCGGTCCAATCCTCATCACATCACTCTTGGATTGGAATTGAAACATCTGCGCACCACCCGCCATTTTGCACTGAAGTCTATTCAAGTTTGCTCCCCGGTTTTTTAACTGTCGTATGAGCTCTTCAATTCCTGTATCGGCATATTTGGCCAAATTGAGTGTTTGATCATTCCCCAATGAAGAATAGGGAAGCATTACGTGAACCATTCCGGCAAGCCCAATAAGCTCATCGTACAAAACGACCCCTACGCATGACCCAAGACCCGAGGTACGAATCGAGCTTCCGTTCATGGCGATATTCATATCTGCGATTCCTACCTTGACTACAGAGCCTGTGATCATCATAGCTTTACACCCAATGCCAGAAATATGATTTCTAATGATTCCGGGTCGGGCAACAGGAAAAAATGTCCTTTAACACTTTCAGACTCATCCACTTCCTCTTCTTTCAAGGCAGTGTCTATGACGATTGCATAGTCACTTACCTGCGAGATTTCCAGAAGTCCGAAGCCTATGATCGCACCTGCCATATCGACAGATAAAGCAGGTACGGATGGTAATAGCTTAAGGCTTGTGAAATCAGACAGAGATGACAAATAAGAACCCGAAAGGATATTTCCAAGTTCCTGCATGGCAGATAACCCCAGCTCTGAATAGGGAGGGTCGCTAAATGAAAAGGAACGATCGTTAATCATGGTCCTGATATACACGGACGCCTCATCAAGGGGCAACAAGAAGAACATACTTCCCGGTGCTTCCCCTTCGATTCTAAGAAATACACTTACGACAACGTTATCGGGTCCTCCTGCCATATCCATCATCTCATCAAATGACACGACTTTAACGCTGGGTACTTTCATATCGATCTTTTTGTCAAGAAGCGTTGATAGGGCGGTCGCTGCATGACCAGCCCCAATGTTTCCGATTTCTTTCAATATATCCAAGTGCATTGAAGTTATTTTTTTTTCATAGCCCAAACCTATCCCTCCTTTTAGATGGATTCAAGAATTTTATCTAAATGGATAAGGATCAGGAGTCTCTTGTTCTGTTTTACAACTCCACCTATGTACTCAGCCTCTAATACACCAACTACTTCGGGTGAAGGTTCGATCGCTTCTCTTGAGACATCCAGTACATCATTGGCAGCGTCCACGATCAATCCAACTTCTTTATCGTCTAATCCTGCAATGATCACTCGCGTACTCTCCGTTGGTTCTGTTGGCGGTAATTCAAACCGGCTCCTTAGATCAATTATTGGTGTAACCACTCCACGTAAATTAATAACACCTTTTACATAGGAGGCGGTCCTTGGAACTCTGGTAATATGTTCAAGCTTCTCTATGGATTTGACTTGATTCACAGGTATGGCATATTCCTTGTCAACCAATTGAAAAACAATAAGCTTTAAATCTTCCACTGCATCTACTATTTCACTCATTACCCGTACCCCCTACTTTATTAATGCATTACAATCAACAATCAGTGCAACCTGTCCGTCTCCCAGAATAGTTGCACCTGAAATCGCAAAGACTTCATTTAAATAATTCCCTAATGATTTCAATACAACTTCCTGCTGACCAATAAAGGAATCAACGACCAGCCCGGCCATTTTCTCTCCTTTTCGTACGATGACCACAGAATATAACTCTTCTTCCTTTGAATGTTTCGGTACTTCAAACACATCCTCAAGAAATAGTAACGGCACAACTTTCCCTCTAAAGTCAATCACTCTCTGATTATGTGCTTTCATGATTTCTTCCTTTTTCACAATAGCGGTTTCAATTATAGAAGAGAGAGGGATGGCATACTTTTCATTTTCGATTTCAGTAAGCATGACAGAAATGATTGATAATGTGAGCGGCAGTTGGATGGAAAATAATGATCCTTGTCCAACCGTGGAGTCTATTGTAATTGAACCTCCAAGCGACTCTATCGTCGCTTTTACTACATCCAATCCGACACCCCTTCCGGAAATATCCGAAATCTGTTCAGCTGTAGAAAAGCCCGATGCCAGAATGAGCTCGTAGATTTGTCTATCTGATAAGGTTTTGGCTGTTTCTTCTGAAACAATACCTTTCTGGATAGCCTTTTCGAGGACCCTCTCTTTGTTGATCCCCGCTCCATCATCTTCAAGTTCGATAAACACATGATTTCCGCTATGATACGCTTTTAACTTGACGGTTCCCTGTTCGGATTTACCATTTTTGACACGGACTTCAGGATTTTCGATTCCATGGTCCAGGGCATTTCGGATTAAATGGACAAGGGGATCCCCGATTTCATCAATCACGGTCCGATCAAGTTCCGTCTCAGCACCTATGATTTCCAATTCGATTTTTTTATTCAGGTCTCTTGCCAGCTGCCTGACCATGCGTGGGAAACGGTTAAATACCGTCTCTACAGGTACCATACGCATATTGAGAATAATGTTCTGCAGGTCGCCTGATATTCTCGTCATCCTCTCCACCGTTTCATTCAACTCTGGATTATTTAAATCCCTTGAGATTTGTTCAAGCCTTCCTCTGTCGATGACAAGCTCCTCAAAGAGATTCATTAGAACATCGAGTCGTTCAATGTTCACCCGAATCGTTTTGCTAGAAGGGGCCGATTGTTTCGATACGTTTCCGGCCGGTTTATTTGCTTGATCCTCACTACGACCTTTTTCCACTTGCACTTTTTTTGCAGGCTCTGTTATTGAATCTTCTGGTTTATTCTGATTCTGAAGGTGCTCTGCCGTCAGCTCTAGAACAGTGACTTCCTCAACTTCAGATACTTTTCGCACATGATTCTCTAAGTCAATTGCCTCTTCTTTCGATACAACAGCTATAACGAAAGAATGATCGAACTGCTCCTCTTCAAGCTGATCAACCGTGGGTAGGGATTTAATGACCTCACCCATTTTTCCAAGTACTTCGAAAACCATATATACCCGGGCTGCTTTAAGCAGACAATCCTCCCGCAAGGTAACGGAAATTTCAAAGCATCGGAACCCCTGCTCATAGGATTCCTGAATAACCGTTTGTTCGAAAGCTTCGTACTGCATGGATAACAATTCTATGTCAGTCGTTGCGGCAGCCGCAGCGACCTCATTCAATGCGTGAGAGGAAGGAATCGTCTCTCCTTTTTCAATTGCCTGGAGCATGGCTACTACTTCCGTTACATCCCGCTTACCATCTCCTCCATCTGCAATGGAAAACACCATGGCTTCAAGATCATCGACGGACTTAAACACAATGTCGAGTATTTCGGGTGTTACCTTTATTTTTTCGTTTCTGATGGCATCAAGGACATTCTCCATTTTATGTGTAAGGTTAGCTAAATCCTCAAACCCCATCGTGGCAGACATCCCTTTTAAGGTATGAGCTGACCGAAAGATCTCATTAACGATTGCAAGATCTTCCGGTTTTTTTTCCAGTTCCAGCAGCTGTTCATTACAGGTTTGCAGATTTTCTTTGCTCTCTTCTATAAATACTTCTAAATATTGACTCAATTCCATATATTCCACACCTCTCTAATCCATGTACGTCATTATTGATCGAGGAATATTCCCGATATGTTCCACCCTGTCAACTAGCTTTGTTGCGATTGCCGATTTCGGCATCCCAAACACAATACATGTCTCTTTTGATTCTGCAATGGCCCGCACATTTCCGCGTTCTTTAAGCTTAATCAACCCTTCGGAACCATCAGAACCCATACCTGTCATGATGACGGATATTTTGCTGTAATTCCGAATCAGACTAGCAGACTCGAACAATATATCCACAGAGGGTCTATGGCCATTTCTAGGTGCTTCATCCTTTGAAAGCTGAATCGATAGAGTCTTTCCATTTTCCATTATTCTGGTGTGGAAACCACCTGGGGCAATATAGGCTGTGCCATTTTGAAGAACTTCCCCATCTTCGGCTTCCTTTACATGAATGGCAGATTGACCATCTAAACGGTCAGCGAGTGATTTTGTAAATCCCGGAGGCATATGTTGTACCACAACGATTGGCGCTTTCAGCTGATGCGGCAATGCTGTCAACACGTTTTGCAGAGCGCGTGGGCCTCCTGTCGATGTCCCAATTAATATTAACTTAGGGGGATTTAATCCCATGTGACGGTCAATTGATAAAGGCTCTGTATCTTCACTCACGGTTGATAAAGGTGCACACGTTGATTTCTTTTGGTACACATCCCTTATTTTCGTAACATTCACCTTACTTGCTGACACTACTTTCTCTACCAGCTCTTCTTGAATCTTATGAAGGTCCAAGGAAATGGTACCAGAAGGTTTCGCGATGAAATCAACGGCACCAAGCTCCATGGCTTTGACGGTTTCCTCCGTCCCTTCTTTCGTTGTAGAAGAAATCATCACAACAGGTACCGGGCATTCCTCCATGATGCGCTTCAAAGCTTCGATCCCATTCATCTTGGGCATCTCCACATCAAGGGTGACGACATCGGGATGGAATTTCTTTATCTTCGTGATCGCGTCTTCTCCATTCCTTGCAATGCCAATCACTTCTAGTTCACCTGTGGCCGTTAAAAAATCACTAATCAGCTTCCTCATAAATGCTGAATCATCTACAACTAAAACCTTTTTCATTCAGGACTTTTACCTCCCAAAAAATAATTTTCGAATCGTCTTTACAAAGCCTGTTCCTTTAGTACCCTGATATTCCGTTCCCGTTAGATGGTGAACCATCGCTCGAAGACTCAACGACATCACTGAAGATGGATGACCTACGACAATCGGCGTTTGATTGATGACGGCCTTCCTGACTGCTGAATCCTCTGGAAGGACTCCAAGTGATACGATTTCTTTATGCAGAAACTTCCTGACGGTTTCTTGTAATCTAGTAATCGTTTCAAGACCTTCTTTTTTGAACTCCGCCCGATTGCATATGAGATAAAACGGTTTTTCCCCATCTCTTAAATAAATATATTTCATCATAGAATAGGCATCGGTTACAGATGTTGGTTCAGGAGTCGTAACAACGATGATTTCATCCATTGCTAGGAGAAACTCCAGTGTTTCTCTTGTAGCACCTGCACCCATATCAAAAAGAATATAATCATAATGATGAGTCGCATAATCCATCACCTCGAAGAAGCGTTGTACTTGCTTCTCCTGCCAATCCACTATATTCTTCAAGCCATTCCCGCCGCTTATGTAAGAAATACCATGAACATTCTCACATATAATCGTGTCGATTTCTAGTACTTTTTCCTCAATATAATCCATTATTGAGTAGGTATGATGACTCCCTAGTAAAATATGAATATTCCCCATCCCTATATCCAGATCAAACAGGAGCACCTTTTTATTCTCTTTAGCAAGAAGAATGGAGAGGTTCGTCGATATATTCGATTTACCAACCCCTCCCTTTCCACTTACAATTGCGATCGTCTTAGCAGGAACCGAGTCTGTCAGGAGCATTTTCCTCCTTAAGTTATACGCTTGATCTTTCATGGCAGAATCCTTTCATAAGCAATCGAACGATTTCATCCTCATTCACTTCTGTAATATCTTCGGGGACATCCTGGCCATTTGTTACATAAGCTGCACCAATACCCGCTTCAGACATCATATTGATCATTGATCCGTAGCTCGACGTCTCATCTAGTTTCGTAAAAATAAACCGATCGATATGAATCGAAGAAAATTGGGAAATGATCTCCCTCATGTCTTTTTCTTTACTTGTTAAGGATAGAACCAGATAGGTTTCCATCTGATGATCAAAATCAATGACTTTTTGCAAATCCTCTACATATTTCTTTTCCCTGAAGTTACGACCCGCCGTATCAATGAAAACATGATCGTAGTCCATGAATTTATCGATCGCTTTCTTAAAGTCCTCTATTTTATAAACGACTTCAACCGGCACATTCAGAAGACCTGCGTAGGTTTTTAATTGCTCAATCGCAGCGATCCGGTATGTATCTGTCGTGATGAAGGCGATTTTCATCCTTCTTTCAATCACTGCTTCTGCAGCCATCTTGGCGAGCGTCGTTGTTTTTCCCACCCCTGTAGGACCTATGACATTAATATATTTTCGTTTATAGCTTATTCCTCCATATTCAATTCCTTTTAAATGATGATGAAGAAAATGCTTCACTTCTCTGGTAGCCCACTCATCCCGTCTGTCCACTGGCAGCGTTCCGGCTTGGATCTTTTTTTCCAACTGGTCTCCCAGTTGAAACAAAGTTGAATCACTCACATCATGGTTCATTAGGTGAAAAAGGATATCCTGCACTCCCTCAGTGAATGTTTCAAATCGATTTTTAGATTTCAGGGTGGTAATCATTTGTTTCAATTCCTTTAATTCCGCTTCAACCGATGAATTAGATTCATAGTTTTCCTTTTTCTCATTAGCCGGCTGAATGATTGATTTCGAAGCGGTCTTCGTTTTCACTCTGCTGATTTCCATCTTTTCATTTTCAACATCTGGATCTATGGCAGCGATGACTTCAATCATTTTTTTCTTAAACAACCCCATGAATCCGCCTATGTAGGTGACTTTAGAATTTAATATGACTGCATTTTCTCCCAGTTCAGACCTAACCTTCTTCATGGCTTCACTCATTGTTGAAGCAGAATATTTCTTTACCTTCATCCTATATTCACCACCCCTAAACTTTGTACTTCAACATTTGCCTCTAATTCGTTATACGATATGATCGGAACCTGTGGAAAATATCTTTCCGTCAGCTGTCTAACGTACATTCTCACTGCTGGTGAACACAGAATGACGGGAGATTCTTCCATCAGGGACAGCTGCTCTACTTGATTTGCAACAGCTTCCAAAATGCCCTGCGAGTCATTTGGATCCATGGATAAATAATTGCCATGTTCCGTTTGCTGAATGGAATCCGCTATCATTTTTTCCACCTTGCCGCTCATGGTGACCACCTTTAATGAAGTATCACCCTGAACATATTGATTCGTAATCTGTCTTGCGAGTGATTGCCTTACATACTCTGCTAATAAATCTGTATCCGAACTCATCTTCCCATAATCTGCGAGAGTTTCAAAAATGATAGGTAGATTGCGAATAGATACATTCTCTTTTAATAGTTTGGAAAGGACCTTTTGCACTTCCCCGACTGTTAATGGATTCGGGGTCACTTCCTCAACAAGGATCGGGTAAGATTCCTGCAGATGATCAATGAGTTGCTTCGTTTCCTGTCTGCCGAGGAGTTCGTGAGCATTGTTCTTGATCATTTCCGTAATATGAGTCGAGACTACAGATGGAGGATCCACTACTGTATAGCCAAAGATCTCTGCCTGCTCCTTCATTTCTTCTGAAATCCATTTAGCTGGAAGTCCAAATGAAGGCTCGATGGTATCGATTCCTTCAATGGAATCATCTTCCACCCCAGGACTCATGGCTAAGTAATGATCTAAGAGCAACTCGCCACGGGCCATTTCATTCCCTTTGATTTTCAACCGGTATTCGTTGGGCTGAAGCTGAATATTATCCCGGATCCTGACAACAGGGATGACAAGGCCAAGTTCTATGGCCAATTGCCGCCTGATCATGACGATCCTGTCGAGGAGGTCTCCTCCCTGATTTGTATCAGCTAATGGAATCAATCCATATCCGAACTCAAATTCAATTGGGTCGACATTCAGAAGATTCACTACGCTTTCAGGACTCTTCATCTCATCCTGCTCTACTTCTTCTTCCATTTCCATCAGGTCTGTTTCATTCTCTTTAGGTGATCTCGATAGCATGTATCCACCGACCCCTAACAGGGCGGCAACAGGGATTGTTAAGATATCATTGATGGGAGTAGCGACACCGAGCATAAAAATCGTGAAAGCAGATACATAGAGCATGACGGGATACGCAAGCAGCTGGTTCATAATATCCTGACCAAGATTTCCTTCGGATGCGGCCCTCGTGACCACAATTCCTGTGGCTGTCGAGATCAAAAGTGCCGGAATTTGACTGACGATCCCATCTCCCACGGTAAGCAGTGAATAGCGGGTTGCCGCCTCTGCAATCGGAAGCCCCTGCTGAGTCATTCCGATGATGATCCCGAAAATTAGATTGATCATGACAATGACAATTCCTGCAATCGCATCACCCTTTACAAATTTAGAAGCACCGTCCATTGCACCATAGAAGTCGGCTTCTTTCCCCACTTTCTCACGTCGATTCCTTGCATCATGCTCAGAGATCATACCAGCATTTAAATCGGCATCGATGCTCATTTGTTTCCCCGGCATAGCATCGAGGGTAAAGCGTGCGGCAACCTCAGATACACGTTCGGATCCTTTCGTTATGACGATAAATTGAATGACAATCAATATGATGAATACCACAAGTCCGACAAGTATATTTCCACCTACAACGAATGTTCCAAAGGTTTCCACAACGTCCCCCGCTTCACCCTTACTAAGGATTGATCTCGTTGTGGAAACATTTAGACCCAATCTGAAAAGCGTCAATAGTAATAATAGCGATGGAAATATAGAAAACTGTAAAGGTTCATTCATATTCATGGAAATTAGGAGGACAAGTAAGGCAAGTGAAATATTAATAATGATCAATAAGCTCAATAACCACGATGGGAAGGGAATGATAAGCATGGCAACGATTAATATGACACTTGCTAGTACGGATAAATCTCTTGCTGACATTGTTTCTCTCCTAACTGCTTACATCTGGTTTTTTATTCGGTAAACATAAGCTAAAATTTCTGCTACTGCCTTGAAAAATTCTTCAGGAACGGCATCCCCTATTTCGGCTGAATCATAGAGTGAACGTGCGAGTGGCCGGTTCTCTACCATCACGACATCGTTTTCACCTGCAATGTATTTTATTTTTTGAGCAAGGTAGTCGACACCTTTTGCCACGACATATGGGGCATCCATTTTATTTTCGTCATATTTAAGGGCAATGGCAAAATGAGTGGGATTGGTTATCACCACATCCGCTTCGGGTACTTCCTGCATCATTCGTCGCATGGCCATCTCCCGCTGCCTTTGTTTAATTTTCGACTTTATAAGGGGGTCACCTTCAATGTTTTTGTGTTCATCCTTCAAATCCTGTTTCGACATCCGAATGTTCTTCTCAAAATCATATTTCTGATAAAGAAAATCAAAAAGAGATAAGAATAATAGAGCCAACGAAGCTGCAATGCCCATTTGGATCGTTAAACTTGCCATCGTCGTCAAGGAATCCCCAACCGACTTAAAGGATAGACTCAGTACCCGGTCGATGTTCATCCAGAGGATGACAAATGTTATCGCCCCTACAAATGAAATCTTTAAGATTGATTTCATTAATTCTACAATTGCCCGCAATGAAAAGATTCGTTTAAACCCTTTTATGGGGTCGATCTTCTCCAATTTAGGCTGTAAAGGCTCTGTCGTGAACATAACGCCCACCTGTATATAATTAGCGACCAAACCGGCAAGGAGCGCAACGAGCATGATTGGTCCAAGAAGTAAGGCTATCTCCTTCATCAAGTCCATCGTGATGACGTGAACGGTATTTTCCGTAAGGTCCATGAGCATATATTCCTGAAATGTTTGATGAAACAAATCAAAAACGATATCCCCAATATAGGAAGCACTGAAAGTCAGAAATAAAAATACGGCAAGAAGGATGATGGCTGTATTGACATCCTGGCTTTTCGCCGTTTGACCTTTCTTTCTGGCGTCTTCCCTCTTTTTCGGGGTCGCTTTCTCTGTCTTTTCCCCACTGAAAAACTGTAAGTCTAATGATAGCCACTGCAATTTACGTGCCTCCAATAATTTTCATTAAATCTCTCATGGTTACAAACATCATTTCAAACAACTGCTGCACGACAGCAAACGTGACCCCCATGACTATGAACAATACGATAAACGCTACGGCAATCTTAATAGGAAAACCCACGACGAATACGTTTAACTGGGGTACGGTCCGTGCTACGATTCCCAGTGCCACGTCTACCAGGAATAATGTAGCGACCACAGGAACGGACATTTGGAAGGCAATGACGAACATGGAATTAAAGGCCGAAATGACGTAATCGGCTAAGTTCTCATTACCAAATGGAATCCACGGCCGGTCGATGGGAATTAATTGATAGCTATAGAAGATCCCATCGAGTAATAGATGATGACCATTAAGGGCAAGCAATAGCAATAGGGCGAATGTATACAGATATTGTCCTGTCAAAGGACTTTGGGCACCTGTTTGAGGATCAATCACGTTTGCAATGGCAAAACCCATCTGAAAATCTATGAATCCCCCTGCAATCTGAATGGCAGACACAATCATATAGGCAACAAAACCGATCAACAGGCCGACCATGGCTTCTTTCATGATCAATAAGAAGTACTGGCCATTGATTTCAAAAGCCTTTGAATCAATGGTGTAATACATCACCCAGGAAAGCACAACTGAAAAGGCGATCCGGTGCTGTGCAGGTATATTTCGGTATGAAAATAACGGCATCGTGACAAAAAATGCCGAAACCCTGACAAACACGAGCAGGTATACCGATAGAACGGGTACGAGTTCAGCCATTCTCTTACCCTACGAACCTTGTTAAATCCGAAAAAATTTGAGATGTATATGTCACAAGCTTTGTTAACATCCACGGTCCAAAGAAAACAATACCGATCATGACGGCCACAATTTTCGGGATGAATGCAAGTGTCTGTTCTTGTATTTGTGTTGTGGCCTGGAATATACTGACAATTAACCCGACAACAAGGGCCAAAAGCAACAATGGCCCTGACACGATGAGAGTTACGTAAATTCCCCTCTCTGCTATGGCAATTACGGATTCAGCATTCATTGAAACTCACCTACTTAAAAGCTTTGTAAAAGAGATTTTATTACTAAATACCAGCCGTCCACTAAAACAAACAGTAAAATTTTGAACGGCAGGGAAATCATGACTGGCGGAAGCATCATCATCCCCATGGACATAAGGACACTTGCTACGACCATGTCGATGACCAGGAATGGAATGAAAATCATGAAACCGATTTGAAACGCCGTCTTGATTTCACTTAATGCAAAAGCCGGCACTAAGGATGTAAGCGGAATATCTTTCACAGACTCCGGGCGTTCAGCCCCGGAATATTCCAGAAATAACTCCAAATCCTTTTGTCTTGTCTGCTTACTCATAAACTCTTTAAATGGTATCGATGCCTTATCATAAGCTTGTTCCAGATTGATTTCCTCATTAAACAAAGGAGTCAGGGCTTCATCATTCACCTCTTGGAAAGTAGGAGCCATAATAAAGAATGTAAGAAATAAAGAAAGTCCAATTAACACTTGATTTGGCGGCATTTGCTGTGTGGCAAGTGATGTCCGTACGAATGACAGGACAATCATGATCCGGGTAAATGAGGTCATCAATATCAGAATACTTGGTGCGAGCGATAAGACGGTGAACAGCAATAACAGCTTTACACTCGTGGAAACATTATCTGCCGAACTGCTGTTAAAAAACTCCATGAATTCATTCATCTGAATGATTCCCCTTGTTCTTTAACTCTTCAAGCATCTTTTTTCTTCCCTTGTTCATTTCCTCAAGCTGGGATTTCAACTGTGACTGAAATGAGCTTTCAGCGGATTTAGGAGCTGTCCCCTTGAGCTTCGTCATCAAGCTTGATATCGTTGTTTTAGCGATAGGAATTTGGGGTTCTTTATAGTAAGAGAGAATCTCTTCTTTTTCCCCCTCATCCTTTACCTCTTTTAAAAGCTGTATGTCTTCACCTACACCGAGTACGAGTACCTGTTTGCCTACCTTTACAATCTGGACGGAGCGATTACCTCCAAGAGGGGCTCCGCCTAAATGATTGATTAACTTTGTCTGTTGAAACGATCTTCCCTTTTGATTGATGAACTTCAATAATAAATAAATGAGTGCCACGACAAAGACCAGGGCGATGATCATCTTAAGGTAATCTACAAACGTAACGGAAGTGGCGATTCCTGTTTCTGAACCATCCCCTCCATTCGTTTGTTGCCCACTGCATGTATCCGGATGTTCAATGCAGTCCTTCACATTATTCACTTCTGCATGTGCTGTATGTTGCACGGATCCAACCAATAGGAAGAACAGAATGCTTATTAGAATTTGAAACTTTTTCAATACATGCACCTTCTTATTGATGTTAGCTTAACGCTTTCTGAATCGCTTCAATGACGCGATCGGCCTGGAACGGCTTTACGATAAAGTCCTTCGCCCCCGCCTGGATGGCATCGATGACCATGGCCTGTTGTCCCATAGCGGAACACATGATGATTTTCGCACCGGCATCAATCGCTTTGATTTCTTTCAGAGCTGCGATTCCATCTTTTTCGGGCATTGTAATATCCATGGTGACAAGGTCCGGTTTTAATTCTTTATATTTATCGACAGCCTGACTTCCATCCGCTGCTTCTCCTACTACCTCAAACCCATTTTTTGTTAAGATATCCTTGATCATCATTCTCATAAAGGCTGCATCATCCACAATAAGAATTTTATTTGCCATTATCTTCATCCTCCATCATCTAATTAAGAATCATTTCATTACTTTAATTTTTTTATTCGATCACTTTGACTGACGATGTCCGTAATCCGGACGCCAAAGTTTTCATCAATCACAACGACTTCTCCCTTGGCCATCAGCTGGCTGTTCACCAGTATATCCACCGGTTCTCCGGCTAACTTATCCAGTTCGATGATCGATCCTGAAGATAATTCCAGGATGTCCCTCACTGATCGGTTTGTTCTCCCTAGCTCCACTGTTACCTGAAGGGGGATGTCCAATAACATATTTAAGTTTTTGGTTTCCTGCTGTCCTAGGCCAGCCGGTTCAAAGCTGCTAAATGTAGCAGGTTGCACATTTACTGGCTCAGTGTACGATCCTTGGCCACCTAAATGCTGTGGATGCGACTGTGTTCTGTCTGAAGTTTCCTGAGCATGATGATCTAATGATTCTGGTGCTCTATTAGGTGCGTCCACAGGCGAAGCTGCAACTGCCACTTCTTCCTCAGCACCACCATTCATCAATTCATCTACAAGGCTTCTGGCAAAACTTAACGGCAGTAACTGCATGATATTAGAATCGATCAGATCTCCAATCTTTAAAGAAAAAGATACCTTTACAAGAAGATCCTGATCCGGCAGATTCTCCTCACCTTCGCCTTGTGGAATATACATAAGATCAATAGACGGAGGTGAAATATCAACTTTCTTGCTGAATACCGTCGACATGGATGTAGCAGCAGAACCCATCATTTGGTTCATGGCTTCCTGGACAGCACTGAGCTGAATTTCACCTAAATCACCCGATGGATTTCGGCCATCCCCACCAAGCATCAAATCGGCAATGATTGAGGCATCCGATTGTTTAATCACCAGTAAATTCACTCCGGAAAATCCTTCAGTATATTTAACTTGGATGGCTACATATGGATGTGGGAATTCTTCCTCTAAATAATTCTTATTAATAATGGATACTTTAGGGGTCGTTATCTCTACCTTCTGGTTAAGCAATGTGGAAAGTGCTGTTGCTGAACTCCCGAAAGATATGTTCCCGATCTCACCTAAAGCATCTTCTTCCATCGAGCTGATATAATCACTCATATTGATCTCTTTACGGTCTTCTATTGCTTCTTCAGGCTCTGCTGATCCTCGAAGCAATGCATCTATTTCATCTTGCGATAACATATCATCACTCATCATCGTCTTCTCCCCCCTTCAATGAATCTAATATTTGGACAGCCATTCTTTTATTTGATTTACCTGGCTGAGCCGTAAACTTAGGAATCTCACCCACTCGAATAGTCAAAGGATCATCGATTCGTGTTTTCATTTCAATGACATCACCGATTGAAAGCATAAGGAATTCCTCAATCGTAATATCCGATTGGCCTAATTCAGCGACAATCGGTACATGCGCCTGCTTGATTCTTCTTTCAAGAAGAGCGGTGTCTTCAGGGTTACTTTCCTTCCGTTTTGACTCCATCCAATAACTGCCTGATAGCTTCGGAAGAATGGGCTCCAATACAACGTGGGGAATGCAAATATTGATCATTCCACTCGTTTCGCCTATTGTTGTATTCAACGAAATGACCACTACGGTCTCATTGGGAGAGACCATTTGTAGAAACTGAGGATTTACTTCAAATTCTGCAAATACCGGATCAACATCCACCACTGTGCTCCAAGCTTCTCTGAGATTCTCAAACGCTTTTTCAAATAATTGGCTCATGATCCTGGTTTCAATTTCAGTCAATGACTCAACCTTATTGACGCTGACCCCTTTTCCACCCATCACACGGTCCATCATGGAATAAGCAATATTCGGATTGATTTCCATGAGGATCCTTCCGTCAAGCGGCGGCAGTTCATACACATTCAAGATTGTCATTTTCGGAACGGAACGTATGAATTCTTCATAAGGAATTTGATCGGCAGAAGCCACGTTTATTTGAACATATGTTCTTAATTGGGCAGAAAAATAAGTCGTTAAAATTCTTGCAAAGTTCTCATGGATTCTGGTCAGACTTCTGATTTGATCTTTGGAAAACCGAAGTGCCCTCTTAAAATCATATACTTTGACTTTTTTCTCTTCTTCTTCTTTCTTGAAATCATCCGCACTCATCTCCCCTGTGTTCAGGGCAGATAACAATGCGTCAATTTCGCTTTGAGACAATATTTCACTTGCCATCTCTCCACCTCCAAACCTTCCACTCGCTGGTGTCTCATTGAATCATCATAGAGGTGATATACACTTTTTCTACTGCGCCTTCCTGCATAAGGGAGTTCACTTTGTCTTTCACCTTGGTTTCGACCAATTCTTTACCTTTTTTCCCTTGCAGTTCTTCCGCTTTCAATTCTGAAAGCTCTTCTATGATAATATTATTTACCTGAAAGTCTCTCTTTTCTAATTCTTTCTTTGCTTTCTTGCTATCCGTCTGAATTTTAAAAGAAATCCGGATAAAATCGTTGCTCATTAAATTCGTTGTCGTTTCAGGTATATCCACCGAGTTTTCTATCACTTCCTCAATGGAAGGCCCTTTTGCCTTCTCTTCCCCTGAAAACTTAAGAATGACAACCAAGGCAATAACACCGACGAGGGTTATGGTCACCAATGAAATCATCATGATGGTAAGGGCTTTACTCTTCAATTTTTACTCCCTCCCTCCTGTTGTAAATTCAGTAGATTCGCTTTTTGGTAGAAAGAAAGTGACAGGGCATCCACCTCGTCCACTGTTTCTTTCACAACATACCGTCTACCGTTCGTTAACAGGATGGTCGTATCAGGAAACGCTTCGATTGTTTCTATGTATAGGGCATTTAACGTAAACGATTTACCATTCAGTCTTGTTAAAGTAATCAATAGTTTTTGGGACTGACTAAGCGGATCAGCTGCTTACCGATCAGTCAGTCCCTTCCTCCCTTAAGTACGTATTATCGCTTCAAGTTTACAAGCTCTTGCAGGATTTCATCTGACGTCGTGATGATACGCGTGTTTGCCTGGAACCCACGTTGTGCAGTAATCATTTCCGTGAATTCTTCGGAAAGGTCTACGTTTGACATTTCAAGAGATCCGGATTGGAGTGACCCGCGTCCATCTCCTGCAACCCCCTGATTCGGAAGACCTGAGTTGTTCGAAGCCTGAAACAGATTGTTTCCTGCTTTCGTCAACCCACCGGGATTGGAGAAAGTAGCCAACGCCAATTGGCTCAGCACTCTTACTTCACCGTTTGAAAACACTCCGTTCACTTCACCGGAAGAACCGATATTGAAGCTTTCCAGATATCCCTCTGAGTTTCCATCAACAGTATCTACGTTAGCAGAAGAGGAGCTGTCGAACTGAGTGATTTTAGAGAAATCCAGGTCAATAGTTTGTGTCTGAGTTCCACCTGTTTGATTATCTAATGTAATAGGAAACGGCATCTGAGAAGTCATTTTCCCTTGCTCGTCGAAAGTCAATGAAGTCGTTTGACCTTGAGACAATGTAACATCATTTGTAAGACTGGAGATCGTAACACCCCATGTATTCTGGGCTGTCTTCGTCATTAATAATCTAAGACTGATATCCTTACCGAGTGAATCCTTTACTTTGGTTTCCAGCTCCACTTCTGTTCCATTTGGGGCACTGGACTTCAAATTCCCATTGTAGGTAGCTTCTGTTGTCGCTTGTGGTGCCATGGTCGTATTCGTATCAATTTTAATATCCTCAGCACCGCTTTTATTGACTTCACCAGCAGCATTAACTGGATACCCCTGCACCAAATTCCCTTGACCAGTCACAAGATTTCCATTTGAGTCCAAATAAAAGTTTCCTGCACGGGTGAACATTTCGTTGTTTCCTTGTCTGACAACGAAGTATCCGTCTCCTGAAATGGCGACATCCAGGGATCTTCCTGTCGTCTGAAGGCTCCCCTGTGTCTGAATGGTATCAATGGAAGATAAGGAAGATCCCAGACCCACTTGCTTTGCATTCTGACCTCCACGGTTAGCAGTTGCTCTACTGGCACCGGACACGGTCTGGTTCATGAGATCCTGGAACGTCACCCGGCCTTTTTTATAACCGTACGTATTCACATTTGCAATATTATTACCAATGACGTCGAGTTTTGTTTGAAAATTTTTCATTCCACTTATACCTGAATACATTGAACGTAGCATGAATGTTTTCCCCTTTCGTATGAGCTGCTTCAGTCATTCCACAGCGTTAGGCTTCCTTTTTCAGGTCCGGCCTATGAATCAATTA
This sequence comes from Rossellomorea sp. YZS02, assembly GCF_033963925.1. Classification (NCBI taxonomy): domain Bacteria; kingdom Bacillati; phylum Bacillota; class Bacilli; order Caryophanales; family Bacillaceae; genus Rossellomorea; species Rossellomorea sp. YZS02. The sequence goes on along the minus strand of NZ_JAXBLY010000009.1, from coordinate 9,910 downwards.
ATATCGTACCGTTAATATTCGTGAAAATTTGAGAATAAGCTTCTTCTCTGTCCAATGCCGTGATCACTGTTTGATTCTTAGCACTTACAATCAAGGCAGCGTCCTTCAATATCACGAGAGAATCCTTTACGCCTTTCCCTTTTGCCTCATTCACTCTCTTCCCGATTTCACCCCAGGTCTCCTTAGAAATGGAAATCCCTCTTTGTTCCATCCTCACCTTCGCATGTTTACTTATTTGTATTGGACGTACGTCTTGAATCGCTTCGTCCAATTGAGCTGAAAAAGACGGGCTTGCAGATCGATTAACTGCTTTCTTATGGTACTGAGGTGTGATAGGTTGCGGTGAGCGATGAATATACGTCTTTTCCATTCAACCACTCCCTATGATTCAATTTTTATCAATGCTTCACTGGAGATTTTCTCTCCCTCGACTGTATGAACCCAGATTTGTGAGTCTTTCTTTGAGACAGACTGAACCACTCCGCCGAGCTCGCCTTCTTCCCCGTTCCATGTCACTTTTTTACCTATTAACAAGGAAGCACTTACGAGTGAAGAATCTCCGCTGCCTTCAGTATTCACTTGAGATATATTTCCCGGAGTCAATATTGTTCCGTCTTCCATAATGAATTCTACAGAATCCCCCTTAAAGCGGACACCTTTCACAAGACCTTGTCCTTCTTGAATTTCTGGAGTTTCAGTCGATTCCGATTCGATGATTTTATGCCAAGTGACTTGTTTCCCTACAAATTGATTGTAAGCGATCAATTGTGTTTGGCTTTGATTGTCCACGAACTTCTCCATCGTTTGAGTCAAATTCGTCATTTGCTCCAATGAAGAAAATGTAGCCATCTGAGCGATGAAATCCTTATCTTGCATCGGATTTAATGGATCTTGATTCTGCAATTGAGTCATGAGGATTTTCAGGAAATCATCTTTCCCTAAAATGTCCTTTCCTCCTTCACGTTGCTTCGTTTGAAGGGTGGAATACAGTAAATTCGGATCGATTTTCGTCATGTCATCACCTATATTTCGGTATTTACGAGGTAATCCTTAAAGGATTGCTCCCCTTCTTCCTGGGTCATGCCAGGTTGTTCAGATTGTGGCTGTTTATGATGTTGTGAGGACTGTTGCTGCGATTGCCCTTTATTCTGTCGCTCCGTGTCTGAGAGTGTCTGCGATATCTCTATCTTCTCCACCTGCAGATTCTGAGACGAAAGCGCATGCTTCAAGCCTTGAATTTGAGAATCCAGCATTTCTTTTGCATTGGAGGTTGAAGCCAATATTTTGGCTGTCATCACACCGTTGTGCTGAAGAAGCTCAATTCTTAATGATCCTAATTGCTCCGGGTAGAGTTTAATCAATAATTTACTCATGTTTGGCTGAGACACCATGTTGGACTTACTGAGAATATTCTGGAATTCTTTCACAAATTGCTCATATTGAAGGGACTTATTATTTGGCGCAAGGTTCATTGAAAATGTTTCAATCTTGGGAAGGGAAAAGTGAACTTGATTCCCCTGTACTTGGATGCTTTTCTTTTCTATGGCGTTTGCCTCTGCTTCAGCAGGTTGGGTATCCGCTTCAAACGCTTGGCGGGTATAAGCTTCTTTTAGGAGACGTGACCAATCCTTTGATTGATTAACCATTCCTGTTAATATACTTTCAATTCCTTTTTGCAGGTTCTTCATCAGCTCTTTAAGTTCATTTGCTTTTGATGCTTCCGTGATGTGCATATCACGACTTTGAGTGAATAATTCAATCACCTTAGCCAGTCTGATGACATCCTCTACACGCCCCTGGCCTTCTCCCTGTCCTCGGGGGTTATCTTTCTTCATCAAGCCTTTTATATCATTCGTAATGTGAGATTGCAGAAGCTGCAGTGTTGCAAGCAGGATGTCATAATCGTCTTCTCCATCAGCCTGAGGTCCTGCTGTCTCCGTTCCTAATATCGCAGTTTGCAGTTCAGAATAAAGTGCTTTGATTTCCTCTACATTCACACCTATCATTTCAGCGATCTGACTTATATCCAGCTCTTTTACTTTTGCCAGATCATCTATCTGCTGAGACGTAAGACCGATACCTGCAAGATCAACACTACCAATAAGATCTTCGAGGTTAATGAGAAAGGTCTCTGAATCTTGCTTCGTTATTGGGGTCTTCATTACATTCTGATTGGAAACAAACCCCAGAAGATGGCTAGAGAATCCTTCAATATCTGCCTTTGGAAGCGTCGACTCCTGGCTCGAGACTTTTATTGAATTTACCCTCTGAACACCGATTCCTATTTCCATCATGTCACCTCCTTTACATACAAGCTAATTCATTCATCGGTCGAAAGAAGCCCTGTATATCTTGCAGCATCTTCCGGTGGCATTTTTTCCAGTATATCTGCAAGCGTATCTGGTTTGATGCTAGAAAGAATCTTCATCGCCTCTTCATCTTCCATCTCCATGAGAACAGGGGCTGCGCTCTTTGCAGACATCGCTTCGAATGTGCTTACGACTTCTTTAAATGCACGCTTGTTTTCTTCACCAATCTGACGTAGTTCTTCAAGCTCCCCTTTCTGCTGCTGAATGGTTGCCTGGAGTTGTTCGTTACGATTATCCTTTTGATCCAATTCGCTTTGAAGCTGGGCCATTTTAGCTTCTTGATCTTCAATGGTGGCATTTAAAGTGAGAATCTTCTCTTGTAATTGTTTTTGGTCCTCAACATCATTTGAAGGGATGACCTTGGCCAGGAAAGGAATTTCCGAGCTTAATGATTGTGCCTTTTCAAAAATATTGATCCCTGCAAACGTCATGATGACCAACGCGAAGGTGATTGCAAACAAGAGAGGAATGATGATGATGAAAATGAATCTTTGAAAACGACTGTACGAATCTTTCTTTTCCTCTTCTATTACCTTTGCCATGAAATCACCTTACTCCCCGTTTCATATATTGGGCGACGGACACTTCGTCTAACTGCTTATTTTCTGCAAATTGGATATTCTCCAGGAAACGCTTAAAATCTTTTTCTTTCATCTTTTCATATTTCTTGACTTCAACATTCATATCCACTAGCTTCTCTTCGTACCAATTCATCCGATTTCTCGCTTGTATCACGAGATCCTGATAATAAGAAATGGTTTTCTCAAGATTGGTGATGAATTGTTGATGGTGACGAATATCCTGAACAGATAATCCACCCTGTAATTTTGTTTCCTGTAGATTCTCAAGGGACTCTTTCTTTTTCAAAAATTCATAAAGCTTCTCGGCAACTTTTTCAAATTTTTCGATTGATCCCCTGTACATCTCCTGTACTTCATCTTTTTCTTTTTCTTTCAACGTTAAAATCCTTTGGAACTTATACTGATAACTCATTTGAATCATCCACCTTTTTCCGATAGCTTGATAAGCTCATTAACACTTGCAGGAAGAGATATCTGTTCATATACCCCTTGCTTCAGGAAAGAAATGATTCCCGGATAATAGTTAATGGCTTCATCCACTTCACGGGAGGTCCCTTTTTTATAGGCTCCGATTTGAATCAAATCTTCCGAATTCATATACGTACTCAATAACTCCCTAATTCTGGTGGCAGCATGTAAATGTTCTTTTGAAGCCAGGTGATTCATCAATCTGCTGACACTTTTAAGAATATTGATTGCCGGGTACTGCCCTCGATTAGAAATTTGACGGTCCAGTACGATATGACCATCGAGTATCCCCCTCACTGTATCCGAGATGGGTTCATTTAAGTCATCACCATCAACCAGGACCGTATAAAATGCCGTAATGCTCCCATTAAGGTTGGTTCCTGTTCTTTCGAGTAACTTTGGTAATATCGCAAAGACTGATGGAGTATATCCTTTGGTAGTAGGTGGCTCCCCCACCGCCAGTCCGATTTCCCTCTGTGCCATGGCTACCCTGGTGGCAGAATCCATCATCAGCATGACGTCCATGCCTTTATCACGGAAATATTCCGCAATCGCAGTTGCTGTGAATGCTCCTTTTATTCTCATGAGTGCAGGCTGGTCAGATGTAGCGGCCACAACAATGGTTCGTTTAAGCCCTTCTTCACCTAAATCTCTTTCGATGAATTCTCTCACTTCCCTGCCACGCTCTCCTACAAGTGCAATCACATTCAAATCCGCTTTCGTATTCCTCGCAATCATTCCTAGCAATGTACTTTTTCCGACACCGCTACCGGCGAAAATCCCAACTCTCTGTCCCTTTCCAACTGTCAACATACTGTCGATGGCTTTGACACCAACCTCCATTTTTTCATCGATTGGAGGTCTGGATAAGGGATTAGGTGGTTCCTGTTCCGTATAAGTTGTGCTTAACCCTGACGGTAATTGACTGCCATCGAGGGGGTGTCCCAGGGAATCGATCACTTTTCCAATTAAAGATGGGCCAATCTTGATTTCCAAAGGCTTTGATGTTGCCTCTACTAGACTTCCTGGTGAAATATCCTGCATGTTTGTGTAGGGCATAAGGATGACTAAATCATCATTAAAGCCGACAACTTCCGCCTGGATCACTTTTTGCTTGCCCCGGGAGATAATATGGATGTGACACACTTCGCCTACAGAACTTTCAGGACCTTGTGACTCGATCATCAACCCTACAACCCGCTTCACTTTTCCATACTTCTTGAAAGTCGGAATGTGGGGGATATGTGCTATAAGATCTGCTGCTTTCATCCCGAATCACCTTCCAGGAGATGGTGTAGCTTCAGCTTTAATTCATTTAATTGAGAATCGATGCTGATCATGACCCGTCCCTGATTGGTTTCAATGTAACATTCATCCGGTCCGAGATCTTCGTTTGCATAAATGAAGCATTGAATATCGGTCGGGAACATCACTTCGAGTTCTGATTTATTCTGTGCAAGAAGCACATGTCGGGAAGGGTGAACATGTATTTGGATGTGTGGTAAATCCCTCACTTCCTTCAACCCCCGTTTTACGATAGATAGGAATACATCTGGTTCTTCATTAAGCTTTTGATTCATGATTTTCTCTGCACTTGTGAGCCCAAGGCTGAGAATCACTTGCTCTGCCCTCTGGATATAATCTTCATATTGTTCCTTGTTCCAGTCGGCTATTGTATTGGCTTCCTGCAGTTTGGCCTGATATTCTTCGTAGCCTTTCCTTTTTCCTTCTTCTTCTCCTTGAAGAAACCCTGCGTTATAAGCCTCCTGCATAAGCTGCTCACGTTCTGTTATCCAGTTTTCCTTTTCATACAGCAAGCGCTCTTGTTCTTTTTCGGCATTTTCCCTGGCTGCCCCGATGATTCTCTCTGCTTCAATGGTCGCTTGCTCTATGATCTGATCTCTACGCAGAGAAGCATTTCCAATGAGCATACTCTCCTCTGGGGTTGCCTCACCTGTTGGCTTGAATTTCTTGAGGGAAATGACTTTTTGGTTTTCCCCATCACTTTGAGCTAAAGTAGACTTTATGATCCTAGACAATAATATCGTCCCCTCCACCACGGGCAATGATGATTTCACCTGAATCCTCTAATCTTCTTATTACTGCTACAATCCGTGACTGAGCTTCTTCTACATCACGCAAACGCACCGGCCCCATGAATTCCATCTCTTCTTTGAGGGTTTCAACCATACGATTGGACATGTTCCTGAAGACCACTTCTTTCACTTCGTCACTTGATACTTTAAGCGACAAAAGAAGATCTTCATTATCACAATCACGTATGACCCTTTGAATGGAGCGTCCGTCCAGGGTAACAATATCTTCAAAGACAAACATTCTCTTTTTAATTTCCTCTGCCAATTCGGGATCTTGAATCTCCAAGGCATCAAGGATCGTTTTCTCTGTAGAACGATCCACCCCGTTCAACACTTCTACTACAGCTTCCACTCCACCGGTTTGGGTGTAATCCTGAGTGACTGTCGCTGAGAGTTTACGCTCGAGAATGGCTTCAACCTCGCTGATCACTTCTGGAGAAGTACCATCCATCACTGCAATACGTCTTGCGATATCCGCCTGGACTTCCTGTGGTAGTTCAGAGAGGATCTGGCCTGCCTGCTGTGGGTCAAGATAAGACAGAATCAGAGCAATCGTCTGAGGATGTTCGTTTTGGATGAAATTAAGAATTTGAGCAGCATCCGCTCTCCTTGCGAAATCAAAGGGCTTGACCTGCAATGATGAGGTCAGGCGATTTATGATGGCTGAAGCCTGATCAGAACCCAGCGCCTTTTCCAATACAGTTTTGGCATAGCCGATCCCACCTTGGGAAATATAGTCCTGGGCGATGGCAATATGATGAAACTCTTCTAAAATCTCTTCCTTCGCTTCCGTTTCTACCTTCTTCACTCCAGAAATCTCCAAAGTCAATTTCTCGATTTCTTCTTCCGACAAATGCTTGTACACAGATGCAGAAACATCAGGACCAAGGGAGATCAGGAGAATGGCTGCCTTTTGTTTACCTGTTAAGCCTTTCTCTCTTCTAACCATGTTCATCCCTCCTAATCCTCTGCTAACCAGGTGCGTAACAATTTCGCAAATTCATCTGGTTTATCTTTAGCCATTCTTTCAAGCTGCTTCCTGCGAATCGAGCCCTCTGTTTCTTCTTTTGGCTCGATATCGGGTATATGCACAGGCTCCCTTGTTTCTTCGTATTCCATTTCTTCCAACGAATCTTTCTTACGGGATCGCATTAAGAAAAATACCAATAGGAGAATCACCACTAGCAGAATGCCCCCAATAACGTATGTCCACCATGGCAGGAAAGGTTTCACTTTAGATGGGGCATCCACTTTTCCATTAAATGGTTGGACAGAGACTACCACTTTATCCTGGATTGCTTCGTCTGTCAGTTCAGGGTTTGCATCTTTGTCAATGGACGTTCGGACGATCGTAGACAATACTTGGCGTATATCATCGACCCGATCCTGCGGTAATGACGTTTTTTCTTCTGGGTTAGGCGGTTCCACCATGACTTGAATCCCAAGATCCCTTATTTTATATGGGCTTTCTACGATTTCTTTTTTTATGCGATTAACTTCGCTGTTAATCGTTTCTTCCATTCGCTCATAGTCACCATTAGATTCTGAGCTGGAACCGTATGTAACCCCGCTGTTGGTCGGTTCATTCCCATCTCCCGCTCCTGCAGTGCCTCCTGGATTGGCTCCTTCTCCAGAGAAGGTTTCAGTGATTCGCTGTGCACTGACAGCGATACCTTCCATGTTTTCTTTATCGACAGGCTCCACTATGTTTGCTTCACTGGTTTCCTGGGTAAAGTCAATGTCAGTGGTAACGGAAACCACTACCTTGTTAAAACCGATCAGTGTACCGAGCATATTCTGTACCTGTCGTTGAATATCCCGCTCAACCTCTTTCTTTACATTCATTTGTTGAGCAAAATTACCGCTTCCCGTAGAATTATTTTCAGATTCTAAATCAAAATACTCAAAATATTGATTCATGATGACGATATTCTCAGTAGGGAGGTCTGGGACACTTTTCGAAACAAGGTGATAAAGTGATTTGATTTGCTTCGGATCAAAAGTGAAACCAGGCTTTGTATCCAACACGATGGATGCAGATGCATTTTGAACATCATCACTTAAGAAAATTTCTTTCTCTGGAAGATTAATCATGACTTTAGCATCCTGGATTCCATCAATTCCCTTCATCAAATTCGCCAATTCAGTTTGCATGGCATCCAGCTTCATAACGTTAAATTCATTATCTGTCATACCGAACCCGGCATTTTGACTAAAAAAGGTGTAGTCGATGCTTCCGGAGTTGGGGATCCCCTCTGCTGCAAGTTCAACTTTCAGGGTATCCACTTGTTCCTTTGGTACCATGATGGTCGATCCACTATCAGTAATTTCAGAAGGGATTCCTCTGCCATCCAAATTTTCTTTAATGGTTCCCGTTTCAGATGGAGACAAATTACTATACAAAGGTTCGAGTTTCGTTCTTGTTGTAAAATAACTCATCGCCCCGATAAGTATGACTGATAGCAGGAAGATGGATCCCATACTTATTTTTTGTTTTCTGGTTCTACTTGTCCAATACGTCTTTATCTGTTCTGTATATTTCTTAAACGATTCATTCATTACAATCCTCCGGTACTCGACTGCATGAGTCTACTACATTGGCATTCTCATAATCTCTTGGTAGGCTTCCACTACTTTGTTACGCACTTCCATCGTCGTTTGCAGGGTGATACTCGCCTTTTGTGAAGCAATCATCACTTGATGAAGGTCAACATTTTCACCCCTGACAAGTTTTTCCGTTAATTGATCCGACTGCACCTGCATCTTATTGACTTCATCGATTGAATTTTTTAATAACTGACTGAAATTCCCGGATCCATCTGCAGGGGAATTATTTTTTTTTGCAAGTGACGGACTAATAATCCCAGGTGATATCGAATTAATTTGATGAATTGCCATAGAATTAAAACCTCTCTCTATTTACCAATTTCTAATGACTTCATTAACATCGCTTTATTTGCATTAAAGACAGTTACATTTGCTTCATACGAACGCGTTGCTGAAATAAGGTCCACCATCTCTCTCAATGGATCGACATTCGGCAGACTGACATATCCCTCATCATTTGCATCGGGATGTTCTGGATCATAGACCATTTTAAATGGAGTTTGTTCATCTTCCTCAATCCTTGATACTTGCACGCCTCCGGCTGTGTGACCGTCTCTCGTATTCATCGCCTGGTTCAAGAAAGATGAAAACTGATTTCCCTTCGGCTCCATTACCACAGACTTCCTTTGGTACGGCTGCCACTCGCCATCCACCATTTTCCCTCTTGTTGTGTCGACATTCGCCATATTCGATGAAATGACATCCATTCTTAACCGTTGGGCGGTAAGTGCGGAAGCGGTTGTATTCATACCCGTAAACAAGGTCATGATCATTTTCCTCCTCTTATGACTGATTGGAGACTGTTAAACTTTCCATTTATCCTGTCAGTCAGGGCATTGAAATAAATCTGGTTCGTTGCCATCTCTGACATTTCCTGATCCATGTCCACTCCATTGCCATTATGGTTATATTGAAATGCTGACTTCGTCTTGACTGAAGGATGTTGACTATCAGAACGAAAGGAGAAGTGGCGTTGATTTGTTCTCTTAGCATCAAATTGTTGAAGGGACTGATCAAAAAACGTCTTAAACTCTACTTCTTTTGCTTTATAATTTGCAGTATCAGCGTTCGCGATATTTTGAGAAATGACTTTCTGATTTAATGAGGCATAATTCAGCCCGTTTTCCAGCGTATTGATTGTATTGGAAAAAAGTTTCATGGTAGGCACCTCTATCCGTATTTTGACATGAATCAACTATTTTTGACATATTTAGCATACAACAGTATTTATTGTAATGTTTAGCAACATTAGTGTCTATGAATATTCCGTAAATTTTCTTGAAAGAGATGGATAATCATCAATTTCGTGACTTTTAATTCACTTTTATCCCTTAAATTCCCATGGTTGTTTTTAACATAAATAAATATATTTTACTTTTATTGTTACATTAACGTTACAAGAGGTAGTGGGTTCAAAAACGTCACCAGCATAAATACTTTTAAAATGGCACAAGAAAAACATCACCTTTCTTCAGGTGAATGCATTATTCTTTCAATCTGGAAACATTAGTCTCTCTATGTCGAAATGAGTCGTAATATTGTTGTAACTTTATTGTACTATCCGTACAATAGATGACAATACCAAAAGAACGATTGCCAGTAGTTCATTCGACTTATTTTCCCTAAACAGTCTGACATTTCAATTCTTTCAGCCTACATATGCTAACTTGATAAGAGGTTGTTCACTCGGGTGCTGCTTAATCATGTCCTTATAACTCAAAAAAAAAGAGGCTGGGACAAAACCCTCCTCTGAAATGAAAAAGCCGGTGAAATTTTACAAAAAGTAAAA